>JAYWAO010000446.1:0-10481 GCA_043782365.1 Deltaproteobacteria bacterium
TCGGTGATGTCGAGGCCGGCCAGCACCTTCACCCGCGCCGTGAAGGCCTTGAGGGAGGTGGTCGGGGGGACCGGCTCGTTCCAGTCGGTGAGCGTGCCGTTGGTGCGGAAGCGGACGCGGAAGCTCTGCGGGGTGGGCTCGATGTGGATGTCGCTCGCCTCGCGCTCGATCGCCGCCGCCACGATCCGGTTGAAGAGGCGGATGACGTCGTCGCCCACCGCGCGGGCGTCGCGGGCGGTCTCGCGCTCCTGCTCGACCACCGTCTCGAACTGCAGCGACTCCGGGTTGACGCGCGGGCCGGCGCCGCGCCCGCCGGGGCGCCCTTCGTCGAAGAGCTTCAGCCGGACCACCGCGCTCGAGTAGTCCTCGAGGCCGATGGCGACCGGGACCACCTCCACCGTCTGCAGCGTGCGCCTCAGCTCGCCGAGCCCGGCGCCGTCGCGCGGGTTGACCATGGCGACGGTGAGCACGTTGCCGGCGAGCTTCACCGGCAAGAGCCGGTAGGTGCGGACGAGCTTCACCGGCACCATCGCCAGCACCGAGGGCGAGAGGTCGAACTCGCGCAGCTCGACGAAGGGGATGCCGCGGGCCACCGGCTCGGGGGCCAGCACCGGCGCGGGCCTCGTGCTTTCGTGCGGGGCCAACGCCTCGAGGAGCTGCGACTCGAGATCGCTCATCAGCTCCGGCGCGACGCTGCGCTCCACCTTCGCCAGCAGGAGGTTGTACCGGGCCAGCCGGCGCGCGAGCGCCTCGGCCACCGCCGGCACCGCCGCGACCATCGCCTGGACGTGCTGCGCGGGCAGCCAGAAGATCTTCGCCGCCGCGGAGACCACCGCGAAGAAGGGGCTGGGCTCGCCGAGCAGCGCCGAGACCTCGCCGAAGAAGTCGCCCGGGCCGAGCGTCTCGAGGGGGGTGAGCTCACCGCCGGTCCCGGGGAGGAGCACCTGGACCGCGCCCGAGAAGACGATGCCGAGCCCGTCGCTGACCTTGCCGGCGGCGACCAGCACGCTCGACTCCGCGCAGTCGAGCGCCTGCATCAGGGGCGCCGCCTTCTGCGCAACCGCCGGCGGAGCGTTCTTGAAGAGGGCGGTCTTCGCGAGGAACGAGGCGACCCGCTCGACCTGCACGTTGACGCGGACGACTCCATCGAGGAGCGGCGACTCGGAGAACGCGGGCTCGGCTGGCGGCGGCTGCGCCGGTGGAGGCTGCGTCGGCTCCGGCGGGCGCTGCAGCCCGGACTGGGACGGGGGCTTGGTCCGCGGCGGCGGCGGCTGGGTCGGCTCCGGCGGGCGCTGCAGCCCGGAATGGGACGGGGCCTTGGTCCGCGGCGGCGGCGGCTGGGTCGGCTCCGGCGGGCGCTGCAGCCCGGACTGGGACGGTGGCGAGACCCGCCGCGGCGCCGGAGGCGCTGGCACCGACTCTGGCGGCATCGGCGAGTCGGCGCCCGGGGACCCTGCGGGCGCTGGCGAGGCCGCGCTCGACGGCGGCGTCGCTGCAGCGGCCGGTGGCAGGGGTGCGGAGGAGTCGCCAGTGGACATCGCGTCGATCGATACCACGCACGGTCGGGAGCGCGAACTTCTCCTCTGTCCTCCGCGCTACCCCTTGGCCGCCGCCAGCCTCCGCGCCGCGAACTGCCCCTCCTTGCTCCGCGGAAACCGCGTCGCCACCTCCAGCAGCAGTCGGTCGCTCGTCTTCCTGTCCCCGATCAGCTGATCATACGTCCGCGCCGCCAGGAGCCACGCCGGTGGCGCGTGCACGCCCTCGGGCGCGGCGTCGATGCACCGGCGCAGCGCGAAGGTCGCCGCCTTGGCCCGCTTCTGGTCGAGCGCAAACGTCCCCAGCAAGAGCCACGACTGCGGCGCGAGCGTCTCCGCGCGGAGCAGCAGGCCGGAGCGGTCGAGCACGTCGAGGCACTCGGTCTGCTGGCCCTGCGCGAAGAGGCCGGCCAGGACCTCGTTCGCCCCCTCGCTCGTCTGGAGGGAGTGGTCGGGAGGAGCCGGCGGCGGCCTCGCCGCGGGTGCGGCCGGCGGAGGCGGCGGGCGGATCACGGGTGGAGGCGGCGGCCGCGCGCCCGCGTACGCTGGCGGAGCGCTCGCGGCGGGAGTCCGCGCGACCGGCGCTGGCGGGGGCGCGCCTTGGGCCTGCTCCTCGCCTGGGTCGAGCTCCAGCTCCAGCTCCTGCGGCGGCACGAGCGCCACCGGCGAGGGCTGGCCGAGGAGGCCGCGCTCCACTTCGAAGCTGCCGTCGCCGTCGCCGTCGTCGTCCAGCGCGATCGGCTCGTAGGTGCGCGGCTTCTGCGCTGCGTCCGAGAGCGGGTTGCCCGCGCTGTCGAGGCCGACCGGCCCGCCTTCCTCTCCTTCGCCGCCGGCCAGCTGGATGAGCGGCTGCGTGTCGCCGAGCACGGGCACCAGCTCGTCGTCCCGCGCCGAGGGCTTCTGGCCGCGCACCAGCGCCCGGAGCCCGCCGAAGGGCGAGGCCTGCGCCTTCAGCGCGCTGAGCGCCTCCAGCTCGCCGCGCTTGATGAAGATGGGCTGCGCGCTGCCGCCGCACCGCGTGCAGAGGATGGTCTCGCCCGCCGCGGTGGTCTTCGAGGCGGCGCAGGCGGGGCAGAGCTTCGACTCGCAGGAGTCGCAGACCCAGCCGGCGGTGGCGTCGCGGTGCTGCACGCAGGACTCGAGCAAGGGACCCCCGGGGTGGGCGCGTGAAGATAGCAGCGGAACAACCCGCGCTGCACGGGGCAGTGGCGCGTCCTCTGTGGTGTCGCGTCGCAGGCGGGGTGCGTCACGGCAGCGCCCAGACGGCGATCGGCCCCGTCCGGACGATCAAGCGCGCGCCCTGCGGCGGCGGGGCCCTGCGCAGGCGGAGCTGGTAGACGGGGCCGTCTTTGTCGAACTTCAGCCGGTTCGCCGGGTCGTGGGAGAGCAGCACGTTGTAGCCCCAGTCCTGCGAGCGGTAGTCGAACTCCATCTTCGCGGCCTTCAGCGCGGGCCGGTCGCGCTTGATCGCCGCCAGCACGGTGCGCAGCGTGGTGAGGCCGTTGCGCGCGTCGGTCGTGCGCGAGACCCAGAGCGCGCTGTCGAAGCCGCCGGCGCAGAGCACGCCCACCAGGCCATAGAGCGCGAAGCGGGCGCGGCCCCACTCGCCCGCGGCCTGCCCCAGCGCGGCGAAGGCGACGAAGTAGAACGGCAAGAGCGGCTGCACGTAGTGGCCGAAGATCGACCGGTGGGTGGCCCAGAGCAGGAGCACGTTGGCGAGCAGCCCGAGCAGCGCCGCGCGGAGGAACGCCTCCCCGTCCGCCGCCGCGGGGTCGGGCGCCGCGGCCTTCGCCCCGACGCGGCGCAGGCGGCGCACCAGGAGGTAGCCCAGCGTCCCGAGCGCAAAAATGTAAGACAGCGCGAGGAGCGCGCGGCGCAGCGGGGTCCACTGCACGTCGTCGTTGCCGTGCAGCACGAGGTCGACCATCTGCCCCTCGGAGTGCAGGTCCCAGTAGGAGAAGAGCTGTTGGTAGCTGACGTCGAGCGTGAGGAGCCGCAGCGCCCAGAGCGGGGTGCGCAGCCAGTCGCTGGAAGGGTTGCCGCCCGACTCGGCCAGGAACGTGCGCGAGTTGTGACCCTGCGTCCGCACCTCGAAGGCGATGAGCGGCGCGTAGAGGGCGAGCGCGCAGAGCACCACCGCCAGGGTCCACGACCAGCGCCACTGCTTGAGCGCGGGCCAGGCGATCGGCGCCAGCGCCACCCAGACCATCGGCGACGACAAGTGGAACTGCGGCAGCACGCCGGCGCCCAGCGCGAGGAGCACCACCCCGGCGAGGTCGGGCTTGCGGCGCAGGCGGCAGGCGGCCCAGAAGGCGACGGCGACGAAGAAGTTGATGACGTTGGCGTTCCAGATCCGGTCCGCGTAGAGGGTGCTCCACGGCAGGCAGGCCATCAGGACGGCGGCGGTGACGGCGCCGGCCTCGCCGAAGAACGGGCGCAGCGCGCGCCAATAGAGTAATACGCCGAAGGCGCAGAGCAGCGCCACGAAGGCGTTGGCGGCTTCGGGCGACTTGAAGCCGCAGAGGAGCGGCACCGCCATCAGGTAGAAGAACGCAGGCCCGGGGTGGCTGGCGCCGCCGCCGGTGATCGAGGTCCCCAAGAGCGGGAGCTCCTCGCCGCGGGAGATGCGCTCGGCCATCTGGAACATGACGATCTCGTCACCGCCGAACCGCGCGGTGCCGACCAAGAGGAGCCTCGCCGTGCACGCGAGCGCGAGCAGGAGCACGCCCACGAGCAGGCGGTCAGCCAGACCGGTGGGGTGCATGGGGGCGCGCGCGGCGACGTGCATGGAGCCTAGACGGCCGGGAAGTAGAGGCGGAACCCGGTGCCGCGGCCGGGGCGCGCTCTCGAGCATCAACGGCATAGCACGCGGGCGCGGCCACAGATCGAGTTGACCCCACCCCGATGGCGGCCTTACTCGTCTATGCGGCCGTTCTTGGGGGTGCAATGTCCGCTGGAGACGCCGATCCCCTGCTCACCGCGCGACCGCGGCGGCACCCCGATCTCGCCTGGCGCAACTGGGGTGGGCAGGTGGTGATCCTCGCCCCAGCGGGCCACCACCCGGGCGGGCCTCCCGAGCAGGCCGACGGGGCCGAGCACGATTTGAATGAAGTCGCGAGCCGTCTCTGGGAGTTAAGCGACGGGCAGCGCACGGTCGCAGATCTTGCGCGTGCCTTGGTGGAAGAGTTCGAGGTCGATCCGGCTACAGCCGAGCGGGATTCGGCCGATTTCGTGCATGAGTTGGTGCGTCTTCAGTTGCTGGTGCTCGATCCAGGCGGCCAACGCCTCGAGGGAGTGGGAACCAAATGATCCGCCTACATCGCAGCGCCATCGCCCTCCTGGTGTCCGGTCTCGCGGCCGCGTGCTCGTCTTCACCCAAGCTGTCGATCACCAGCCCCGCCGACCTCGCGCAGCTCGGCCCGTCGGCCGATCTCGACGCCGCCGCCCCGGGCGTGCAGGTCGCGGTAGACGCCCTCACCGACGCAGCCGACGGCAGCTGGGCCTCGGCGGTCGGCGGCGGCCCGCGCGCGCTGGCGCAGGTGAAGGCGGGCCGGCTCCACTTCGACGCCGTCACCCTCGGCGAAGGCCCGGTCACCCTCTCGGTCTCGGTGGTGGACAAGGACTCGGACCGCTGGACGGCCACCTCGATCCGCGTGCTCGCCGACTCGATGGCGACCGGGTGCCGCTTCACCAGCCCCGCCGACCACAGCGTGGTGGTCGCCGACCCCGGCGACACGGGCTTCGTGGTGCAGGAGGTAGACGTCTTCTGCCGCGGCCTCGACGCGGGCACGGTGGCGGGCCTCACCGTCGGCGCCTCCGACGGGCCGGTCTACTCGAAGGCGCTGTCCGCCGACGGCACCGCGCGCTTCAACGTGCAGCTCCTCTCGGGCGACAACCTGATCGGCCTCATCGCCAAGGGCGCGCCGCTCCGGCTGCTGACGCTCACGCTCAGCCCCCCCGAGGGCTCGCCGCGCCGCTGCTCGGGCGAGCTGGCGCTGCCGTCGGGCACGCTCTTCAACCTCACCGGCGCAGGGGGCGCGGTCGCCGACACCGACCCCGCGCGCGCCGGCATCCAGGCCCGGCTGGTCGTCACCGGCGTGCCCGCGCGCTGCGACCAGGAGCCCGCGCGGTTGGTGGTCTCGCAGGGCGCGAGCAACGCGACGTACACCACCACGGTCGAGAGCGGACGCGCCGCGTTCGACGTCGAGCTCTTCGACGGGCCGAACCACGTGGAGGCCTTCGTCGGCCGCGCCGGCGGCGGCTCCGCTGCGCTGCGCCCGGCCGACTACACCGCCGACGGCGTGGCAGTGACGGTGGGCCTCACCTCCCCGGTCGCGGGCGCGGTGCTGGGCGACGCCGACAACGTCAGCAACCAGGCCAACGTCTTCCAAGCCGCCTTCGCGGGCCAGGTGGTCGGCGCCTCCGCGCTCTACCCCGGGAGCGAATCGTGGCTCTCTCTCGACGAAGGGACAGGGCAGGCCGCGCAGGTGTCGCTGCTCGACCGCACCAATGCCTCGGGCCTCTTCAGCGGCGTCGCGCAGACCCTCTCGAGCGGCTCGCACACCGCCCGCGTCTGGGCCCGCCGCAAGAGCGGGAACGCCGCCACCACCGGCACGATTACATTTACCGTCGCCTACCACAACGGCGCGCTCGCCATCGCCTCGCCGGCCGACCAGTCGCTGCTCGGGCACGGCGCGCACGTGCTGGCGCAGCCGGGCGGCGCGCTGGTGGACTTCCGCCTCACCAGCAAGAACCTCGCGGGCGCGCAGGCGACCGTCACCTGCACGAGCAACGGCCAGCCGGTGAGCGTCTCGGGCCCGCTCGCCGCCGCCTTCGACACCACGCTCCAGCTCTTCCTGCCGCTCACCGGTTGCGGCCCGACGGCGTACTCCTGCGCGGCGCAGGCGCGGCCTTCGCAGGGCAGCGTGGTCTTCTCCAACCTCGCGGCCATCGCCGTCGACGTCAGCGACCCCGCCGTCGCGCTCAGCGCGCCGCTCTCGGGCAGCACGCGGATCGGCACCTTCAACCTGCACGCCACCACTGGCTGCGCTGGCGAGGCGCAGACCGCGCAGCTCACCGTCGGCGGCGTCGCGCGGCCCGCTTTCACCGTCACGGGCAACGCCATCGACCTCAGCGGGCTCGCGCTGACGCCGGGCCAGAACCCGATCGTCCTCACCGTCACCGACGCCGCCGGAAACAGCGGGATCGCCACCGCGTCGCTCACCTTTCTGCAGGGCGCGCCCGTGGTGCAGATCACCGCGCCCAAGGACGGGGCCACGCTGCTCACCGAGGACGACGTGCGGCCCGACCTCGCCGATGGCCTGCAGACCAACGTGCTCGTCCAGGTGGACAACCGGCCCGTGGGCACCGCCGTCGACCTCCTCCTGGGTAGCAGCGCAGGGACCCGCTTCAAGCAGACCGCGGTCACCGCGCTGGTGGCGGGCCACCTGGTGGCCAGCTTCCCCGCGGTGAGCCTGCGAGAAGGCCTCTCGACGCTCTCGGCCACCGTCACCGACGTGGTCATCGACCCCGTGCAGCCCGCGCCCGTGACCGCCACCGCCAACGTCACCGTCAGCACCGGCCGGCCTGGCTGCGACGTGCTCTTGCCGGCCGACCACACCGTCTGGAGCCCGGTGGAAGACTCGCGGGCGGACCTCGCTGGCTTCCAGCACGCGGTGCAGGTGCAGACCTCGGGTGGCGGCCTCGTCAAGTTGAGCCTGACGCCGATCAGCGGCGGCGGCGTCGCCTACAGCACCTCGAAGGCGCCCGCGGGCAGCGGGCTGCAGACCGTCACCTTCGACGACGTGACCTTCACCGATGGCGCGTGGACCGTGGACGCGGTCTGCGCCGCCACCGTGGGGGCGCAGGGCCGCGCGCTGCCCAACGTGGTGACGCTCAACCTCACCGGGCCCACCGTCAGCATCACCAAGCCCGCGCCGGGCGCTGCCTTCTCGAAGGCCGACTTCAACGGCGCCGGCAAGGCCACCGTCACGCTCGGCACCACCGGCGGCGACGGCGGCACCGCCAGGCTGGTGGTCGACTGCGGCAGCGGGGCGACGACCTACGGCCCCGCGGTCATCCCCGCTGGCGGCGTGGTCAGCTTCGACGTCGGGCTGGTCGCCGATGGCCAGGAGGGGATCTGCTCCTTCGGCGTCACCGCCAAGACCGCGGCGGGGCTCGACGGCCTGCCGCTCCTCGTCAGCATCCTCGCCGACCGCAGCACGCCCGCGCCCGCGCTGGTGACGCCGCTCTCGGGCAGCTACGGCCCCACGGCCCCCGAGCTGGACTGCGCGAACCAGGCCGCGCCGCTCTTCAAGCAGGTGCAAGTTTCGGTAACCGATCCGGTGCCCGCGTCGGGGCTGCAGCTCACCATCACCGGCCCCTCCGGCACGCCGTCGGTCTGGCCCGGCACGCCCACCAGCACCGCCGGCGGCTCCACCTGGACCTGGCCCAACGTGGCGGTCGCGAACGGCACCAGCGCGCTCTCGGTGAAGGCCACCGACGCGGCGGGCAACGTCGGGGTGCCCACCCAGTCCACCGTCACCGTGCGCTGCGTGCCCACGGGCGTGTCGCTCAACTTCTTCGGCGTCACCGCGGTGAACGGCGTCAGCCAGCTCGGCTTCGCGCAGGACAAGGACCACAGCGCGGTCGGCGAGCAGGTGACGGTCATCGTCAACGCCACCGCCGCCAACGGCAGCGCGGTGCGGGTCTGCTCCAACTCAGCCGTCGCCACGGGCCCTGGCACCTGCTTCACCGCGGGCTACAAGCCGCTCGCCACCAGCCCGGCCTCGCCTGGCATCCAGGGGAACAGCGCGACGTTCGACGTCACCGTGCCAGAGGGCGCGCAGCAGGTGATCGCCGAGGTGGACGCCAGCCCCACCGACGTCTCGGGCACGCGCACGGCGGTGGCCCACTACCTGCCGCCGCACGTCACCGCGCTGGCGCTGCTCGAGGACACCACCAAGGACGGCGCGCTCAACCAGGCGGAGCTGACCGCAGCGGGCAGCACGGTGAACTTCAAGGTCGACCTCGGGGTGCTCTCGTTCATCACCGGCAACAAGGTGGAGATCTTCTCGACTGCGTCCAACACCGCGCTCGCGAGCGTGGTGGCCGCCTCCAACGGGCCCAGCATCAACGTGCCCGTGCCGCTCGCGAAGCTGCTCGGCTCGGGCGGCTACCAGAGCTGGGTCTTCTATGCGCGCGTGCTCGACGAGGCGGGCAACTTCAACTCGACGCCGGGCAACGTCTACCCGATCGCGGGCGAGACCGTCGTCACGCTCGGCACGGTGGCCAAGCCGTTCATCGTCGCGCCCAGCCCCACCGTCACGCTCACCGCGCCCGACGCGACCGTCACCACGCTCAACGCCGCCGCCGATTCGGGCTGCTCGCCCGGCCCGTGCCCCGGCACCAATCCGCTGCGCTACGCGCTGTCGGCCTCGACCAGCGCGCCCGACGGGAGCACGGTGGGCTTCTTCCTCGACGCCAGCGCCTCGCCGGTGGCGCAGGCCTCGTCGAGCGGCGGCGCGGTGTCGAACGTCCTCGGCGACCTCGCCAACGGCGCGGCGCGCAGCCTCACGGTGGCGGTCAGCGACGCCTACGGCAACACCGCCACCAGCCCGGGCCGGGTGGTCACCATCGACAGCGTGCCGCCCAAGCTGACGCTCGCCGATCCGGCCGACGCCAGCAGCATCAACAGCTATCCCTACCCAGGCTCGGTCGCGGTCTCGGCGGGCGGTCCGCTCGAGGCGGGCCAGCCGTTCTCGGTCTTCAGCGACCTCGACGGCCTCGTCGGCAGCGGCACCGCCGACGGCTCGAGCGCGCTGGCGGTCTCGCTGCGGCTGCGCACCGCGGGCTCGCACAAGCTCTACGCGCAGGCCACCGACGTAGCCGGCAACCTTGGAAAGTCGCCGACCGTGACCGTGGCGCAGCAGTTCAGCGGCGCCCACGTCGACATTACGGCGCCCGCCACCGTGGCGGGGACCGCGTGGTTCGGCCTCGGCACCAAGGTGGGCACCCGCTGCCAGCCCGTTCTGCAGACCACCACCACCGGCGCGCCCGACGGCACCCCGGTCACGCTCTTCGTGGCCCCCACCGCCGACTGCAGCGGCGCGCCGACCGCGGGCGCGGTCAACGCCAATGTCTCCGGCAACGTGACTACCTTTACCGGCCAGCTCACCTTCGCCAACCACGACGCGGGCTTCCTCTGCGCCCAGGTGACGGTGGGCACCCTCACGCACTCGGGTGCGCAGCAGTTCGCCTGCGACCTCGACACGCCCACCGTCTCGTTCACCACCCCGGCCGCCGGCAACACCTTCGTCGCCTTCGGCCAGACGGTGACCGGCGCCACGCCCAACGCGCAGAACGACGTCACCAAGCTCTTCACCGGCCTCTCGTTCGGCGTCTCGGCGCAGGCGAGCAGCGCGCTCAAGGTCTTCGTCGACGGCAGCGCCGGCGCCTTCGCCAGCGCTGCGCTGCTCGCCACCGACACCACCAAGGATCTGGTGCAGGTGGGCATCCCGATCGCGCAGGGCGCGGCCTCCACCACGCACACGCTCACCGCGCAGATCACCGCGCCGAGCGGGAACACCAGCGCGGTGGCCTCGCGGGTGATCCTCGCCGACATCTCGCCGCCTGGACCGGCGACGCCCGCCTTCAGCGTCACCAGCCCGGTCACCGGCGTGGTGCACGTCACGCTCGCCGCCGTCCCGGCCGACGACGGCACGCTCGGCGCGGCCGCCCCCGCGTGGGACATCCGCTACCGGCAGGGCTCGACGCCGCTCGACGCCAACACCTGGACCGACCCGCTCTCCACCTTCAAGGCGCAGAACCTCGCGGGCACCGTGCCGGCCAGCACGGGCACCACCGCGTTCGACATCCTCTTGCCCGCCGACCAGACGCAGCTGTGGGTGGGCGTGCGCGCGGTCGACCGCGTCGGCAACCTCGGCG
>JAYWAO010000447.1:0-10473 GCA_043782365.1 Deltaproteobacteria bacterium
CGGGTCGGTGGTGATCTCGAAGCCCTTGTGGCCGCTCGCGACCTTCGAGTCGCGCCGCGGCACGGTGAAGTCGTAGCCAGGCGCGCCCGGGAGGGTCAGCTTGACCACGCCGAACGAGCGGCCGACCAGATCGGTGCGGCCGTGCCGGGCCAGCGCCTCCGCGAGCGCCTCGTAGGTGACCCCGAACACCTCGACGTCGTGGTCCTTCACCGGGATGCCGAGGAGCGCGTCGCGGACGCAGCCGCCCACCAGGTAGGCGCGGCGGAGCTCGGGGGTGGAGGCGAGGATGTGGCGCAGGCGGGCAGGGAGCGCGGCCAGCATGGCGCGGGCGGCGGCGGCGGGGTCGGCGAGGGAGGCGGGCAGGGCGGCGGGCAAGGCGGGCAGGGCGGCGGGCAAGGTGGGCAGACTGTACCAGGGGCGCTGGCGCCCGGCGGAGGGCTGGCGCCTCCGGGTCGGTCACCGGCCCGACGGGAGGTAAGCTGTTCGGTGCTCTAGCAGCACCTTGGCACAGGCGGCAGACACCACGACCGCGGATCGTGGCGGGCGAGACCCCAGTACCTGCAGGGGGCGATCGACCGGGTTCACGCTGAGGAACTGGAGAAAGGCCCGCCCATTAGCCGGGATGCTGTTTGGCAGTCTGTTCTGAGTGTTTCGAGGAGTGAGCCGCCTGGGGCTCGAACCCAGGACCCTCGGCTTAAAAGGCCGGTGCTCTACCAGCTGAGCTAGCGGCTCGCAGCGGCCTCCATAACGCGTCCAATGGCGCTGCTGCAACTATCGCGAGCATCCACTCTCTTGCGCGTGGTCCCGCGCGCGCCCGCTCGCGAGCCACTCCTCCGGGCTTGCCCTCCCCGGCCCCTGCTGCCCCGCACCCTCCCTCCGTGCTACCTCTGTCGCGTGCCCTCGCCCGTCCGCCACCGGCGCTCCGGTCCGCCCTGCGCAGCCCTCCTGGGCGGGCTCGCCGCGGCCGCGCTCGGTGCTTCCGCCTGCACCCTGATCGTCGACTCCAAGCTCTCCTCCTTCGACGCGGGCGCCGACTCCGGTCCCCCGGCGGACGGCGGCCCCTGCGACGACGTCGGCTTCGACGACGGCTCCCTCCCCGACGGCGGCGCGAAGATCTTCCTCTCCACGGGCATCGCGGGCCCGTTCGCCTTCCACGGGCGCGCCTACTTCGCCCCCTCCGCGGAGTCGTGGCCCTACGCGCCCGCGGTGGCCGCCTTCGCCTCGGACGCAGGCGTCGTCGCGCTCGGCGCGCAGGAGCCAGGCGGGCAGCGGCCAGGGTTCCGGGTCAATGGCCAGCTCCTCGACGTCAGCGCGCTCTCCATCGCCGCGGGCCACATCGGCCTCGGTGGCTCTCCCTGCGCCGAGGTGGTCGCCACCACGCTCGACACGCTCCACGACGCCGCCGCGCTCGCGCTCTGGAACCAGGGCTGCGGCAACGTGGACGTCACCCTCGACGGCGGCGTCTACACCCCGCGCAGCAAGGGCGCCGACACCGGCGTCGGCTGGTCGGCGATGGACGGCGGCACCCTCGGCCTGCACCTCGCCGGAGACGGCTTCGTCTGCGCCGAGGAGGGCGGCCCGCAAGGCTGCGGCGCGCGCAACAGCAACCAGCTGGTCGGGCGCGGTCCGCGCTCGCTCGAGGGCATGCTCTCGGCCGCCAGCGCGCTGGCGTGGGTCGCCTCGGTGCCCGGCTTCGGCGTGGCGCTGCAGTCGGCCGACTTCAAGTCGAGCGCGGAGCTCACCGTGCCCGCGGGCGCGGTGGTGCCGCTCGCCGCCGACATCGCGCTCGGCCTCGAGTCGGCGGGCAGCATCATCGACGCCCGCGCCTTCAACACCACCGGCGCGCTGCTCGGCGCGGCCGCGCAGTTCTCCACGGGCGACGGCACCACCATCGTCGCGGGTACGCTCGCCGCCACCTCCTACGGCAGCGCCTCGCTGGTGCGGGTGGCCTGGGTCGGCAGCGACGGGCAGGGCCGCGTGCTCGACCTCGACGCGAGCGATCCGGCCGACCTCCACCTCGCCGCCGGCCACGCTGCGCCGCGCCTCGTCTGCGGCGGCGCCGTCCGCTTCGTCGCGCCCGTCAGCAGCAAGTGGGTGGTGGTGGCGGCCGGCCAGGGGCTGGCGGTGCGCCCCGCGCCGTAAGTGTAGTCGCTCGAGGCCGCTTCAACCGCGCAGAAGCAGAGCGCAAGGCCCCCCGCCTTCCCTGCCGCGCGCCGCTCTGCTAAAGAGCGCGCCCCCATGATTCGATTCGACAACGTCTCCAAGCAGCACGGCAAGCAGATCCTCTTCGTCGAGGCCTCGGCGGTGATCCACCGCGGTGAGCACGTCGGCCTGGTCGGGCCCAACGGCGCCGGCAAGTCCACGCTCTTCCGGCTGGTCGTCAAGGAGGAGGAGGCCGACGAGGGCCAGGTCGCGGTCGATCGCGGCGTCACCATCGGCTACTTCTCGCAGGACGTCGGCGAGATGCACGGGCAGACCGTGGTCGCCGCCACCATGGACGGCGCCGGGCCCGTCTCGGTGATCGCCGCCGAGCTGCGCAAGCTCGAGCTGGCGATGGGCGACCCCGACCAGGCCGACGACCTCGACAAGAACGTCGAGCGCTTCGGCGAGGTGCAGGCCCGCTACGAGGAGCTCGACGGCTACGCGCTCGAGGGCAAGGCGCGCGAGATCCTCGCGGGCCTCAGCTTTACCAACGAGATGATGGACGGCGACGTCGGCGCCCTCTCGGGCGGCTGGAAGATGCGGGTGGCGCTCGCCCGCATCCTCCTGATGAAGCCCGACGCGCTGCTGCTCGACGAGCCGTCCAACCACCTCGACCTCGAGTCGATCATCTGGTTGGAGAACTTCCTCAAGAACTTCGAAGGTGCCATCCTGATGACCTCGCACGACCGCGAGTTCATGAACCGGATGGTCACCAAGATCGTCGAGATCGACGGCGGCGAATTGACCACCTATGCCGGTGATTATGAGTCGTATGTCGCCCAAAGGGCGGTCAATGCGGCGCAGCTCGAGGCGCAGTATGCCCGGCAGCAGGCGATGCTGAAGAAGGAGGAGGAGTTCATCGCCCGCTTCAAGGCCC
Source organism: Deltaproteobacteria bacterium (assembly GCA_043782365.1). Classification (GTDB taxonomy): domain Bacteria; phylum Myxococcota; class Myxococcia; order Myxococcales; family 40CM-4-68-19; genus CAIWCD01. The sequence goes on from JAYWAO010000447.1 coordinate 3,080, forward strand.
GCGCCTCGCACGCCGCGCAGGTGCAGAGCCGGATCAAGAAGCTCGACAAGATCGAGAAGGTCGAGCCGCCCAAGACCGTGAAAGTCGTCGAGTTCGACTTCCAGCCCGCGCCCCGCTCGGGCGAGGACGTCGCGCGGCTCGCCAAGGTGTCCAAGGGCTACGGCACCAAGGTCATCTACGACGAGTTCGACTTCCTCGTCCGCCGCGGCGAGCGCTGGTGCGTGATGGGCGTCAACGGCGCGGGCAAGAGCACGCTGCTCAAGCTGGTGGCGCACGCCGCCGACCCCGACGAGGGCGAGGTGGCCATCGGCGGCAGCGTCAAGATGGGCTACTTCGCGCAGCACGCGATGGACGTCCTCGACGGGAAGGCCACCGTCTGGGACTCGCTGGTGGAGGCGTTCCCCAAGGCGTCGATCGGCTCCCTGCGCACGCTGGCGGGCGCCTTCGGCTTCTCGGGCGACGAGATCGACAAGCCGATCCGCATCCTCTCCGGCGGCGAGAAGGCCCGGGTCGTGCTGGCGCGGATGCTCTTCGATCCGCCCAACTTCCTGGTGCTCGACGAGCCGACCAACCACCTCGACCTCGCCACCAAGGAGATGCTGGTGAAGGCGCTCTCGAAGTTCGAGGGGGCGATGCTCTTCGTCTCCCACGACCGGCGCTTCCTCGCTGCGCTCTCCAACCGCGTGCTGGAGTTGACCCCCGAGGGCGCGCACAGCTACGGCGGCGGGTACACCGAGTACGTGGCGCGCTCGGGCCACGAAGCGCCCGGTCTCCACTAGCCCGGGCACCGAGGCCCGCCCGGCCGATGTGCGCAAAGACCCCACCAACGTCTCATGCACGGTTCACGTTCGGGGTCCAGGGTGTCCCCCCGTGACCAGAACCCAGACCCGCAAGCATGTGTTCATCGTCTGCGCCGGAGCCCCCGGGACCCGCGCGCCGACGACCGCTTCTCTCCTCGCGCCCCGGTGGGGCCCGCGCGTCCGGTTGGCTGTCGACCCGGCGCTCGCAGAGGGCTCCACGCTCTACGTGCTCCACCGCGCCGGCCACGGAGACCTGGTGGTGGCTGCCGGGATGGCGACGCCGCCGCTCGAGGAGGCGCGCAAGAACCTCGGCCGCGCCGCCGACTCCTACGCGATCACGCCTGTGCCGGTGGTGCTCGGCCCGATCGAAACCGGCGAGCCGCCGCGGCGCCGCGGCCTGGGCGTGCGGCGCGACAGCGCGTAGGCAGCAAGAGTATGACTCAAGGCCTGGCGGGGTCCTCGCGGACCTCGAACGCCACGGTGCCGTCCTGGCGGTTCTGCGCGGCCACGCTGAGCCCCAGCGAACCGCAGAGCGCCCGCACCAGCGAGAGGCCGATGCCGTGGTGGCCGTCGGCCGAGCGCGCCCCGTCGAGGCGCACGAACCGCTCGAAGATCTGCTCCGCCTTGCCCTCGGGGAGCGGCGGCCCGCTGTCCTGCACCGAGAGCCAGAGACCCTTGCCGAGGTCGCTCTCCACCGAGACCCAGCCGCCCTGCTCGGTGTAGGCGGTCGCGTTGGAGATCAGGTTGCCAGCGATGGCGCGCAGGAGCCCCGGATCGGACGTCACCGTCAGATCGGGCGCGATCTTGTTGGCGAGCCGCAGGCCCCGCGCGGCCGCCTCGCCTTCCACCGCGGCGAAGGCGAGGTCGCACACCTCGCGCAGCGCCACGGGCTCGCGGCGCGGCTCGAGCTGGCCGGCCTCGGCGCGCGAGAGCGCCAGCAGCGATTCGACCAGCCGTTGCTGGTCGCGGGCCACCGCGCGGGCGCGCACGATGGCGTCCTTGTAGTCGTCGGCGGACCGGTCGCGCGAGAGCGCCAGCTCGAGGATCGCCTGCATGCCGGAGAGCGGCGTGCGCAGCTCGTGCGAGACGTCGGCGTTGAAGCGGCGCTCGCGCTCGAGCGAGGCCCGCAGCCGCCCGAGCAGCTCATTCAGCTTGCGCACGGGCGGCAGCAGCTCGCGGGGCAGCTGCTCCTCGGGGATCCGCTCGCCGAGCCGGCTGGCGTCGAGCCGATCGAACCGCGCGCCGAGCGCGCCGAGCGCGCGCAGCCCTTGCTGGGCCGCCAGCAGCGAGAGCAGCGCCGAGAACGCGCAGGCGGACAGGCCCGCCACCAGGAGCCTCCAGCGAAAGGTGGCGAGCGTCCCGTCGCGCGGGGCGGTGGTCCGGGCCACCCGCACCACCAGCTTGCGGCCGGAGGGCTCGACCCCCTCCTCGGGCCGCGCCGCCACCGCCGCCTCCAGCACGCGGCCGGCCTTCCCGTCGGGGAGCCGGATGTCGAGCCTTCGCGGCAGCGGGCCCTCGAGTCCGGGCAGCTTGCCCAGGCCGGCGCCGCGCGAGACGAGCAGCAGCGCGCCGTCGTCGGTGCGGACCTCGTACCAGATGTTCTCGAACCGCTCCTCGTCCTCGGGGCCCGACTCCACCTCCCAGCGGCCCGCGGCCCGCTCTTCGAAGAGCGCGGCCACCGAGTGGGCGTCCTCGGCGAGCTCGTCATCGAGCCGGTCCTCGAGCGTGAGCGCGTAGGTCCGGTCGAGCAGGATCGAGAACGCCGCCAGCGAGATGGCCAGCGCGGCGCTGACCGCGACGAACATGCGCCGCCGCAGGGACCACGGCGCTCTGCTGGCGGGCAGGGGCATGGCCGCGTCAGCCCTCTTCGCCCAGGAGGTAGCCCAGGCCGCGGCGGGTGTGGATCAGCCGCCGCTCGTGGCCCTGGTCGATCTTGCGGCGCAGGTAGCCGATGTAGACGTCCACCACGTTGCTGGAGGGCTCGGAGGCGAAGTCGTAGACGTGGTCCCAGATCTCGGCGCGGGTGACCACCTGGCCCTTGCGCGAGGCGAGGTACTCGAGCACGGCGTACTCGCGCGCAGAGAGTATAATACTCTTGCCGGCCCGCTGCACCGTGCGGCCGGCGGTGTCGAGGACGAGGTCGGCGATCTTCAGCGAGGGGGTCGCGCCCTGGTAGCGGCGGCGCACCAGCGCCCGCAGCCGCGCCAGCAGCTCCGCCAGCGCGAAGGGCTTCACCAGGTAGTCGTCGGCGCCGGTGTCGAGCCCCTGCACCCGGTCGCCGACGCCGTCGCGCGCGGTGAGGATGAGGACGGCCGAGTCGTTGCCCTTGGCCCGCAGGCGCGCCAGCACCTCGAGCCCGCCCAGCTTGGGCAGCATCAGGTCGAGCACGATGGCGTCGTAGCGGCTCGCCTCGGCGAAGTTGAGCGCCTCGTCGCCGTCGGGCGCGTGGTCCGCCGCCCAGCCCGCCTCGCGCAGCGCGCCGACGATCGAGCTCGCCAGCGGCGGGTAGTCTTCCACCACTAGGATGCGCATCGCGGCCGTGCTCCTCGCAGAGGTGCGGCGCTGTTGTAGCGCGTGGCGGCGGCGGGAGCCTCAGGAATGGCCCGAACCGCGCGCCCGCCGAGGGTGGTACCGTCCAACACATGCACGAGGCCGACGTCCTCCCAGGCCGTAACCACCCCCTGGGCGCCACCGTCTATCCGGAGGGCGTCGCCTTCAACGTCTACTCGCGCAGCGCCAGCGGGGCCGAGCTGCTCCTCTACGCCGACGCCGCCAGCGAGGCGCCCCCGCGGGTGGTGCGCCTCGATCCGCAGAGCAACCGCACCTTCCACTTCTGGCATGTCTTCATCGCCGGAGCCCGCGCCGGCCAGCACTACGCGTGGCGCATGCAGGGCCCGAACGACCCCGCGCGTGGCCACCGCTTCGACGGCTCCAAGGCGCTGATCGATCCGTACGCCTTTTGCGTCGACCTGGGCTCGCGCTACGACCGCGACGCGGCCCGCCGGCCCGGCGACGACACGCGCACCGCGCCCCGCAGCGTGGTGGTCGACCGCCGCGGCTTCAACTGGCACGGCGACGAGCCGCTGCGGCGCCCCTATTCGCGCTCGGTGATCTACGAGCTGCACGTGGGCGGCTTCACCCGCCACCCCTCGTCGGGTGTGGCCCCCGAGCGGCGCGGCACCTACGCCGGGGTGATCGACCGCATCCCCTATCTGCAGTCGCTCGGCATCACCGCGGTGGAGCTGATGCCCGTGCAGCAGTTCGACCCGGGCGACGCCCCGCGGGGACTGCTCAACTACTGGGGCTACAGCCCGATCGCCCTCTTCGCTCCGCACCGCGGCTACAGCTCGCGCAAGGACCCGGTCGGCCCGGTGCTCGAGTTCCGCCAGATGGTGATGGCGCTGCACCAGGCCGGCATCGAGGTGATCCTCGACGTCGTCTTCAACCACACCGCCGAGGGCGACGCGACCGGGCCGACCCTCTCGCTGCGCGGGCTGGAGAACTCCGACTACTACACGCTCGACCCCAAGGACCCGGCCCGCTACATGAACTACTCGGGCTGCGGTAATACATTAAATGCCAACCGGGCCATCGTCCGCCGGCTGATCCTCGACTGCCTGCGCTGGTGGGTGGCCGACATGCACGTGGACGGCTTCCGCTTCGACCTCGCCTCCACGCTCGCCCGCGGCGACGAGGGCGAGGTGCTGGCCAACCCGCCGCTGCTCTGGGACATCGAGGCCGACCCGATCCTCGCCGGCACCAAGATCATCGCCGAGGCGTGGGACGCGGCGGGGCTCTACCAGGTGGGCTCGTTCGTCGGCCACCGCTGGGCCGAGTGGAACGGCCGCTACCGCGACGACGTCCGCCGCTTCCTGCGCGGCGACGAGGGCGTGGCGTGGTCCGCCGCGCAGCGGATCGCCGGCAGCCGCGATCTCTATCCGCGCCTCAACCGCGACCCCAGCCGCAGCATCAACTTCGTCACCTGCCACGACGGCTTCACGCTGCGGGACCTGGTCACCTACGAGAAGAAGCGCAACGACGCGAACGGCGAGGAGAGCCGCGACGGCGCCGACGCCAACGACTCGTGGAACTGCGGCGTCGAGGGCCCTTCGCCCGACCCGAAGATCCAGGCGCTGCGGCTGCGGCAGATGAAGAACCACCTCGCGCTGCTCCTGCTCTCGTCGGGCACGCCGATGCTGCTGATGGGCGACGAGGTGGGCCGCACCCAGCGCGGCAACAACAACGCCTATTGCCACGACAGCGACCTCACCTGGCTCGACTGGCGCGAGCGCGAGACGGCGCAGGGCGCGGAGCTCCTGCGCTTCGCCAGCGCTTTGACGAAGTTCTGCCAGGCGCAGTCGCTGCTCAGCTTCGACCGCTTCTGGCAGGAGCCGCGCGGCGCGTCACCGGCCGTGCTCACCTGGCACGGCGTCGCGCTCGGCAAGCCCGACTTCACGCCGCAGTCGCACTCGCTCGCCTGGGAGCTGCGCTCGCCGGAGAGAGGCGAGCACCTGTGGGCCGCGTGCAACGTCTGGAAGGAGCCGCTCTGCTTCAACCTGCCGGAGCCGCTGGCAGCGCGCGCGTGGCGGCGGGTGGTGGACACCGAGCGGCCCTCGCCGCTCGACTTCCAGGAGCCCGCGGAGGCCGAGGAGGTGACCCGGCCCTACTGCTGGGTGCAGCCGCGCAGCGTGGTGCTGCTGGTGGCGAGCTAGCGCGCGTACCAGGCCACCACCGCCGGGTGCTCCTTCACCGCCGCGGCCTGACTCGACGCGATCGCGCCGCTCCGGTAATGGAGTGCCCGTCGCGGTCCAGGCAGCGGCCGCGCGAACCATCCGAGGAGAACCATGCCCGACCCTCGCACCGCCTCCCGCCCCGCCGTGGCCCGCTCGTCCTCCGTCGCGCTCGCAGCGGCGCTCTGCGCCTGCGCCTCAAGCCCTTCTCCGTCGCCGGCGAAGGGCTCCGCCGTCCCCGCCAAGGCCCCGGTCGACACCGCGGCGTGGACCCGCACCTACCCCAGCGCGCAGCAGGCGGCCGCGCCCCAGGCGCAGGAAGTGCGCCTCAAGGACCTGCGCCGGATGACCTTCGGCGGCCAGAACGCCGAGGCCTACTGGTCGTTCGGAGGCAAGGAGCTGATCCTCCAGTCGCGCGCGCTCGGCGACACCTGCGACCGCATCTACCGCTTCCCGGTTCCGCAGGCGGCGCCGGGCCTCGCCGGGCTCTTGCCCGCGCTGCCCGCACCTGGCGCGCCCGAGACGATGCAGTCGATCACCGACGGCAGCGGCGCCACCACCTGCGCGTACTTCCTCCCGGGCGACCAAGAGGTGATCTGGGCCTCCACCCACCTCGGCGGCAAGGCCTGCCCGCCCAAGCCCGACCGCTCCAAGGGCTACGTCTGGGCGCTGTATGACACTTACGACGTGTTCAAGTCGAAGGCCGACGGCACCGGCATCCAGCGGCTCACCGACTCCAAGGGCTACGACGCCGAGGCGACGGTGTGCGGCAAGGACGGCAGCATCGTCTTCACCTCGGTGCGCGACGGCGACCTCGAGCTGTACCGGATGGACCAGGACGGCAAGAACCAGAAGCGACTGACGCACTCGGTGGGCTACGACGGCGGCGCGTTCTTCTCTCCCGACTGCAGCAAGATCGTCTGGCGCGCCTCGCGCCCGCGGCCCGGCGCCGAGCTGGAGGAGTACCAGTCGCTGCTCGCGCAGGGCCTGGTGAAGCCGAGCAAGCTGGAGATCTGGACGGCCAACGCCGACGGCAGCGACCAGCGGCAGATCACCTGGCTCGACTCGGCCTCGTTCGCGCCGTTCTTCCACCCGTCGGGCAAGCGGGTGGTCTTCGCCTCCAACTACGGCGACCCCCAGCACCGCGAGTTCAACCTCTTCGCGGTCGACCTCGACGGCAGCCACCTCGAGCAGGTCACCTTCGCGCCGGGCTTCGACGGGTTCCCGATGTTCTCGCCCGACGGCGCGCTGCTCGTCTTCGCCTCCAGCCGCGGCCTGCCCGAGGGCACCCACGAGACCGATCTGTACCTCGCGAAGTGGGACGACGCGGCGGTGCCGCACTACCTGCCCAACGCGCCCGACCAGGTGCAGAAGGACGTGGCGTTCCTCGCCGACCCGGCGCGCGAAGGCCGCGGCCCGGGCACCAAGGGGCTCGCCGCCGCCGCCGACTATCTGGAAGCGCGATTGAAGGCATTAGAGGTATCGCCGGCCGGTGATTGGACCAATCCGCTCGCCAAGGACCCGGTCGCGGGCTTCCGGCAGAAGTTCCCGGTGCCGCTCTACGTCACCGTCGGCGAGAAGACGGCGCTGGTCCTCGACGGCGCTGCCGTGCCGGCCGACCAGCTCCGGCCGCTCTCGGGCTCGGCCAGCGGGTCGGCGAAGGGCGAATTGGTGTTCGCGGGCTATGGAATCAAGGCGCCTGCCTTGAATCGCGACGACTACGCGGGGCTCGACGCCAAGGGCAAGCTGGTGCTGGTGCGCCGCTTCTCCCCGACCACCGGCGCGTTCGAGGGCACCGAGGCGCAGCGCCGCTACGGCGACCTGCGCGCGAAGGCGTTCACCGCGCGCGAGGCCGGCGCCACGG
>JAYWAO010000448.1:0-27100 GCA_043782365.1 Deltaproteobacteria bacterium
CCGCGCGTGGAGGAGGCCTCGCCGGGGCTCCTCTTCCTCGAGGCCGAGGGCCTGACTACACTCTTCGGCGACGACCTGGGCGTGGCCACGGCCCTCCTCCGCGCCGCCGAGGGCGTGGGCCTGTGCGCTGCGGTCGGGCTCGCCGAGGGCAAGCTCGCGGCCCGGCTGGCGGCCGGCGCTGCCTCTGCGCACCGGGAGCTGCGGACCACCCGGCACGGCGTGGGGGGCGGCGCGCTGCGGGTGGTGGCGCGCGAGGAGCAGCGGCGCTTCCTCGGCAGCATTCCGCTGGAGCCGCTCTGTGTGGGCGCAGAGGGCGCGGCCGCGCTGGGCCTGCCCTCGGATGCGTCCGCGCCCGTGCCCGGCCCGGAGCTGCTCCGCGCGGCGCACCGCTTCGGGCTGCGCACGCTCGGCGATCTGGTCGCGCTCCCCGCCGGCGCGCTCTCCGCGCGGCTCGGCCCCGAAGGCGCGCTGCTGCACCGGCTGGGCCGCGGCGAAGACACCTCGCCGCTGGTCGCGCAGACGCCTCCAGAGCGGTTCGCCGAGGGCGAGGAGCTGGAGTGGGAGGTCTGTGCGCTCGAGCCGCTGCTCTTCCTGTGGAAGTCGCTGCTCGACCGGCTCTCGGCCCGCCTGGGCGCGCGGGGCCTCGCCGCGCGCGAGCTGCGGCTGCTCCTCCGGCTCGCCGACGGCGCCTGGGACGAACGGGCCATCGACCTCGCCGCCCCCACGCGCGAGCCCGGGCCATTACTGCAATTACTGAAATTGGAGCTCGAAGCGCGGCCGCCCTCGCTGGGCGTCTGCGCTGTGCGGCTGGAGGCGCGCGTCTCGGCGGCGGCCCGCGAGCAGCTGCCGCTGTTCGGCCCGCGCACGGGGAGCCCGGCGCAGGTGGCGGCGGCGGTGGCCCGCATCAGCGCGCTGGTCGGCCCCGAGCGGGTAGGGCAGGCGGTGGCCCACGACCGCCACCAGCCGTTCGCGGCGGGGGTGGTGAAGTTCTCGCCGCCGCCCGCGCCGCTCTTCACGCAGCCTGCCCAGCAGGGGCTGCAGCAGTCGTTGCAGGCACTGCAAGTGATAGAGTCGGCGCAAACGATTCAATCGACACAATCGCTTCGATCGACACAATCCATCCATTCGCACGCCGCTGAAGCGCAGCTCGCCGCGCGCGCGTTCCGTCCGCCGCGCAAGGCCGAGGTGCGCTGCGACGGCGAGGGGAGCCCGCTCCTCGTCATCTGCGAGGGCGCGCTGGGCGGCCGCGTGGTGGCGTGGGCCGGCCCGTGGAGCACCGAGGCCGAGTGGTGGACGCAGGGGCCGATCGCGCTCGATTCGTATGACCTGGAGCTGGCGGGCGGGCTGCTCTTGCGGGCGTCGCTGGAGCGGGCGAGCGGGGAGTGGTGGATTGAGGCGGTTTATGATTAGCGACGAGAAAGCCGAGCCACGGAGGAATGTGCAGGCCGATCGGGATCCGGGATCGGGCGCCAATGTCGTTCAGTTGGCGCGGTCGGCGTACCCCGATCAGAAGCCCCGGCAAATGCCGGGGCTAAAAGGACGGCCGCCCCCTGCGGGGGCTGCGAATCAATCAAGCGTATCCTTTAGGTGTTGCGGGTTCATCAGGTCGATCGCTCGTGGACACAGCCCCGGAGGGGCGGCCGTTTTTCTAGCCCCGGCATTTGCCGGGGCTCCTGAGCGGGCGGATCGGACGACCTGCTCTGGTCCCGGTCTCCGGGGTCCCTCCACGCCCGCCCTCGCGGGTCCTCCGCACCGTGTCGGCTCATGAAGTCCGAACACGCCCCAGCCCCCGCCTACCCCCTCTGGTCCACCTCGGGCCGCCGCACCGACTCCGACGCCGCTGCCCCGGCTGCCGCGGCTCCTCCCGCAGACCGCCTCCGCTCCACTGCTTGCGATTACATCGAGCTCCACGCCCGCTCTGCCTTCAGCTTCCTCCGCGCCGCCTCGCTCCCCGAAGACCTCGCCGAGGCCGCGGCCGCCCAGGGCCACGCGGTCTTCGGCGTCGCCGACGTGGGCGGCTTCTACGGCGCGCCCCGCTTCCACCTCGCCGCCACCCGCGCGGGCGTGCGGCCCATCGTCGGCGCCGAGCTGGAGGTGGACGGCTGCGGTCTGCTGACGCTCCTCTGCGAAGACCGCCAGGGGTACAAGAACCTCTCGCGCCTGCTTACAATGGGACATAAAGACCGCGCCAAGACCGACTGCCGCGTCTCGGGCCCAGACCTCGCCGAGCGCCGCCACGGCCTCGTCGCCCTCTGCGCGGGCACGCCGCAGGAGCTGGTCAATGCGGCTTCATTGGTCGGCACCAACCGGCTCTATGCGGAGCTGCAGCGCCACCGCGACCCCGCCGTCGAGCGCGACAACAAGCGCCGCCTCGACGCAGCGAGGGCCCGCGGCGTCCCCGTGGTCGCGGGCGGCGGCGTGCGCCACGCCACCGCGGCCAAGAAGCCGCTCTTCGACGCGCTCACCTGCATCCGGCTCGGCCTCACGCTCGACGGCGCGGGCCGCAAGCTGCTGCGCAACGCCGAGCGGCACGTCCACACGCCGCAGGAGCTGGCGGCCCGCTTCGTCGACCTGCCCGACGCGATCGCCAACACCCGCGCGGTGGCCGAGCGGTGCGCCTATACGCTGGGCGACCTCGATTATCGCTTCCCCACGCCGCCGCTCGAGTATGCGACGACGATTGATGGCGAGCTCTGGCACCGCGCGCTCGAAGGGGCCCGCGGCCGGTATGGCAGCGGCGCACGCTGGCCGCCCGCGCTGGCGCAGATCGAGCGGGAGCTGGCGCTGATCGCCAAGCTCGAGCTGGCCGGATATTTCTTGATAGTCCACGACCTGATCCGCTTCTGCGCGCGCGAGGGCATCCTGGTGCAGGGCCGCGGCTCGGCGGCCAACAGCGCCGTGTGTTACTCTTTAGGCATCACCGCGGTGGACCCCGTCGGGATGGGGCTCCTCTTCGAGCGGTTCCTCTCCGAAGAGCGGCGCGACTCGCACGGCCACAAGACCTGGCCCGACATCGACCTCGACCTCCCCTCGGGCACCCAGCGCGAGAAGGTCATCCAGCACGTCTACCAGCGGTTCGGCGAGGCGGGCGCGGCGATGACCGCCAACGTCATCACCTACCGCTCGCGCAGCGCGTCGCGCGAGATCGGCAAGGTGCTCGGGCTGCCGCAGCAGGAGCTCGACCGGATGAGCAAGCTCCTCCCCCACTTCGAGTTCAAGAGCGACGACGACACGCTCGGGGCCCGCGTCCGCGAGGCGGGCTTCGCCCCCGAGGACCCGCGCGTGAAGCTGTATCTGGACCTCTGCACGCAGATCTCCGGCCTCCCGCGCCACCTGGGCCAGCACTCGGGCGGCATGGTGATCTGCACGGGCCGCCTCGACGAGGTGGTCCCGCTCGAGCCCGCCTCGATGGAGGGCCGCACGGTGGTCCAGTGGGACAAGGACGACTGCGCCGACCTGGGGATCATCAAGATCGACCTGCTCGGCCTCGGCATGATGGCGGTGCTCGAGCAGGCGGTGCCGCTGGTGCGCGCGCACGAGGGCGTCGAGGTGGACCTCGCGCAGTTGCCGCCCGACGACCCCGACATCTACCGGATGCTGCAGACCGCCGACACCATCGGGCTCTTCCAGGTGGAGTCGCGCGCGCAGATGGCGACGCTGCCGCGGATGATGCCGAAGTGCTTCTACGACATCGTGGTGGAGGTGGCGATCATCCGGCCGGGGCCCATCGTCGGCAACCTGGTGCACCCGTTCCTGGAGAGGAGGAACGGCAGGCAGCCCGTCACCTATGCGCACCCGGGCCTCGCGCCCATCTTGAAGCGCACGCTCGGCGTGCCGCTGTTTCAAGAGCAGCTGATGCGGGTGGCGATGGTGGCTGGCGACTTCACCGGCGGCGAGGCCGACGAGCTGCGCCGCGCGATGGGCAGCAAGCGCTCGATCGAGAAGATGCAGAAGATCGAGACGAAGCTGCGCCTGGGGATGACCAAGAACGGGCTCTCACCGGCGGCGCAGGAGGAGATCGTAAAAGGGATTACATCATTTGCTTTGTATGGCTTCCCGGAGAGCCACGCGGCGAGCTTCGCGCTGATCGTCTATGCGAGCGCTTATTTGAAGGCGCACCACCCGCAGGCGTTCCTCACCGCGATGCTCAACTGCTGGCCGATGGGCTTCTACAGCCCGGCCACCTTGGTAAAGGATTCGCAGAGGCACGGCGTGCGGGTGAAGCCCATCGACGCCAGCCGCTCCGGGTGGCTCTGCGCGCTCGAGCGCAGCGGGCCCGAGGAGGAGCTCTGCGTGCGGCTCGGCTTGCGCTACGTAGGCGGCCTGCGCGAGGCGGCCGGACAGCGGCTGGTGGAGGAGCGCGCGCGGGGGCCGTTCCTCTCCATCGGCGATCTCGCAGCCCGCACGGGGCTGCGGCGCGAGGAGCTGGCGGCGCTGGCGGAGATCGGCGCGCTGGCGAACCTGCCGCTGCGCAAGGATTCGCCGCACCTGCGCCCGGCGCGGCGGGCGGCGCTCTGGCAGGCCGAGGCGGCGTCGCGGCGGGGGCCGGGGCTGCTCGCGCAGCTCGAGGAGCGGGAGGAAGCAGAAGACGGCGAGGCGATCGGCGAGCCGATCGACGAGGGGATCAGCGAGGCTGCTCGAGGGATCTCTGGGGAAACCAGGAAACCAGGAGAGAGTGATGGGCGTGCTGCGCCGGGCGTGGAGCCAGCGCCGGCCCCTCCTGGTTTCCTGGTTTCCTCAGAGAATGACGGCGCTGCCGAGGCGGCGCGGCGGTTTGCGTTCCACCACCGCAGCCGTGCCGTGTTGCCTGCCGTGGCGCCCGCGCCCAGGGCCGCGCCTGCAGCTAATTCGGTAACCGATTCGGTGATCGGCTCCGCGGCCGCCTCCGCTCCCCTCGAGCAGCCCGGCCTCCTCCACGGTCACCCGCGCGAGCAGGCCCGCGACGCGCTGGCCGAGTGGCGCAAGCAGCGCGCCATCGACGGCCCGCGCAAGCCGCCGCAGCGCCCGCAGCCTGCGCCGCCCTCGCGTCCACCGACGCCGCAGCTCTCTCCCCTGCGCGAGATGACCGACCGCGAGCGCACCGCGGCCGACCTGCGCGGCACGGGGCTCACCATCGGCCCGCACCCGGTGGCGCACGAGCGGGCGCGGCTCACCGAGCGCGGCGTGGTGACGGCGGCGGCGCTGCGCGGCCTGCCGGGCGGGGCGCGGGTGCGGGTGGGCGGGCTCTGCATCGTGCGGCAGCGGCCCGGGACGGCGAAGGGCTTCGTCTTCCTCTCGCTCGAGGACGAGACGGGGATCTCCAACGTCATCATCGAGCCCGAGGTCTACCAGGCGTGGCGCGCGGTGGTGCTCGGCTCGGCCTTCCTGGTGGTCGAGGGGAGGCTCGAGAAGCGCGACGGCGTGCTCAACGTGAAGGGGGACCGCTTCTACAGCCCGCAAGTGGAGGGCGGGGTGACGGCGCTGTCGCGCGACTTCCACTGAGCAGTCGGGATTCAGCAGCGCAGCGCCTCGCGCACCCCCTTCGCCGTCACCGGCCCGCGAAAGAGCCCCACCTCGCGCCCCTCCGCATCCACCAGCACCGAGTGGGGCAGCGTCACCACTTGATACGCAGCGCCTGCGGAGCCGTCGTCGAAGAGCACCGGATAGGTGACGCCGTGCTCGCGCGCAAAGCCGGCCACCGACTCGTCGCTGCCCGAGTCCACCGAGATGCCCAGCACCGCCAAGCCACACGGCCGCTCGCGGAAGAGCGCCTCCAGCTCGGGGAGCTCCGCACGGCAGGGCGCGCACCAGGTGGCCCAGAAGTTCACCAGCACCGGCCGCCCGCGCAGCGAGGCGAGCGACACGCGGTGCGCCTCCTGGTCCGGCAGGTCGAACGCGGGAGCTTGCTGCGCCGGCAGCGGACGCAGCCGCGCGCCGCGCGACGACTGCAGCACGAAGAGCGCGGCCAACCCCGCGAGCGCAGCGACCAGCAGCGCGCGTCCCAGGGAGGGAGCGTGGAGATGCAGAGGCGGGGGCAGGTCCGGCAGCTGGGTCATGCCACTCCAGACGCACGCGGCGCCCAGGCGTTACGCCGGCCCACTCCAATTCGCCACCGCGCGCCGCCTGCACCTGGAGGGCCTCTCCGCGCACACTCTGCGCTGTCACCCACAGCGCTCCAGAGCGGACGCCCATGGCACGTCCGATGCTGCACGATTTCAGTAGAGCCGCCAATCCCGGCAGCCCGTGGAGGTGCCCCATGAACCGCGCCATCCTCACTGTCCTCCTGGCCTGCTCCGCAGCCTCCGTCGCCGCCTGCGGTGGAGAAGAGATCCAGCAGCTGACCGCCGCCGAAGCGCAGGCCATCGCAGACAGCCTCTCCGCCTCGCTCGCCGGGGCCGGCGCCAGGACCACGCGCCCGCTGCGCACGCCGCGGGACGCCGGGGTCGCCGTCAACGGCACCCTCGCCTGCCCGGTCTCGGGCCACGTCTTCTCGCAGGGCAACCTCTTCGTGAGCTGCCCCAACCCGCCCACGCCGGGCTCCTGCACCGTCTCGGGGGTCGTCAGCGTCAACTTCGGCAACGCGGTCAGCAACGTCGAGGACTGCACCTACGCGAGCGGCCTCGTGGTCGACGGCGGCGTCACCGTGATGTTCTCGGGCACCGACCTGGCGATGAAGATCACCTTCACCAGCATCCTCTCGGTGGCGCGCAAGGGGCCCACGGGCGGGCTCATCCCGCTCGACATCTGCTTGATCGACCTGGTGGCGCGCACGCCGGCGAAGACGCTGACGGGGAGCATCTGCGGGCAGCCCGTCAACTCGACGCTCTGACCCCATCCTCCGGCGCCCTCCGGCCCGCGCGCACCCGCTCCCGGAGTAGAGTGCCGGCATGCCCATCGCCTCGGTGAACCCCGCCACCGGCGAGACCCTCAAGGTCTTCGCGCCCCACTCGGAGACAGAGGTCGACTCCCGCCTCTCCCTCGCCGCCTCCGCCTTCTCCGTCTGGCGCAAGACACCGCTCGCCGAGCGGTGCGCGCTGCTCGAGCAGACGGCGCTGGTCTTCGAGCAGCGGCGCGAGTGGCTCGCCTCCATCCTCACGCTGGAGATGGGCAAGCTGCGCGCCGCCGCGCTGGCCGAGGTCGACAAGAGCGCCACCTGCCTGCACCACTATGCCGAGGCCGCCCCGCGCTACCTCGAAGGCCAGGAGATCAAGACCGACGCGCTCCGCTCCTACGTGCGCCACGACCCGCTCGGGCCCGTGCTGGCGGTGATGCCGTGGAACTTTCCCTACTGGCAGGTGATCCGCTTCGCCGCGCCGGCGCTGGCCGCGGGCAACGTCGCGCTGCTCAAGCACGCCTCGTCGGTGCCGCAGGCCGCGCTCGCGCTGGAGGCCTGCTTCACCGAGGCGGGCGCCGCGCCGGGGCTCTTCCAGACGCTGCTCATCGAGGGCGGGCGGGCCTCCGCGCTGATGGACGACCCGCGGATCGCCGCCGCCACGCTCACAGGCAGCGAGGGCGCGGGCCGGGCGCTCGGGGCAGCAGCCGGGCGCGCGCTGAAGAAGGTGGTCCTGGAGCTGGGCGGGAGCGACCCGTTCCTCGTCCTGCCCTCGGCCGACGTCGAGAAGGCCGCGCAGGTGGCGGTCACCGCCCGCGTGCAGAACGCGGGGCAGAGCTGCATCTGCGCCAAGCGGTTCATCGTACACGAGAAGGTCTGGGACGCGTTCGTCGGGCCCTTCGTCGCCCGGATGCAGAAGCTGCGGGTGGGCGACCCAGCCGACGCCGCCACCGAGCTGGGCCCGCTCGCGTCGTCGTCTACCCGCGAGGAGCTCGACGCGCAGGTGCAGCGCACCCTGCAGATGGGCGCGCGGCTGCTCTGCGGTGGCCACCGGCTTCCCGGGCCCGGTTACTTTTATGCGGCCACCGCGCTGGAGGGGGCGCCGCCGGGCTCGCCGTGTCGCGACGAGGAGCTGTTCGGGCCCGTCGCCACGCTCATCAAGGTTGGCTCGCTCGAGGAGGCGGTCGCGGTGGCCAACGAGACCCGCTTCGGGCTCGGCGCCGCGGCCTTCACCCGCGACCCCGCCGAGCAGCAGGAGCTGGCGGCCGCGCTGGAGGCGGGCGCGGTGTTCTTCAACGGGCTCGTCAAGAGCGACCCGCGGCTGCCGTTCGGCGGGGTGAAGGCCTCGGGATTCGGCCGCGAGCTGGCAGGGCAGGGGCTGCGCGAGTTCGTCAACGTGAAGACGGTCTGGATCGGAGTCTGAAGGGACGGGTCGCGATGACGTCGTCCTCACGTTGGCCAGGCCGGTCGTTGCTCGGGGAATCCGGCGGTTTGGCCGACCCTCAGGGTGGTGTCGGCCCGAACCCCCTGTGCCCCGTCTCCGGACCCAGGCCCGGCGCGGTCAACAAGTTGGCGGCACAGGCCCGGTCGGGTGTTATTGTCTGCTCACATGGACCGGCTCCTCTTCTTGGACGACGAACCCTTCGTGCTCAAGGCGCTCAAGCGCACTTTTGAGATGGAGGGCTTCGAGGTCGTCGTCGCCAGCCGGCCGAGCGAAGCGCTCGCCGTGCTCAAGGAGGGCAAGGAGTTCCAGGTGATCGGCTCCGACTACCGGATGCCGGAGATGAACGGCGCCGAGTTCCTCCAGCGGGCCCGTGAGCTGTCGCCCCAGAGCTACCGCCTGCTCATCTCCGCCGTCGAGGAGTTCGGCGTCGCCGTCGAGGCGGTGAACCGCGGCGAGATCCACCGCCTCATCCCCAAGCCGTGGGACCGCGACGAGCTGATCACCATCGTCCGCAGCGCGTCCGAAGACTACCACCTCCGCCGGCGCTACCAGGAGATGACGGCGCTCCTGCACGCCAAGAACGCCGCGCTCGAGACGATGAACCGCGACCTCGAGCAGCGCGTGCGCGACTCGACCGCGGGCTTGCTCGCGGCGCTCGCGCAGTCGCTCGACGGGCGCCGCGCCCACGCGAGCCACTCGCGCTTGACGGCCGCCCGCGCGCGCCGGCTGGGGCAGGAGATGAACCTCGCCGGCCCCGAGCTGACCACGCTCGAGCAGGCCGGGCTGCTCCACGACGTCGGCCTGGTCGGCATCTCGGACGTGGTGCTCAGCAAGCAAGGCCCGCTCACGCCGGAGGAGCGTGCCCTGATGCGCCGCCACTCCGAGGACGGCTACCGCATGCTCGCGGCGGTGCCCTTCCTGCGCGAGGTGCGCAAGCTGGTGCTGCTGCACCACGAGCGCTGGGACGGCGGTGGCTACCCGCTCGGCATCTCCGGCGCGCAGATCCCGCTGCTCGCGCGCATCCTCCACGTGGCCGAGACCTACTCAGCGGTGCGCGAGGACCGCGCCTACCGGCGGGGCGTGGAGCAGGCGGAGGCGCGCGCCGAGATCCTCCGCTCCGCGGGCACCCAGTTCGACCCCGGGGTGGTGGAGGGTTTCACGCGCATCCCGGCCGCAGAGTGGGAGTCGCCGCCCCTCCAGCTCTCCTCCGAGGCGTGGCAGCTAATCGATCCGCCGCTCGAGGAGCTGCGCCGCAAGGCGCTGGCCGGTACGCTGTGAGCCTCCGTGGCGGAAGTTGACCAGCCGATCCCGAGTCCGTGAAGCGAGTCCGCTCTTGCCGTATGGCGTGCGGGTTGTGTCGTCTGCGGTGCCCCTAAAACGAAGCGGGGCTTTCGAGCGGTCCGACTTTCTGAGCTAGAAAGTCGGACCGCTCTGGCGAAACCTCGTCAGTTGCAGGCACCAGTCTCGTCGCAGCCGAATGGGCAGAGTTTCGTATTACACTTAATCGGTACGCAGGTTGTGCATCTCTCATTGGCCACATCGCATCCGCATGTGCACTGGGAGCAGTCGAAGACCGGCACACAAGAGCCGCAGTCATCAGGGCAAGTGGAGCATGTCTCTGCTCCGTTGCAGAAGTGATCCCGGCAAGCTGGGGCAAGACCGGCACCGGATACCGGGATCGAGATGGTGGGGTTGTATGAGTCAGTTGTTGTCAGTGTGAGCGTCGCCGAGACGGATGCGAGACTGTCTGGGTAGAAGAGGACGTTCACTGGCAGGACCGCACCAAACCCGTTGGCGTCCGCGACTGGGATCACATACGAAGGGTAGGAGGTTTTGAAACGGGGATCGGAACTGGCAATGTTCACCGTGATCGGGAGGCGCGAGGTGTTCGTCATGGTCAGGGCTAGCGCCTTGCTTCCCGCGACCGGCACCGTTCCGAAATCGAAGCCCGTTGGCGAAATCTCTAGTCCTCCGTAACGGCGAACCGACCAAGTAACCGCGTAGTGCCCCACAGAGCAGAGCGAGCCTCTTGGGTTCGGCTGGGATGCGTAGTTGATCGTTTCACGGTGCACCAACGGAGCCCATGGTGCTCGGCTCAGAAGCGTATATTCCAAGTCGTTGCCACTCAAGTCTAAACTAAGACGCCCGCAACGAGGGCACCGTCGCAACTGCCTGATAGCTCACCCCATAGTGACTTCAGGCTGTTGTAATACGTTCCCCAATCGAAATTGAGCGAGATCGAGAACTCCGGTGCGGTCTTGAACACGTCTGGTACCAAGAAGTTCGGCTGGCACCAGGGCGCGCAATTGCAGGGGTCAGTTCCTGTTCCAGAACAGTGGACATATGGGCTGAGTTTCGGTGCTGCCGTAGCCCAGTTACGATCTAGAGTCCCCCACATGGCTTGCACGCCACTAGAACCGGCGGTTCTTGTCGACTCCCAAGAAGCCAACCTGCGCGTTGGCACCGTAGGCGAGCGAGAGCCGTTGTTGATAGAGCTGGTCGTCGGTAATTGACGCGCTGTTGATCAGGGCGAACGTGAGGATCGCATGCTGTGCGAAGGCGCTCACCGGAGGACAGAAGTACCCATCGCGGCACAACGGAGTTGGCGCGCTCGCAACGCGGTGTGCGGCGAACTGAAACCCCGATGAATAGGTTCCATTCCCGAGGTCTCCGAAGCGATGGATAAACGGTACGTCAGGGGCGAAGTAGGTCCCGTATTGCTGGATCGTCGACGCGTCGAAAACATGAAGGCCCGCCGTGAGAACGACCGTGTCCTTGGACCAGGAGGTGGTGTTGAATATCTGAAAGTTCTCAAGTTGGATGAGGTACTCTGGAGGCGGCACTACATAGGAAAGTTGGGCGGCGCCTTCGCTTGCGATCTTGCTGTTCACCGCTCCTTCCGGAACAGCACAGCCAGCCAGCCAGTACTGTCAGGCAGCAGAGAGTCGTCGCGAGTGTTCTTGGATTCATGATCCCCC
This sequence comes from Deltaproteobacteria bacterium, assembly GCA_043782365.1. Taxonomy (GTDB): domain Bacteria; phylum Myxococcota; class Myxococcia; order Myxococcales; family 40CM-4-68-19; genus CAIWCD01. The sequence goes on from JAYWAO010000448.1 coordinate 11,234, forward strand.
CTAGGGTGACGGCGGACAGTAGGCGACGGGGGGGCCGTGTCAAGCCAAGCACTGGGGCGCGGCCACTCGACGCAACAACGCCCCCAGGCAACGGACAGTACGCCCGTCTGTGCGGTCGCTGCTGCGGAGGTCGGGCGAGTTGCAACAACTCCGCCGACTTGCAACAACTCCGGCGAGTTGCAACAACTCCATCGCCTGAGAAGATGCCGCTGCGATGCTACCACTTCGCGGCAAGGTGTGACTAAGTCTAGGCGATCCAGCGATTCTTCCGGACCCCCGCAAGGAAGCGGTTGAACAACCAGCGCACTCCGGGCGTCCTCACCGTACATTTGTCGTCTCACGCTGCTGCCCGGTAGGCAGTAGCCCGAACCCGACTGGAGACTGCCGTTTGCTGAACGTCCGCACAGCGCCGATTCTCCTTGCTGCGCTCCTCGTGTCCGGTGCAGGCGCGGGCGCTGCGCCCAGGGTGGATCCACGCCCGCACTCTTGGCGCCCAGCCCTCCCTGCGCGCCTGCACGAGCCAGACGAAAGGCGGCAAGGAACCCGAGGCGCGGGCGAATTGATCGGCGAGGAGGCCGGCCCGGAACACGACGACGCGATGGAACGACGCCGAGGCCGGTTCGAAGAGGAGGCCGAGTCGCCAGCCGACCCGGAGTCCCGGGCCGACTGGCTGCGGGAGGCGCGCAGGGAGCGTAGCCGCCTAGGGTTCTCCTCTGCGGGCGTAGCGCGACTCGTAGCGCCTGGACTGAGTGGGAGCCTACGAGTTGCCGGCACGACTTGGCTGAATGCGGGCCCCACGCGCAGCGACTACAGCGTGAACGATGTCACCTACCACGATGTCGACTCCGGGCGGATTCGCACGGTCGTCCCGCACCCGGCAGAGGCAGGTATCCTCTACGTGGCCAGTTCGTCAGGCGGTGTTTGGAAGACCTGGGACGGCGGTCTCGGCTGGACCCCCCTCACCGACAATGTCGGCTCCACCTCCAACGGCGCCCTGGCGATGGACCCCGCTTCGCCCGAGGTGCTCTACCTGGGACTTGGCGACCCATTCGACGTCGCGCAGCCCGGACTGCTCTGGACTGCCGACGGCGGTGAGACCTGGAGCGACCCCGTCTTCCTGCGCGGCACTTACAGCGACTTCAGCGGCGTGCCCAAGGCCACGCTCGCAGCGCAGACGCGCGACCTCGTGGTCGACCCCACGAACTCGCTCCATTTGCTCGCGGCCACCGACGTCGGGCTCTTCCAGTCGAACGATGCAGGTCGTTCTTGGGCGCTCTCCACGCCGCCCGGCATCGCCTCGTTTGCTGAAATCTGGTCGATCGGCTGGCTCGGAGGCCAGAGTTGGATGGTGATGGGGCAGAACCTTGACAGCCGTGTCACCGATGGCGCGGGCGGGCTCATAGAGGGGCCGCTGCTCCTCTGGAAATCTAGCGACGCGGGGCAGACCTGGACTAACCTCTCCGGCAAGCTCCCTGCACCGACCAGTTCGATGGGTCGCGGCACCATCGCGGTATCGCCGATCTGGCGCGGAACCACCCAAGCGCGGGCCTACCTTCTCGTAGGTAGCGCCGACGGCCTCTCGACGTACGACGTGTACCGGACTGACGATTCCGGCAACTCTTGGACTTCGCTGGGTGTCAACGCCAACCACATCCCCAAGAACCCCGCCAACCTTTACTCACATGTCAACGATCTCGACATCCTCGGCCAGCAGGCGTTCTACAATCAGGCGATCCTAGTCGATCCCGACGACCCCGACATCGCCTTCGTTGGCGGACAATTGGGGATGATCCGCACCCAGGACGCTGGTGGTACTTGGGAGGTCGTTGGGGACTGGCTACCGGCCGGCACATCCTTGGGGCTACCTTACATCCACGCCGACTACCACTTTCTTACAGTTGGTTTCGCGGGAGGGCAGAAGCGCTTTTTCGTAGGCACTGACGGAGGCGTCTTTGTGTCCGTGGATCTCGCCAGCGCGCCAACTGGAAAAGCTCATGTTAGCGACTCGCTTAACACTGGTCTCGTGACCCATCTAGCGTATAGCGTCGCCTGCGCCAAACCCACATGGTCTGCGCCTCTGCAGGGCTTTCTCCTCGGTGGGCTGCAGGACAACGGCACGCGCCTGCGCTCAGTTGACTCGCCGGGCGGTCCCGGTACCTTCGATCAGATATTCGGGGGCGATGGCTTTGGGGTTGCCACCAGCAGAGAACTAGACCCGACCGGACTCTTCCCTGCCTTGATGGTCGTCACTGAACCCGGCGGTACAGCGCAGGGCTCGTACTTCGCCACCAGCAACGGGGGCAAGAAGTTCTTCAACCTCGGGAGCACTCCTGCTGGAGTGCCGTTTCACACCAGGCTCATTGCAGATACCGCCGCCGACGATCCCATCACCTTCCTCACGCTCTCCAACCCCACCACTTCTCAAGCAGGCGTGGTCTGGCGCTCGAGCGCCCTCTCCGACTGGACCTCGATCAACGGCACCATCCGCGCGGCGGACGGCACGCCGCTCGGCACCTTCCAGTCGCCGGCGGCGTCGGGCGCGGTCGGCCTCAACAACGTCGCCACCCACCCCACCGTGGCCGGCATCTACGGCATCGCCGCGGGCGCGGGCGTGGTCTTCGCCACCAGCGACGGCGGCGCCAACTGGTTCCAGAGCGGCCTCTTGGGCACGAACCCGTCCAACCCCAACCGCTGGGTCGGCCGCGTCGCCAGCGTGGCGTTCGACCCCTCGGACCCCACCGGGACGCGGCTCTGGGCCGGCGCGGGCGGCGTCTCCGTCTTCGACACCACCAAGCCGTCCACCGCCCCCGGGGTCGACGTGCCCCCCGAGTTCGGCCACCTCTTCTACTCGACCGACCGCGGGCACACCTGGCAGGCCCGGCCCGGCGCCGCGGGGCACCAGCTCCCCAACGTGCCGATCCGGGTGGTGCAGGTCGATCCGGGAGACCCGGCGACCATCTACGTCGGGACCATCCTCGGCCTCTACCGCAGCACCGACGCGGGCAGCACCTTCGACCGGTTCGGCAACGGCCTGCCGATGGTCGAGGTGACCGACCTCTGCATCTCCCCCGCGACGGCGCAGAGCACCGGCAGCATCAAGATCTCCACCTACGGCCGCGGCTTCTGGGAGCTCGACCTGGGCCCGGGCGGCGCGCCGAGCGGCGTGCGCGGGCACGGCGACCTCGACTTCAACCTGCGGCTCGACGCCTTCGACCTGATCGACCTCGTCGCGGCGATGGGCAGCACCTGGCAGACCGACGGCTACCGCCCCGAGGCCGACCTGACGGGCGCCACCAACCGCATCGACGACGACGACCTCGCGGCCTTCCTGCAGTCGGCAGGAGGAGCGCCGTGAGCGCGCGCCTTCTCCGTATTACACTTGCTGCCTGCGCGCTCGCGGCCACGCTGGGCGCGGCCTGCGCGAAGCGGCCGCCGGTGATCGACTCCTTCACCGCCTCGCCGGCCGACGTGCCCGAGGGCGAGCCCGCGCGGCTGACCTGGGTCGCCCACGGCGCCGACACGCTGGTGCTCACGCCCGACATCGGGGCGATCACCGGGAGCGCGCTCACCGTCTCCCCGCGGGTGAAGACCACCTACCGGCTCACCGCCACCAACGCGGGCGGGACCCTCTTCCGCGAGGTGACCATCAACGTGCACGACCCGGCGCCGGCGGCGGCCATCTACTCGTTCACCGCCGAGCCCAAGCAGGTGGCACCGGGCGGCTCGGTGACGCTCACCTGGGTGCAGGCGGGGGCGACCAGGCTGTCGCTCACCGGGTCGAATGCCGACGGCCTGCCCGCGCTCGCGGCGACCGATTCGCAGGTCCAGGTGCAGCCGCTCACCAGCACCACCTACACGCTCTCCGCGCAGGGGCCGAGCGACCAGCCGCCGGTGACCGCGTCCGTGAGCGTGCGCGTCGTCCCGCCGCCGGTGATCTCCTCGTTCACGCAGCGGCCGCCCGGCCCCGTGCCGCTCGGCAGCGCGGTGACCCTCGCCTGGGTGGCCGACGGGCAGCACTACGCGCTCGACGACGGGCAGGGCGGGCACCTCGACGTCGGCGCGCTCACCTCGGCGATGGTGCGGCCGCTGCAGAGCGGGACCTGGACGCTCACCGCCTTCGGGCCCACGGTCAGCAGCACGGCGACGCTGGCGCTCACGGTCGCCGGAAACGCCGCGGCCGGGCTCAGGTACACGGACCCAGCGCAGGGCAGCGAGGCGATCCGGCTGGAGCGGGACCCGGCCTCCACTCCTGGGCGGCTCATCCTCCTGGTGAAGGCGGCGCGGGCGCTCTCGGTGAACGCGCTGGCGCTCGACCTCCCGCTCGACGGCGCGGCGGCCGGCGCCCGCGATGGCGCTGCCCGCGTCGCGCTCGATCCCGCCGCTGCCCCGCTGCCCGGGCCCTCGTGGCGCACGCTCTCGCCCGGGTTCGACGTGGACACCGCGCAGCTCGACCCGGGCGGCACGGGCTCGTCTCCGCCGGCCGCGCTGCTGCGGCTCCCCCAGAGCGGGCCGCTCGCCGGCGTGCTCACGCTGGGGGTCGCGCAGAAGCCGCTCGCGCGCTGCCAGCAGACGGGCTCGACCTGCCAGGGCGCCAGGGACGGCGACGTCCCGCTCCTCGCCGGCGCGGTGCTCGCGCGCATCCGCCTGATCCCGCGGGCGGCGGGCGGAGAAGGTCCCGTGGTCAATCCGTCGCAACTATCCCTGCCGCTTTCGGGCTACCGTGCCTTGGTGCGCGGCGCCGGCGACGTCTCGACGGCATTTGCGGTGGGCGTTCTCGACGCCGTGCCTTGAGCCTGGGAGTCACGTGGCCACGATCATCACCGAAGAGTGCATCAACTGTGACGCCTGCGCGAAGGAGTGCCCGAACGAGGCGATCAGCCAGGGCGAGGACATCTTCGTGATCGACCCCTCGCTCTGCACCGAGTGCGTCGGGTTCCACGAGCGCGAGGCGTGCGCGCGCGTCTGCCCGGTGAACTGCTGCGTCCCGGACGAAGCCCACGTCGAGAGCGAGAAGGTCCTCTACGACCGCGCCCGCAAGCTGCACCCGAAGCAGCAGTTCCCGGCCTTCGAGGCGCTGACGGCGAGCCTGTCGAGGTTCCGGAAGGTGTAGCCGTCGGCCGGGAAATCGCCCGGATCCCCGACAGCCATGTCACGGTTGTCCGGGATCGGCGGCCTTCGATGAAGGCAGGGCAAGTTCGATACCATCAGACGGCCATCAGGATCTCCGCCTGTACCTCCTCGGTGTCACAGGGGAGTTCTGCCGTGGTCCATCCTTCGTCGTCGCTCCGGCATCCAAGGGGCTCGATCAGGAAAAATGTTGAAAACCCAGCATCTTTACAATGAGGCCGCAGCGGGGGCGGGCTCCCGGAGCGCACCCGTGGCCCCGCTTGCTGGCGAGCTTCGGGTGGCGAGCCGAGGGCCCGGCGGCTTCGTTGCGAAGGCTGGGACGCTGTGCTACGTAGCGCCCGAAAATTCGGCACGTACCTTGCTGGAAACGCCGAGGTTCATTGGGATCATCGATGCCCGCGCCGCTCGGCGCCGGTTGGAGGCGCGGTCCATGCGACAGCAGGGGAAGACGCATGACGGCGGACGCGTGGCCTTGATTGGTGCCCAGGAATGACGCAGCCGCTCGAGCTGGGCCAGCCTTCGGCGCGGTCCTTGTCCTACGCAACCTTCATCGACGCCCACCGGCGCGCGATCCTGCTCGTCTCGACCGTGCTGGCGATCGGCAGCGCGGCGCTCGCTAGCAGGCTCGCGGTCGAAGGCGACTTCTCGCACCTCTTGCCGCCCTCCGAGCAGTCGGTGCAGCACCTGCGCAAGATCGAGGCGCGCACCCGCTCGCTCTCCACCTTCATGGTGGGCGTCGAGTCCGACGACCCCGCGCTGCGCGAGCAGGCCGCGCTGGCGCTGAACGCGCGCATCCTCAAGCTCGACAAGGGCCTCGGCGTCACCTACGACGACCGCGTCGCCTACCAGTACGCCTGGCACAACCGGTTCATGCTCGCCTCGATGAGCGACCTCGAGTCGGCGCGGGCCGCGCTGCAGAAGCGGCTCCTCGAGGCGAACCCGCTCGGCGTCTCGCTCGACGACGAAGACGAGCCCGCGGCGGGCGCCAAGCAGGGCGAAGCCAAGAAGGATCCGGTCGAAGCGCTCGAGGCCCGCCTCGCCGAGCTGAAGGCCAAGGCCGACTACACCGGCGGCACGGTCTCGCCCAACAAGAAGCTGCAGATGATCATCGTGCGCACCGGCTTCTCCTCCGACTCGTCGTCGGGAGGCGAGGAGATGCTCGCCAAGCTCGAGGGCGCCATCGCCCAGACCAAGGCCGGGTTCCCCGCCGTCACCTTCGGCATGGCCGGAGACGTCATCACCTCCCTCGCCGAGCACCGCACGCTGCTCGACGGCATGCTCATCTCGACGCTCGCCACCATCGCGCTGGTGATGTTCGCGCTGCTCGTCTTCTTCCGGTCGTTCACCGGCGTGCTGGCGCTGCTCTGGTCGCTGGCGGTCGGCGCCAGCCTGACATTCGGCTACACCAAGCTCACCGTCGGGCACCTCAACCTCGCGAGCGCGTTCCTCTCGTCGATCGTGATCGGCAACGGGATCAACTTCGGCATCATCCTGCTGGCGCGCTACTTCGAGGAGCGGCGGGCCGGGCGCGTGGGCCTCCCCGCGCTGGCGGGCGCGCTCGGCGGCACGGTGGGCGGCACGCTCGCCGCGGCGCTCACGGCGGCGGTCGCCTACGGGTCGCTCGCCCTGACCGACTTCCGCGGCTTCCGCGACTTCGGCATCATCGGGGGCGTCGGAATGATCCTCTGCTGGATCGCGGCCTACACAGTCTTCCCGGCCGCGCTCGCCTCGCTCGACCGGCGCGGGCTGCTCGAGCCCCGCCGCGAGCTGCCCGTGGGCCGCTGGGTCAGCATGCTGATGCCGCAAAACCCCGCGCCGCTCGCCTTCGCGGGCCTCGCGCTGCTGGCCGGCCTCTCGGTGGCCACGGTGAAGGTCCTCTCCACCGACTACCTCGAAGACGACCTGCACAACCTCCGCTCCTACAGCGACGAAATCTCCAAGGCCGGGCTCTGGATGGCCAAGTTCGACCAGGGCTTCGGGCAGGGCATCTCCGGCGGCTTCATCGTGGCCACCCCCAAGGTCGGCGACGCGTTCGAGGTCGCCAAGAAGCTGCGCTCGGTCGACAAGGGCCGGCCAGCCGACCAGAAGAAGCTCTTCAGCCACATCGCCACTCTCGAGGACCTGCTGCCGCAGGACCAGGCCGCGAAGCTCGCCAAGCTCGGCGAGATCCGCACGCTGATCGACAAGCTGCCCGCGGCCGAGCGCGCCAAGATCGGCGATCTGCGCCCGCCCGAGAGCCTCCGCCCCCTCGGCTACGACGACCTGCCGTTCGAGATCGCCTGGCCGTTCACCGAGAAGGACGGCACCCGCGGCCGGTTCGCCCTCGCCAACACGGGGCCAGGCGTCGACCTCTGGAACACCAAGGCGCTGGAGATGTTCGCCACCACCGTGCGCGGGCTCGGCCTGCCGCCGGACGTGCTGATCGGGGGCAGCGCCTTCGTCTTCACCGACATGCTGGTCGCCATGCAGCGCGACGGTCCGCGGGCGACGCTGGCGGCGCTGGTCGGCTCGGTGCTGGTGGTCCTCCTGCTGGTCGGCTTCGGTCGCTACGCCGCGGTCACCATCGTCTGCGGCGCGCTGGGAGTGCTGGCGATGCTGGTCCTGGGCTGGGCGTTCGGGCTGAAGGTGAACTTCCTCGACTTCGTCGCGCTGCCCATCACCATCGGCATCGGCGTCGACTACGCGGTCAACATCGCGGCGCGGGCCCGGCAGTTCGGCGGCGCGGGCGCGGGGCGGCTCTCGCTCTCCACCACCGGCGCCGCGGTGATGCTCTGCTCGTACACCACCATCGTCGGCTACGCGTCGCTGCTCTTCTCGAAGAACCGCGGCATCCACACCTTCGGCTTCTCCGCCATGCTCGGGGAGCTGACCTGCCTCACCGCCGCGCTGTTCATCGCGCCGGCCCTGCTCGACTTCTTCGGCCGCGCCAAGGCCGCAAAACCCGTCGCCGTACCCTGATCGACGAGACGCCATGATGCCCCAGAGCACTCACGAACGGCCGCTGCGAATCTGCATCGTCACCCCGTACGACCTCTCCGAGGGCGGCGGCGTGAAGCACCACGCGTTCGATCTCGCGCGCGTGCTGCGCGAGGGTGGCGACGAGGTCACGGTGGTCGGCCCGTCCAGCACGCCGCTCGAGCTGGCCGGCGTGAAGACGCTGCCCGGCATCGTCAACGTGGTGTCCAACGGCGACAACAACAAGCTCGGCCTCTTCCTCTCGCCCTTCAAGCTGTGGCGGTTCTTCCGCGAGGGCCGGTTCGACGTCATCCACGTCCACGAGCCGGCGATGCCGATGATCAGCTACTGGGCCACCTGGCTCACGCCTGGCGTGCCCAAGGTGTGCACCTTCCACGCATACGCCGAGAAGCCGTCGTGGGGCCTGATGGTGGCGCAGCACATCTTCGGCTTCCTCCAGTTCCCGTTCTTCCACTCGGCGGTGGCGGTCTCCGAGCCGGCCGCGAGCTATGCGCAGAGCGCCTGGGGCAGGCCGCTGTCGATCGTCCCCAACGGCGTGCGCACGGACGTCTTCACTCCCGCCGAGACCAAGCAGTCGGATTCGCTGCGCCTGCTCTTCGCGGGCCGCCTCGACGCCGAGCGCAAGGGCTTTCCGTTCCTGGTCGAGGCCTACAAGCAGCTCCTCGCGCGCGGCGCCAACGTCACCCTCGACGTGGTCGGCGCACGCGGCGACGCCCCCGAGCCTCCGAAGCTCCCGGGCCTCACCTACCACGGCCTGGTGGGCCTCTCCGAGTTGGTGCAGCGCTACCAGCAGTGCGACGTCTTCGTCGCGCCCAGCACAGGCCAGGAGTCGTTCGGCATCATCCTGCTCGAGGCGATGGCCACCGCGAAGCCGATCATCGCGTCGGACATCCCGGGCTACCGCCAAGTGGTGCACCCCTCGGGTTCGGTGCTGGTTCCGCCGCGTGACCCCGTCTCGCTCGCCCGCGCCGTGCACGCGCTGGCGCAGGACCCGGCCCGCCGCAAGCGGATGGGCGAGCTCAACCGGCAGCACGCGATGGTCTTCGACTGGAAGAACGTCGCTGCCCGCCTGCGCGCCGAGTACCTCGAGGCCATCGCCGGCCGCGCCCTCCCCGCCGGCGCGACCCCCGCGCTCTCGCAGATCGAGCAGCGGGCCTCCAAGCAGAACACGTGACCCGCGCCTGGCGAGCGCTCTGGTTCGCTCTCGCCGTCGCCCTGCTGCTCCGGCTCCCCGCGCTGCGGTACGGGGTGCTCTCGGACGACGAGGCCATCTACCACGCGATGGCCGCGGAGCTCCGCGCGGGCGGCGTGATGTACCAGACCACGGTCGACCACAAGCCGCCGGGGCTCGCTTACACTTATGCGGCCGCCGAGCGGGTCGCCGTCGCGCTCGGGGGCACCGCCGAGGGCCTGGGGATGGCCTTGGTGCACCTGCTCGGCGCGCTCTTCGCCGCGGGCACCTGCCTTTCGCTCTGGGGCATCGCGCGGCGCGTGCTCGCAGAGCCGCTCTGGGTCTACCCACCGCTGCTCTACGCGGTGGTCTCGACGGCGCTGCAGCCCGTCGACGGCCTCGCGGTCAACGGCGAGCTGCTGATGAACCTCCCGCTCGCGCTCGGTCTGTGGGCCGCGCTCGAAGGCTCGGCCCGCGCAGGCTGGAAGCGGGCAGGATTCGATCTGCTCGCCGGGGTCCTCTGCGGCGCCGCGGCGCTCTACAAGTACCAGGCGGCCATCGCGGTGCTCTCGCTCCCGCTGCTCTGCTGGCCGCTCTCTTCGTGGCAGCGGCTGCGCTCCGCCGTGCAGCGCAACCTGCTCTGGGCCGCCGGCTCGCTTTTGCCCTTCGCGCTGGTGGCAGCGTTCTTCCATGCGCACGGCGCGCTGGCAGACGCGATCCGCTGGGGCCTGCGGTTCAACTCCAGCTACATCGCCGAGGGGGCCGGGCTGGTCTGGGCCCTTGGCCGCCTCGCGCCGCAGCTGCTCGGCGTGGTCCTGCCAGGCGCGGTGCTCTTCGTGGGCGGCGCGGTCGCGCTGGTGGCGCTCGTGCGCGGCCTCCTCTCCCGCAGCGCAGCCGCGCCGCCGCCCGGGGCCGCTCCCGCCGCTCCCTCCTCGACTCGCGCCCGCGCCGGGCAGGGCGACGTCGTCTCCGCGCAGCCGTGGCTCGCCGCCTTCGCGCTCGGCTCGATCGCGGCGGTCTGCGTGGGCGGCCGCTTCTTCGGGCACTACTTCCTGCAGGCCGAGGTCCCGCTCGCGCTCCTCGCAGCAGGGCCCGCGTCGCGGCTGGGCACGCGCAAGCTCGCGCTGGGCCTGGGCGTGCCCGCGGCGGTCTTCGCCGCCATCGCGCTCCTGCCCGGCCTGACGCAGCCGATCTTCAACGCCGAGGATCCCGACTACCGCGCCATCGGCCGGGCCATCGAAGCGCGCACCGCCCCGGACGACACCATCTGGGTCTGGGGCAACGTCCCGCAGCTGTACTACTCCTCGGCCCGCAAGCCCGGCGTGCGCTTCACCTTCTGCAACTACCTGACGGGCCTCTCTCCGGCCACACCCTCCGAGCGGCTCGACGCGGTCGACCCGCGCAAGGCCGAGGTGGCCTGGGCCTGGCCGCTGGTGCTGCAGGACCTCGAGCGCAACCGACCCGCGCTGGTGCTCGACACGGCGGCGGCGGGGTTCAAGTCGTACGCGAAGTTCCCCGTCGCGAGGTACCCGCTGCTGGCGGACTACTTGTCGATCCACTACCAGCTCGAGGCGCCGATCGGAGCGGTGGCGGTGTGGAGGAGGCGCTAGCGCCCCAAGTCTCCCGATTCTGTGGGATGCGTTCACTAGTGACGCAGCCCGCTCCCGAACCAACCGCCGCGGCTCCCGCGGCCCCTGCGCGGCACCTCCTCCTGCGCGCCTCGTCCTGGCTGCGCCTCGGCGGCCTGACGCTCGTCGCCGCGCTCCTCTGGTTCACGCTGCGCGGCCTCGAGTGGCAAAAGCTGGGCGCGGCGCTGCAGCACACGAACCCGCTGCCCGTGCTGCTGGCGGCCGGGGTGAACTTCCTCCATCACGCCTGCAAGGCGGTCTACTGGCGCACGCTGCTCTTGCCCGTGCGCAGGCTCTCCATCGGCCGGCTGTTCCGCTACTCGGTGGCGCAGAGCGTGGGCTCGGTGCTCGCGCCCGCACGGGCCGGCGAGGCGCTGCGCGTGTGGATGCTGAAGAAGCACTGGAACCTGCCCGTGCCGGTCACGGGCGCGGTGGCGGCGCTCGAGAAGGTCGGCGACCTCAACGCGCTGCTGCTGCTGCTCCTGCCGCTCCCGTGGCTGTGGCCCGCGCGGCCTTGGTGGGTGGACCGCGCGCTGCTCGCCCTGTTCGCGGGCGCGCTGGCGGTCACGGTGGCGCTCTACCTCGCGCGGCGCAGCGAGGCCCTGCGCGCAAGGCCCCTCTTCGCGGGTCTGCAGCTGCTGCGCAGCCCGGGCGCCATCCTGCTGGCGATGACGGGCCTCGTCGGCGCCTGGCTCGCCGATCTCGCGGTGGTCTGGCTGGTCATCTGGGCGCTCGGCGTGCCCGCGCCGGTGCACGCTGGAATTGTCATTCTCTTGACCGTCAACCTCGCCATCGCCATCCCGGCAGCGCCGGCCAACGCGGGCACCTTGGAGCTGGGGGCGATCACCGCGTTCGAGCTGCTTGGCCTCGGGCGCGACACGGGCCTCGCCTTCGGCCTCGTCTACCACTCGGCGCAGGTGATCCCGATCCTCCTCGTCGGTCTGCTCGACGGGCAGCGGCTGCTCCGCGAGCCCGCTTGGGAAGAGCGCGAAGGCCACGCAGCGTCTCCGCCGGCCGGCGATCGGAGCTGACCCTTTTGCCGCTTCAGGGCGGGCGTCCGGTCGGCACCACCACCGCCCGCTGGGCCTACTTCAGCACCGAGAAGGAACTGAAGTCCGCCGCGCTCACGCTCTGCGTCTGGTCGCCGTCGCACATCACGCCGAAGCCGACGAAGTCGGGCACCTCGGCCTTGGGGTCGCCGCCCTCGAAGTGGTTGCGCCACTCGGCGTCGAGGTCGATTTCCTCCTCGAACCACTGGCCGACCGGCGGGCCGGACTCGCGGATGATGGTGTCCTGCGCGACGAACATGTTGCGCCGCTGCTGGCAGACCCGCCCGACCTGACCCACGGTGCTCCAGACGTACTTGAGCGCATACCAGCGCAGGCCCCGCTTCCACGAGAGGTAGACCACCGCGGCCGAGTCGGTGAAGCCGCCCTTGCACTCGTCGGCGAGCTTCGGCAGCACCGTGACGCGCCACTTCCACCGCAGCTTCTTCGAGACCCGGCGCAGGTGCTCGGGGAGCTCGAAGCCGAGCGTCACGGTCTCGAGGGGCGGGCGGAACACGCCGCGGAGGTAGGGGCCCTGCGGGTCTTCGATCACGCGGTAGTAGCTGACCGGGCCAGAGGAGCGCTCGACCACCTGGAACTTGTGGACGTCGAACTTCTCCTCGGTGAGGCCGAGGGCCTCGGCCGAAGGGAGCGCGGCCCGGCCGGCGGGTGAGGCCTGGGCAAGGGTGGTCGCGGACGTTGCGCTGGGAGCGGCAGCAGCGCCGGGCGCCGGAGCGGCGGGAAGAGCGGCGGGTGCGGGTGCAGCAGCGGGCTCGCGGACAGCGGCCGGCGGGGTCTGGGCGCTGGCAGAGCCAGCCCTGAGCAGCGCGCAGAGCAGCAATGCGCCGCTGAGAAGCGATCCCGGCCCAACGGTGCGCGGCACGCTCCGCCTCCCCTTCGATCGCTGGTGCACGGCCGGATGGTAGCCGGAGCACGGGTTGTCTGCACGGCCTCGTCGCAGCGGGGCTGCCAACGAGGCCAATGGAGAGACGGTAGACCCGCCCGGATGTGACACGGACACCACGATTGGAAGCGCCTGCGCAGCTAGCGATTCAAACGTTCAGGTGGAGGTCGCTCGCTGCGCCCGCCAAAGCCCGCGCAGGCGCACCAGCGCCCAGCCGTTCAGGGCGACGTTGGTCACCGGGTCGAGCGGCGCGATCCAGAGCGCTGCCTGCAGGGCCGCGTAGGTGCCCACCAGGCTGCGCCAGCCGGCGTCCTCCTCGACCAGCAGCGCCGGGAGCGCCCAGCAGAGGTACCAGGGGTGGAACCAGGGCGCGGTCAGGTAGAGCGCGAAGAGGAACTCCAGCCAGCCGCGGCCGAGCTGCGAAAGCGTCCGCGCCCGCCACGCAGCCCGCCCCAGCACCGCCGCGCAGAAGAGGCCCGACCCGCGCGAGAGCCAGGTGAAGGCGAGCGCCGAGGCCCGCGGCAGCGAGAGCGCGTCGAGCGCCACGCAGACGAGATCGATGAGCGAGTGGGCATGGCGCGAGGTCTGCCCGCCCACCATCGGGGTGACCGCCTGCAGCGTCAGGTCGTGCAGCTCGGGCGCGAAGGCGGCGAGGCCCACGGCCAGGGCGCAGAGGCCGGCGAGGAGCGCGCGCCGGAAGGAGCCGCGCAAGAGTAACACCAAATAGAGCAGCAGCAGCGGCGCGACCGCGTACTTCACCGCCACGCCCGCGGCGAGCACGGCGGCGGCGCGCTTCTCGTGGCCCTGCGCTGCGAGCGAGAAGAAGGCGCAGAGCGAGAGGAAGAGCAGGGCGTCGTTGTGGCCCGTGGCCGCCAGCTCCCAGGCGACCAGCGGGGTCATTCCGAGGAGCGCGAGCGTGGAGGCGGCGTCGGCGCGGCCTGTGCGCACGAGGTGGCCGGCGGCGATCGCCAGCGCCGCCAGCACCGCCGCCCAGAGGAGCAGCTTGAAGGCGATCAGCGCGCCGAAGAACGGCGAGCCCACGGCGCGGCCCGCGAAGGCGGCCGCGCGGACGACCGGCGTGAAGAGCGGGCCGTAGGGGCTGGGGTCGTTGACCCAGCGCTTACCCATGACTTCCAAGAGCTGGTCGCCGCCCGGGCTTCCGGCCAGCTCGGGAGGCAGGTGCGAATACGGCGAGAGCCCGCGGCCTGAGAGCATCCCGATCGCGAGGTTGGTGTAGACGTCGGTGGACGTCAGCGGGACGGCGAGCAGCGCCGCGCACTGCACGGCCACCGACCAGCGGAGCACGGAGCGCACTCCGTATTCGCGCGGGAGCGCGCCCAGCTTGAGGAGGCCGACGCAGGCGAGCACGAGCCCGCTGCCCGAGACGAAGAGCGAGGTGAGGAAGGGCGTCGTGTGCGTGTCGAGCCGGAGCGTGCCCTCCCACAGGAAGCGCAGCCAGCTTCCCGCGGCGGCGAGGAGGAGGCCGCAGACGCAGGCGAAGAGCGGCCAGCGCGAGCGCGGGGCGCCCGCCAGATCGGTAGGATCGGTTACTGAATCGAGCCCGGCCGACGCCGCGCCGCTCACGGCGTGAGCCCGGCCGCTGGAGCGGGCGGGTGCGCGGGCACCCGGTAGAGCCAGAAGGTCTCGTCGATGACGATGTCGGAGCCTTGGCGCCCGAGCAGCACCGCGCCCGCTCTCGCGGCCGGTCCGGGTTGGGCCTCGCGGTCGAGGAGCACCAGCACGTCGGTGGGCGCCTGGGTCCCGGCTCCAGCAGCGAGGCGCGCGCCAGCACCGAACGCGGCGTTGTCGTCCGCCGAGCGGGTGTACCTGCCATCCTTGCCGTGCCGCGCATCCTGCACGGGGAAGGTGCCCCACTGCTGCACGTTCGCGTAGTACGCGCGCGGCAGATTCGCGAGGGCGACCACGTTGGTCGAGGACCAGTCGGGGTCGGCCACCATCGGCAGGCGCTCCAGGCCCAGCGTGCGGATGAGCTTCGCGGTCTCGCGCCCTGACGAATACACATAGACGAGGTCGAGCCCTGCCGGGATGGCCATCGCGAAGACGTGGAACGCGAGTGTTACTCTCAGGACTCGCGGCATCCGCAGCGTCGCCGCAGCCTGCCAGCGTGCCACCCTCCCAGTCCGCTCGGGCCGCTCGGGAAACAGCGGCGCGAGCCACAGCGCCAGGAGCGCCGCCAGGAACATGAACCCCGAGTGGCGCGAGCCTCCGTAGTAGCGGGCGTAGAAGAGCGCTAGCATCACGAACAGGGGCGCCAGATAGAGCGTCCACACCGCGCGGCGGCGGGTGAGCGCGAGGCCCGCGCTGAAGACGAAGGCGAGCATCACCACCACGCCGGCGGCCACTTGTAATGCTCTTACCGGGAGCAGCGGCCAATCCTCGATCGGGTGTGGCCAGGGGACGGGCGCGAAGCCGTCGACCAGCGACTGGAACATCTTCCCGAGGCGCTCGAGCCTGCTGTGGGCGGCCCAGATCGGCCCGATGGCGCAGTCGGCCGGCGGGATCATCGACCAGGCCGCGAGCAAGAAGCCCACGCCACCGAGGACGAGGCCAGCCCAGAACAGGGGGGCGGGGGCCTGCGCCGCCTGCGGGTCGCCGTCCGCGCGCGAGACGAAGATCCGGTCGAGGAAGAGCAGCAGGAGGCCTCCGGCCGCCACCATCGCGGCGTGGGCGCTGGTGAAGGCCGCGAGCGCGAGCAAGAGCGGGGCGAGCAGCGGGTGCCTCGCGCGCCTCGGGAAGAGGGCCCCGAACGCCGCCAGGAAGAAGAACCCACAGGCGTAGTTCCGGGCCAGCGTGCCCCACTCGTAGAAGGGCATCAGACCGAAGGCGAAGAGGGCGCGCGAGGCCCGCTCGAACGGCGCGTAGCGGGAGAAGAGTAACACGCCGCCCACCGCGAAGACCGCGTTGACCGGGTAGACCAGCCACGGGCCGCCCAGCCGGGTGAACGGGATGAGCAGCGCGTACCAGAACGGCGGGTGGCCCTCGTAGCGCAGGTTG
>JAYWAO010000449.1:0-3758 GCA_043782365.1 Deltaproteobacteria bacterium
TCGCCGCTGCCGTCGCCAGAGCCTTCACCGCTGCCGTCGCCAGAGCCTTCACCGCTGCCGTCGCCAGAGCCTTCGCCGCTCCGTCGCCAGAACCGTCGGCGTCGTCGGCCACGTCGAACTTGGCCGTGTACTCGCCCACCGGGACGTCGTCGAGGCGCACCTGTCCGAGCGCGTCGGTGATGACGCTGACCGAGGTGCCGTCGGAGAGCTCGATGGTGCCGCTGAGGCCAGCCATCGGCTGGTTGTCGGCCGCGTTGAGGACGGTGAGCTCGATGAAGGTGAGTTCGCCGCCCTGGCCCTCGAGCTCGACCGTGTAGTTTCCCTCGTCGACCTCGTCGATGTGGACGTTGCCGCTGCCGTCCGAGGTGGCGTCGATCGGGTCCTTGCCCGGGATGAGGATCTTGCACTTGACGTTCGGGAGCGCGTTCCCCTCGCCGTCCTCGAGGGTGAAGTCGATGAACTTCTTCTCGGCGTCGTCGGACCCTCCGCCGGAGGCGTCGGTGTCGTCGTCCTTCGTCGGGTCTTGGTCTTCCTTCCCGCCGCCGCCCTTGTCCTGCTTGTCCTTGGCCTCGTCGTTGGAGGAGTCGCCCCACTTGTCGCGGGCGACGTAGAAGATCACATTGTAGCCGGCGGCGTCGTAGAAGTGGTTCGCCTCGGTGACGAAGTAGTGCCCCGAGAAGATGCCCATCTTCTTGAGGTTGACCATCGCGCCGGGCTTGACCGCCGGGTTGCCGATGACCTCGACCTCGGCGGTGAGGAACTCCATCGCCGAACGGGTGAGGATGGCCGCCGCGACCGCGTCCGCGTGGTCCTTCGAGATGACCTGGCTCTCGGTGACGCTCTTCTTGGGCTTGGTCGAGCCGAACTTGGCGAGGTCGGCGCCGGGCTTCCCGCCGGGCACCGTCCAGAGCATCTTCGCCTTGGTGGCCTTGCCCTCGATCTCCTTCTTGGTCTCCGGGTCCCACGAGCCGACCTTGACCTCGGTCAGCGGCTTGCGGAAGTTGGCCGACGGCAGGAACGTCTTGATCTCGTCGCCGTAGTTGAACTCGCAGTCGTCGGTAGACGACAGCGTGGGCCGCTCGAAGTGCAGCTCCTTGGCGTCGACCCAGAACATGTAGCCTTCGAGGTCGGCCATCTTGCGCAGGTACGAGAAGTCGCTCTCGTTGGCCTGGAAGCGGAACATCTTCACGGGCGCCGGGCCGGAGCCCGCGGCGGTCTTGGCGGTGAGGCCCGCCTCGCCGGCGATCTTGGTGACGCAGTCGAGGGGAGACGAGTCGGCGTAGGTGCGCGTCTTGGTGCCGCGCATCAGCCGGTGCGAGCGGTCCATGCCGCGCAGCACGATGGTGGTGGCGCCCTTGCTCTCGAGCTCGGTCCGCCAGGCGGTGACCTCGCCGTCGAAGACGGTCTTCAGCTTCCCGATCGGCCCGAGGTCGATCTTGACCTCTTTGCAGTCGGTGAAGAGGGCGTCACCCTGCCACTTGAGGAGGGGATCCGAGACGACGATCTCGAATGCAGAGGCGCCGTTCCGCGTCTGGTAGACGCGAATGCCGAGCACCGCCGCAGCAGCGGCAGGCGGGATCTTTGCGCCATCCAGGTAGATGGCGAAGTCCGGCTTCATCCGGGAAGTGTCGGCCACCGGCGCTCTGACCTCGGCAAGAAAGACAGATGTTAGGCGAGCCCCATCATAGCCCAGAAAGACCGGGTCAGGAAGTGCCTTGTGCTGTATCTGTGAAACTACCAAGAATCCGGGATCCTACAGACGAGCCCGGTCTCACGCCTGCGCTACCGGGCGACCCGGAAGCTCTGGTACTCGGCTCGGTGCCCCGACCAGCGCACCTCGACTGCCTCGACGCGCGCGGACGGTGGCCCTCCCTTGCGGCACCACGCCAGCAGCTCTTCTACAGCGCGGCGCTCCCCTTCGGTGATGACTTCGACCGAGCCGTCAGGGAGGTTGCGGACCTCCCCAGCCAGACCCAGCCGCGCCGCCTCTTCGTGCGTAGAGCCCCGGAAGAAGACGCCTTGCACCCGGCCCCTGACGACGATCACCGCGCGAACCTGCTCGCGGTCTGCCGTGCGTTCCTGGGCCGGGGTGTCGCTCATGCGTCGTCCAGCATTGCACGGAACGCCGCCTCGTCGAGCACCTTCACGCCCATCCCGGTGGCCTTCTTCAGCTTGCTGCCGGATTCCTCGCCGGCCACCACGAAGTCGGTCTTCTTCGACACCGAGCCGGAGACCCGCCCGCCGCGCCGCTCGACCTCGGCCTTGGCCTCGTCGCGCGACATCCCCGGGAGGGTCCCGGTGAGCACCACCGTCTTGCCCGCAAACGGCCCAGAGGTGGACACCTGCTCCGCCTGTGGCTGGATCCCGGCGTCGAGCAGCGCCAGCACCGAAGCCCGCAGCGGAGGGCTCTGGAAGAAGCGGTGGATGCGCGCCGCCACCTCGGGCCCGACGTCGCGCACCGATTGGAGGTCCTCGAGCGACGCGTCGAGCAGCACGCGCACCTCGGGGAAGCGGAGCGCCACCGCCTTGGCCGTGGCCTCGCCCACCATGCGGATTCCAAGGGCGTAGAGGAAGCGGCGCAGCGGCGGCTGCTTCGAGCGGGCGATCGCCTCGAGCAGGTTTTCGGCCGACTTCTCGCCGAGGCGGGGCAGCAAGAGGAGCTGGTCGCGGGTGAGCTTGTAGAGGTCTGCGGGGATGCGGACGTGCCCGCTCTCGATGAGGGCAGCCGCGGTCTGCTCGCCGACTCCTTCGATGTCGAGGGCGAGCCGGGAGGCGAAGTGCTGCAGCCGACCCGCCAGCTGCGCCGGGCAGTCGTAGTTGGGGCAGCGGAGCACCACCCCGCCCTCCTCGCGCTCGGCAAGTGTATTACAGCGCGGGCAGTGGGTGGGCATGACGAAGACCGGCAGCCCCTCGGGCGGGCGGGCCTCGAGGATGACGCGGACGACCTCCGGGATCACGTCGCCCGCGCGCCGGATGAAGACCCGGTCGCCCTTGCGCACGTCTTTGCGGTGCACTTCCTCCTCGTTGTGCAGCGTGGCCGTCGAGACGGTGACCCCCCCGACGTAGACGGGCTGCAGCTGCGCGAACGGCGTGATCGCGCCCGTGCGCCCCACCGACACCGGGATGTCGAGCACCGTGGTGGCCTCCTCCTCGGCCGGGAACTTCCAGGCGATCGCCCAGCGGGGCGTGCGCGAGACCTGCCCGAGCCGCGCGCGCTGGTCTTCGCTGTCCACCTTCACCACCATTCCGTCGATCTCGTAGGGGAGGCTCTTTCGCCGGGCCATCAGGTCGAGGTAGGCGGCGCGCACCCCCTCGGGTGACTCGAACTGCTTGTTCTCGGGGTTGGTGCGCAGCCCGCGCGCCTTGAGGTCGGCGAGCTTCTCGAGGTGGGAAGTGTAAGCGCGCGCGCCCTGCAGCCGGCCTTCGAGCGGGCCGATCTCGCCCACGTCGTAGAAGTA
Organism: Deltaproteobacteria bacterium; assembly: GCA_043782365.1. Lineage (GTDB taxonomy): Bacteria > Myxococcota > Myxococcia > Myxococcales > 40CM-4-68-19 > CAIWCD01. The sequence continues at coordinate 3,459 of JAYWAO010000449.1, forward strand.
GATCGACAGCGGCCGCTTGGCGGTCTCGCGCGGGTCGAGCTGGCGCAGGCTCCCGGCGGCCGAGTTGCGCGGGTTCACAAACGTCGGCTCACCCGCCGCCTCGCGCTCGGCGTTCATGGCGAGGAAGTCCTGCTTGTTGATGAAGACCTCGCCGCGCGCCTCGTACAGAGGAGGCACGTCGTCGCCGCGCAGCTGCAGCGGGATCGACTTGATGGTGCGGAGGTTCGAGGTCACGTCTTCGCCGACCAGGCCGTCGCCGCGGGTGGCGCCGCGGACGAACTTCCCGTGCTCCCATGAGAG
>JAYWAO010000450.1:0-3754 GCA_043782365.1 Deltaproteobacteria bacterium
GCGGCACGCGGCGCACAGTAGCTGAAGCCCGGGCGCTGCCGGTGCGAGCGGGCCTGCGGGATCCCTTGAATGCTGCGCGCCTAGCGACTAGATTCCGGCGCCCTTTCGCAGGACCGTCGAAGGAACAAGACCGATGAACCCCACCTCCAGCCGCACCGGCACCACCTTGATTCCGAAGATTCCGAACACCTCCCGCCTCGCGTTCGTGGTCTGCGCCTGCGCGCTTGCGCTCGCCTGCACCCAGTCGTCGCCGACCGCGCCGCCCGCAGCGCCTCCCTCGGCGCCCAAGGCCGTGACGCCTCCCGCTCCCCCCAGCCCACCGGCACCCGCTCCCTCTGGAGCGGCCACCCCCGCAGCACCCGCACAGGACAACTCCATGGCCAACTCTGGCATCCCGCAGGGCCCCGGCGACCTCTACGCCATCTTCAAGACCTCGGCCGGCGACATCGTCGTCAAGCTCTTCGAGAAGGACGCCCCCAAGACCATCGCCAACTTCGTCGGGCTCGCCACCGGCGCGAAGGAGTGGACCGATCCGCGCACGGGCTCCAAGAGCACCGCGCACCTCTACGACGGCACCGTCTTCCACCGCGTCATCCCCCAGTTCATGATCCAGGGCGGCGACCCGCTCGGCCAGGGCATCGGCGGCCCGGGCTACAAGTTCGAGGACGAGTTCCAGGGCAGCCGCAAGTTCGACAAGCCCGGCATCCTGGCGATGGCGAACTCCGGCCCGAACACCAACGGCTCGCAGTTCTTCATCACCGAGGTGCCCACGCCGCACCTCAACGGCCGGCACACCATCTTCGGCGAGGTCACCAAAGGCTTCGAGCTCGTCCCGCGGATCGCCCGCGCCGGCAATGCGCAGACCAAGCTGAACGAGCTGCAGATCGTCCGCGCGGTCACCGCGCCGTGAGCGTCGCCCATCGGGCCGGCTTCGTCGCCATCGCCGGCCGGCCCAACGTGGGCAAGAGCACGCTGCTCAACCGGCTGCTCGGTCAAAAAGTCGCCATCGTCTCGCCCAAGCCGCAGACCACCCGGGGTCGCATCCTCGGCGTGGTCTCGCGGCCCGCGTTCCAGCTCTGCCTGCTCGACACCCCGGGCCTGCACGAGGCCAAGGGCGGCCTCAACGCGCGCATGGTCGAGAGCGCGCTGCAGACCTTCAACGACGCCGACGCAGTGATGTTCCTCATCGAGGCGTCCTCGCCCGCCATCGACACGCCCACCCGCAAGGCGCTCGACCAGGTGAAGGCGGCGAAGAAGCCGCTCATCTTGGTGATCAACAAGATCGACGAGATCGAAAAGCCGCTGCTGCTGCCGCTGATCGACAGGTGGCGCGGCGAGCACGACTGGACCGAGGTCTACCCGCTCTCGGCGCTCACCGGCGACAACGTCGACGACCTGCCGGCCACGCTGGCAAAGCACCTCGCCGAGGGTCCGCCGCTCTTCGGGCCCGAGGTCTTCACCGACGCCTCCGAGCGCGACCTCTGCGCCGAGCTCATCCGCGAGCAGCTCCTGCGCAAGACCGAGCAGGAGGTCCCTTACAGCTGCGCCGTGCTGATCGAGGAGTTCGACGAGGCCGAGCGCGAGACGGGCAAGCGCGGCCTCGTGCGCATCACCGCCACCATCCTGGTCGAGCGCGATTCGCAGAAGGGCATCGTCATCGGCAAGAAGGGCGCGATGCTCAAGGCGGTGGGCAGCGACGCCCGGCGCGAGATGGAGAAGCTGCTCGGGTGCAAGGTGTTCTTGCAGCTGCACGTGCGGGTCGAGCAGGAGTGGACCCGCAGCGACAAGGGCATGGCCCGGGCGGGGTACGACAAGGGGCGCTAAAAGTCGATCGACGCCGAGAGCACGCCCACGGGCACCGTGGTGTTCATCTTCTTCACCTGGGCCACCCCGGCGAGCGCCTGCACCTGGAGGTTCTTGGTGATGAGCCAGGAGATGGCCGGGCCGGTGGTGAGGTCGTACTCGCGGCCCGGGTTCGCCACCGCGCCCTCTGCGTCGCCCGCCTCGACCTGGATGCGGAAGTCGAGCCCGGCCCGGAGCGAGTCGGTAAATCGATAACCACCGAAGGTTTTGAGCTCGAGGTCCTTGCCGCCCCCGCCGCCGAGCTCGACGCCGAAGACGCCGTTGACGACGAGATCCCACTGCCCGAAGCGGCGGCCACCGGCCACGATCAGCTCGACCTCGCCGTGGTCGGCCCCGCCAGCGGCGCGCTGGAAGCTGACGCTCTTGAAGCGGACGCCGCCCGTGAGGTCGATGCCGAAGTCGGCCTGCTTGAGGAACTGGTAGCGCACCCTCGCGCTGGGGCCCGAGTTGCCAGCTTGGTAGTACGCGCCCACGTCGCCAGCGAGGCCGGCGATGGGCGCCCACTGGATCGAGCCCGTCACCTGGCCGGTGGTGCCGGCTGCGTTGTCTTCGGGCTTGCCCTGTCCGAGGCCCGCACCCGTGACGCGGATGGTGCCCTTCTCGGCGACGGCAGGCGCGTCGGTGAGCAGCGTGTCCCGGTCGAAGCCGTCGGCACTGGCCGAGGAGCTAGCGAGGGCGAGGAGGGCGGAGCAGAGGATCAGCGCGCGGCGCATGCGTGGACTCCGGTGTTCGAAGGCGGCCAGCCTACTCGACGATGGCGGACAGCGTCGAGTAGCTGCTCGCGCCAGTCAGCCCGCGCACCGAGCCGTCGGGCTCGACCACGAAGAGCTGCGGGGGCAGGTGCTCGATCAGCTCGGCCTCGAAGACGATCCGGCCCGAGCGGGTGACGCCGCCGAAGTCGTGGTCCGCAGCGGCCAGCGTGCCCGAGGCCGGCTCGCCGAGCAGCCTCTCGTCGCCGCCCTCGACGCGCACCGAGGAGAGCCAGCCGCCGGGCTCGTTACAAAGCGCCAGCCCGCGAGCCGCAGCGCATCGGTCGGACGCCCGATCCGCCCCGCCAACTCCGATTGACTCCTCTAGCGGCGCAGTGCCATACCCCGGTCCCCCGTGCCCGGCCGCTTCTACATCCACACCTTCGGCTGCCAGATGAACGAGCACGACTCCTCCCGGATGGGCGAGTCGCTCGCGCGCTCTGGCTGGTCGCCCGTCGAGACGGCCGAAGAGGCCGATCTGGTGCTGCTCAACACCTGCGCCATCCGCGAGAAGGCCGAGGACAAGCTCTTCTCCGCGCTCGGCCGCTACCGGCTGCTCAAGGCGCAGCGCGGGCTGAAGATCGGCGTCTCGGGCTGCGTCGCGCAGCAGGAGAAGGAGAAGCTGGTCGCGCGGGCGCCGTTCGTCGACTTCGTGCTCGGCCCCGATCAGCTCTCCAAGGTGGCGGACCTCGCGGCGCTCCCCTCGGCAGGCAAGGGCCAGGGCCGGGTCGAGACTGACTGGGTCCCCAGCGAGGAGTACCTCTTCCCGCAAGCAGACCCCGAGACGAGCCGCGGCGCCGCTACCGCGTTCGTCACGGTGATGAAGGGCTGCGACGAGCGCTGCACGTTCTGCGTCGTCCCGTACACGCGCGGACCCGAGCGCTATCGCGCGTCGTCCGAGATCGTCGCCGAGGTCCGCTCGATGGTGGACGGCGGCACGCGCGAGGTGACGCTACTCGGGCAGACGGTGAACTCGTGGCACGAGCCGGGCGCGAGCGAGGAGGGCGAGTCGCAGTTCGCAGCGCTGCTCGAGCGGATCGCGCGCGAGGTGCCGGAGCTCGCGCGCCTTCGCTACACCTCGCCGCATCCGCGTCACGTCACGCCCGCGCTCGTGCGTGCACACGCGGACCTCGCCGACTTGC
>JAYWAO010000451.1:0-10377 GCA_043782365.1 Deltaproteobacteria bacterium
CTCCACGCCCGCAGGCGGCTCGGCGGCGCTCCCTGCGAGACAGCGGGCCGACGTCAGGACCATCACGGTGGCGGTGGTCATGCCGACCAGCACGCCGGCGCAGTGCCGGTCCGGAGCCCCGGGCACTCGGAGGCGGACGAGCGCGTGCACGCCCTGCTCGAGGGGGCTGCCCGCGACCGCAGGCCCCTTCCGGGCGAGAGCGCGCCGCCGCTTCTCCTCGGCGAACTCCTGCGGACTCTTCCCCTCCGCCCGCTCGCGCTCCTCTGCTTCTCGCTCGGCCTCGTCGTCGCTCTCTTCGGCCCTGCGGGTGCTCTCCTGACGGCCCCTCTGGCGTGATTCTTCTCGCTCCCGCTCCTGTTCTCCCTCAGTCTTCTCTGCAGCGGCAGCCGGTGCGGTCGAACCTCCAGGACTAGAAGCGCTGGCCAATAGAGGGAGGAGCAGGGCGCCGAGCGCGCCGAGCACACCTCCGCGGCGCCGGTCCCACCTGGTGAACCTGGAGAAAAATCTAACCGTAGGACCGTTCATTCTCATCGAGAGCCTTGACCCCACCCGCTGTAGGATTGTACGTCCAAAGGCTCTCCGTTTTGCAATCTCGCTGCCGGGCTGCCCACGCTCCGTAAGCCTCCAGAGGTGCCGACGTGGTTGCTCTCATCGCTGTCCTCCTCCTCGCCCAGGCGAGCGGGCCCATTGATCACACGCCCCTCGCGCGCGCCTCCCGGGGGCTCTCTCCTTCCATCAAGGTGGTCGTCCGCAACCCGTCGGAGAACATCTCTCCGCTGGTGTTCGCGCGCGCCGCCGGCAAGGGTCGCTTCTTCGGGTATCCCATGATCGAGCGCGGCAAGGACTGGGTCGCCCGCCTCCCCGGCTCGGTCGCCACTGGCGACCGCTTCGAGTACTTCATCGAGGCCCGGCTCCGCAGCGGCGAGCGCGCCCAGCTTGGCTCCGAGGCGAAGCCGTTCGTGGTGATGCTCGAAGACGCGCCGATCCGGCCCGCCATCGTCACCGTCACCTCGGCGGAGGGGGCGGTGGTCTCGCTCGACGCCAAGGAGGTGGGCCCTGCCCCGCAGACCATCGAGTCGTCGCCGGGCGCCCACCAGGTGTCGGTGCAGCTCCCCGACGGCCGCGGCTCCGATCAGTCGGTCGACTTCGTCGCCGGCAAGACGAAGAAGGTGCACCTCGTCCCGTCGAGCAAGGGAGGCCCCGGCGAGCTGCAGGTGATGTCCGAGCCCAGCGGCGCCCGCCTCTACTTCGACGGCGCGCAGATCGGCGCGACCCCCTACAAAGGCGAGGCGATCCCCGGCAAGCACAAGCTCGCCCTCGAGCTCAACGGCTTCCTCCGACAGGAGCGCGACATCGAGCTGCGCGAAGGCCGCGACTCCGAGCTGCGCTTCTCGCTGGTGACGTTGCCCAAGGACCCGGCGCTCTCGGTCGAGTCGACCCCGCAGGGCGCGCAGGTGTTCATCGACGGCGCCCACAAGGGCGTAACGCCCTGGCTGGGACCGCTGGGCGCGGGCCGGCACGAGGTGGTGCTGAAGATGACCGGGCGCCGTGAGGTGGCGACCGACTTCGAGATGCCCGAGGGGCGCGACCTCAGCCTGCGCCTGGAGATGGCGGCGCCCGCTGCCAACGAGGCGCCGCGGCTGTTGGTGTTCTCCAAGCCCGAGGGGGCGACGGTCCAGATCGACGGCGAAGAGGTGGGCAGCACCCCCTGGAGCGGCGAGATCAAGCCGGGACCCCACAAGATCAACCTCGCCCGCGACGGCTACCTCTCGGACGAGCGCACCATCACCGCCCAGAAGAACCGCGAGGCCGAGGTCTCGATGGTGCTGCAGCGGCCTCCCGGTCCGGCCCGCCTGATGGTGGAGACCGACCCGCCGGGCGGCGAAGTGCGCGTCGACGGTAACGTCGCCGGCACCACGCCGCTGCAGCAGGAGATCATCCTGGAGCCCGGCGAGCACCAGGTGGAGGCGCGCATGGACGGCTTCCTGGCGGTGGCCCAGACGGTCTCGGTCGAGCAGAGCCAGTCGCTGGCGCTGCGGCTCGCGATGGCCCCGGCCCCGAAGGACCCGCTGCCGCCCACCATCGCCGTCAACACCGAGCCGCAGGGCGCCCGCCTCTACCTCGACGGCAAGCTGGTCGGCGAGACCCCGGTGCGCAAGGTCACCGTGCCCGGCCCGCACGATGTGAAGATCCTCCTCGACGGCTACGTCAGCCGGACCACCAAGATCAAGCTGCCCGAGGACTCGGGCTTCGAGCTGCGCCTCGCGCTCAACCTCAAGAAGGTCCGCGGCTCCGACACCCTCGACCGGCCCGATCCGACCGCGATGGCCAAGTCGCAGCTCCACCGGGCCCTCACTTGCTACAAGCTGGCCGACTACCCGTGCGCGCTGACGAACTTCAAGTCGGTCTACGAGGTGCGGCCGATCCCCGAGGTGCTCTTCAACATCGGCCAGACCCAGCGCAAGCTCGGCAACCTGAAGGAATCGATCGTCGCCTTCCGCGGGTTCCTCAAGGACAACCCCACGGGCGCCCGCGCCGACCAGGCGCGCAAGTTCATCGCCCAGATGGAGGAGGCGCTGGCCCGCGGCGAATCGAAGGTCTCGGAAGACGACCAGACCCCGCCGGTCATCCACCACACGCCCGTCGCGCGCGCGACCCGCGGCGAGGACCTCAAGGTAGAGGCCGTGGTCACTGACGACAAGAGCGGCGTGGCCGCCGTACAAGTGTGTTACCGCAACGTCTTCGCGCTCGAGTACAAGTGCCTGGCGATGGCCGGCACGGGCAAGGACGAGTACACGGTGGCGGTCCCTTCGAGCGCGGTGACCGACGGCTTCGCGTACTACGTCGAGGCCACCGACAACGCCGGCAACGGCCCGGTGCAGGTGGGCAGCAAGACGCAGCCCAACACCATCGGCATCGAGGAGCCGGGCGCGCGCAACGCGGTGGCCTCCAACGAGGGCGCCGGACCGGTGCAGACGCAGATCCAGTACGTGCCCGTGCAGCCGACGCACGTCTTCGGCCGCGGCGACTGGCGGCTCGAGTTCGTCGCCGGCGCCGAGCACGCGGGCGAGGACTACGTGACGGGCTACTTCCTCGGGAAGGGCCAGCTGTCGGGGAGCCGGCTGCACCTCTTCGGCGCGCAGGTCGCCCACGCCGAGATCGAGGTCCGCAACGGGGCGCTCGACTACCGGAACTACCAGGCGACGCCGGGCCAGCCCCAGACGCCGTTCCACCTCGGGGAGACCCGCACGCGTCTGCAGGGCGGCTACGGCATCGACGTGCTTCGGCAGCTGCACCTCTCCGAGGACGACGGCCTCACCTTCGTGCCCTCGCTCTACTTCGAGTACCAGCGCATCCAGAACGACCTCTTCCCGTTCAACTATGCGGGCTTCGGAGTCCGGGGTGACGCGCGCTGGGAGGTCCTCGGCCCGGTGGCTGTCTCGGGGGCCGTCACCTTCTCGCGCAACCTCGCCAGCAGCACCGCGCAGAACGGCGTCGGCGACCCGCGCCGCGACTTCGGCTTCCAGGCCGGCGTCGAGATCGCCCTGCCGCCGCGCTACGCCGCACACATCCGCTACACGTCCGACGTCCTGATGTTCGCCAACGCCACTCGCTTCGCCAACGGCGTCGTCGCCGGACTCGGCGCTACGTTCTAGGAGGCAAGATGAAACTGCCGTCCCGCAATCGTCTGCTGCTCTCTCTCGCCTCTCTCGCCCTCGCCGCAGCCTGTTCACGCGGCCTGCAGCCTCCCGTCGCGGTGCCGGGCGATGCGCAGAACGTCAACGCCGGCAGCATCGTCAAGCTCAACGGCGAGAAGAGCTCTGACCCGCAAGGCCGGCCGCTCGCCTACCTGTGGAGCATCGCCACCCGGCCCCCGGGCAGCGACGCGGTCCTCCTCGACGCCACGACCGTCACGCCGAGCTTCCGCGCCGACATCGCCGGGGACTACTCGATCCAGCTGATCGTCTCCAACAGCGAGCTCGTGAGCCAGGCCGCGTTCGTCAAGATCGTCGCCTCGTCCTGCCAGCGGAATCCGCCCACCATCCGCAGCATCACGCCGAGCGACGCGCACCCGCACATCGGGGCGGTGGTCCAGTTCGCCAACGACACCGTCGACGCCGACAACGCGCCCGCCTGCGGCAGCCTCGGCCAGACCTTCACCTACGCGTGGACGGTCACCGCGCTCCCCACCGGCTCCAAGGCCGCGCTCAACGGCGCCGCCACCGCGAGCCCGAGCCTCGCGCTCGACCGGCAAGGTGACTACACGGTGCGCCTGGTGGTGACCGACTCCACCGGGATCGAGTCGACCCCGCTCACCTCCACCGTCACGGCCACGGGCTGCGGCGACGCGACGCCCACCGTCGTCTCCACCGTCACCCCCTCGAGCGCGCGCCCCGGGCAGGCGGTCGCGCTCAAGGCCACCGCCGACTCCGCGGACCTCCTCTGCGGCCTTCAGGTCACCTTCACCTACTCCTGGACCGTGGCGTCGCGCCCCTCCGGTTCCTCTGCAGTGATCAGCGACCCCTCGTCCCCGAACCCCGCCTTCACGCCTGACGCCGCCGGCGCCTACCAGTTCTCGGTCCAGGTCACCGACTCGAGCGGCCACAAGTCAGCGCTCGGGTTCGCCTCGCTCGACGTCAGCAAGTGCGGCGACATCGCGCCCGTGCTCGACGGCATCGACATCCTCTCGGGGGGCACCATGGGTGTCCCGCTGAAGGTCGGCGCCCACGCCATCCTCGACGACAACTGCCTCGCTACCCCGGCGCACGTCTATGCCTGGCGCCTCGCCTCGCAGCCCTCCAAGAGCCAGGCGGTCCTCGACGACCCGGCCGCGGCGACGCCGGCCCTCATCCCCGACCAGCCCGGCCTCTACCAGCTGTCCTTGGTGGTGACGAACTCGCGTGGCTACTCGTCGACCCCTGCGTTCAAGACCATCAACGTGCTGCCCTGCGGCCAGGCGGCCCTCCAGTGGCCGGCCGCCGGCGCGGTCAGCCTCGCGGTGCAGGACCCGCAGCCCACCACCGATGGGCAGGTCCACATCGGCGGCATCGTCTCGCTCACCCCCCACGTGGTGAACCCCAACAACTGCGGCACCATCGCGGTCACCAGCATCTACCGCTGGTCGCTGTTCGCGGCGCCGTCCGGCAGCCGCGCGGTGCTCACCACCACGACCGACACGGTGACCTCGTTCGTGCCCGACGTCCAGGGCACCTACCAAGTCGGCGTGGTCGCCACCGACTCGCTCGGGAACACCTCGCCGGTGCAGTACACCAGCGTGACCACCTCGACCTGCGGCGCCAACCCCATCAATCTACAAGTGCTGCCCGGCGGCACCTCGGTGGCCAGCCCCAGCGGCGTGCGCGTCTTCGAGGCGCGCGGCGTCTCGCTCCAGGGCGGCGCGGCCTCCTCGGGTGACAACCAGAACAACGCGGCGCTCCCGGCCTACTGTCCGGCGCGCTTCGCCACCACGTTCTCCTATGCGTGGCGCATCTCCAACGGCCCCTCGGGCAGCGTGGCCAGCTTGAGCGACCTCTCGGGCACCGCCTCGAGCTTCACCGCCAACACCGCGGGCGACTACGCGGTGCAGGTGACTGCGAAGGGGTCGAACGGCCTGTCGAGCGCAGCCTCCAGCGTCTACTTCCGCGTCCGGCCTTGCGGCCAGGCGCCGCTGGCGTGGCCCGGAACCAACCCGGTGACCATCACGGCGGCCGACCCACAGCCCACCACCGACACGGGCGTCCACGTGGGCTCGCTCGTCTCGCTCACGCCCAACGTGATCAACACCAACGACTGCGGCCTCGTCGCCGTGACCAACACCTACAAGTGGTCGCTCTTCTCGGCCCCGGCCAGCAGCAAGGCGCAGCTGGTCTCGGGCACCGCGGCGGTGGGCACCTTCGTGCCCGACCTGCCGGGGGCGTACATGTTCAGCGTCATCGCCAGCGACAGCCTCGGCAACTCGTCACCGCTGCAGTACGTGACGGTCAACACCTCGTCGTGCGGCGCGAACCCGGTGGGCCTTCAGGTGCTGCCGGCCAACACCTCGGTCACCGGTCCCGCGGGCCTCGAGGTCTTCTCGTCCAAGGCGCTCTCGCTGCTGGGCGGCGCGGCCAGCAGCGGCGACAACCAGAGCGATCCGCTCAAGCCCAACTACTGCCCGGCCCGGTTCGCCAACACCTTCGCGTACACCTGGCGCATCTCCAACACGCCGGTGGGCGGCGCGGCCAGCCTGAGCGACCTCTCGGGCAACACGTCTACGTTCACCGCGACGGCAGCCGGCGACTACGCGGTGCAGGTGACCGCCCGCGCCTCCAACGGCACGGTGGCCTCCTCCAACGTCTACTTCCGCGTCGCGCCCTGCGGGCAGCTGCCCCTGTCGTGGCCGGCGTCGGCGGCGCAGGCCGTGACGGTGACCGCGGTCGATCCCCAGCCCTCGCTCGACACGCAGGTGCACCTCGGCGCGCTCGTCTCGCTGACGCCGCACGTGACCAACCCGAACACCTGCTCGGCGCAGGCGGTGGTCAACTCGTACAAGTGGACGCTCTTCTCGGCGCCCCAGGGGAGCAAGGCCACGCTGGTGAGCAGCACCGCCAACGTGGGGGCGTTCATCCCCGACGCGCAGGGCAGCTACCAGTTCACCGTGGTCGCCACCGACAACCTGGGCAACAGCTCGCCCGTGCAGTTCTTCTCGGTGACCACCTCGAACTGCGGGGCGAACCCGGTCAGCGTCTCGGTGCTCCCGGCGGGCAGCACGCTCGCCTCGCCGCTGCCGCTGAAGACCTACGACACCGCCTCGCTCTCGCTCGCGGGCGGCGGCGCGCAGGACGGCGACAACCAGGGTGTGGTCGAGAACCCGGCCTTCTGCCCCAGCCGGTTCGCCACCACCTTCACCTACCAGTGGCGCGTCGCCAACGGCCCGGTCGGCGCCCAGACGCAGCTCTCGGCGCCCACGCAGGCAGCCACCAACTTCACCGCCTCCGCCCCGGGTGACTACGCGCTCCAGGTGACGGCGACCGCGCGCAACGGCCTCGCCAGCGCGCCCGCGACCATCTACTACCGGGTCTCGCCGTGCGGCACCGCGGCGCTCACCTGGCCGGCCTCTGGCGCGGTGACGCAGGCGGCGGCGAACCCGACGCCGGCGACCGACCCGCGGCTCCACACGGGGGATCTCCTGCTCCTGACCCCGAACGCCACCGACCCGAACACCTGCGGCGTGCCCCTGACGGTCAGCTACCGCTGGACGCTCTTCGCCTCCCCCCAGGGCAGCCGCAGCACGCTGATCAGCGCGACGGACAAGGTCGCGCAGTTCGTCCCGGACCTGGTGGGCACCTACCAACTCAGCGTGGTGGCGACCGACTCGATCGGTAACTCCTCGCCGATCCAGTACGTCAGCGTCACCACCTCGACCTGCGGTCAGAACCCGATCACCGTCACCTCGGTCGCAGCGGGCTTCCTCTTCCCCCGGGGCAGCACGCTGGCCTCGGCGATCGATCTCAACACCTTCGCCTCCAGCGGCATCGCGCTGGTGAACCCGACGGGCACCGCCACGACGGGTGACAACCAGAACGATTCCACCAAGGTCCTCTACTGCCCGGCCCGCTTCGCGACGACCTTCTCTTACGCCTGGAGCATCGCGAACGCTCCGCCCAATGGCTCTGCGGCGCTCACGGCCATCACCGGCGCGACCACCAGCTTCAAGGCCACCGTGCCGGGCAGCTACCAAGTGCAGGTGCAGGCCACGGGCAGCAACGGCCTCGTCAGCAACGCCTCGCCCACCTACTTCAACGTGACCTCCTGCGGCTCGAACCCGCCGGTCATCCAGAGCACGGGCGCGACGGTGCTGGTCGGCAGCGTCCCTACGCCCACCACGCGCCCCGCGGTCGGCCAGGCCGTCACGCTGACGGCCAACGGCGTCAGCCCCGACGCGCTCAACGCCTGCGCGCTGGCCACCACGCTGACGTACTCGTGGACGCTGGTGTCGGCGCCCTCGGGCAGCGCGGTGACCACCGCCGCGCAGAACGGCAGCGGCTCGTTCAACTTCACGCCGGACGCTGGCGGCACCTACGTCTTCAGCGTGCTGGTGAAGGACTCGAACGGCCTCGTGTCGGCGCCGATCACCCTCACCATCCCGACTGGCGCTTGCGGTCCGAGCGTCGGGGCGATCACCTCGGCGCAGTCGGCGGCCACGGTGGGAAATCTTGTGACGCTGACAGCGCCGGGCAACATCGGCTCCATCCAGACCTGCGTGCCGGGCAGCGTCTACACGTATGCCTGGGCGATCACCTCGCGGCCCTCCACCTCGTCGGCGGTGCTCTCGGGCACCAACGGCACCTCGGTGACGTTCACGCCCGACGCGGCCGGTGACTACGCGCTCCAGCTCACCGTCACCGACGCGGGCGGCTTCTCGACCCAGGCCACCAAGGTGCTCCACGAGAACGCCTGCGCCGCGCTGCCAGTGATGGCCACGGCCACCTACACCAGCCCCGCTGGCGTCGGGGGCGTGGTCTACAAGGGCGACGCGATCACAACGGCGGTCCCGAGCATCACGCCGGGCTCGTGCGGCTCGCTCACCTCGAGCTCGTACACCTATAGCTGGGGCCTCGTCTCCAAGCCGGGCGGCAGCAACGCGTCGCTCTCGTCCAACACCGCCACCTCGCCGGGCTTCGTCGCCGATGTCGCGGGCGGCACCTACCAGCTGTCGGTGTCCGTCAAGGACGCGCTCGGCAACACCTCAGCGACCCAGTTCATCTCGGTGAACGTGTCGGCGTGCGGCGCGCAGGCGCCCACGGTGACGGTCGACAAGCCCGTGGTGTCGCAGGCCAACTTCGCGCCGGTCACCATCACTGCCACCGCGGTCAGCCCCGACAGCGTCAACAACTCGAACCCGGGCGGCGCGAACTTCTGCCCGCCGCGGTTCGCGAAGACGCTCAGCTACCAGTGGCAGGTCACCTCGGCGCCCGTCGGCGGCAAGTTCTCTCTGGGCGGCGCCACCACCAGCGCGTCCACCTTCGTGCCCGCGGCGAAGGGCACGTACTCGCTGCAGCTGCTGGTGACCGACTCGGTCGGGCTCTCAGCCTCGGCCATCAACGTACCTGTCACCGTGCTTTGCGGTGACCAGCCGCCCAAGGTCTCCGATGTGGGCGCCGTGCCGGCCTGGTCGGCGGTGCAGAACATGGCCACCATCACGCAAAAGCGCGCGGGCGGAACGACCACTGGCGCGCTGGCCATCACCTCGACCAGCCTGACGGCGGCGCCCATCTCGTTCTACCAGGGCACCGCAGTGAAGCTCGGCGCCAACGTGACCGACGCGAACTACAGCCCCTGCGGCTTCACTCCCCAGGTCACCACCTACCAGTGGGCGTTCACCAGCGTGCCGCTCGGCAGCCAGGTCTCGTTCGATTCGTCGAGCTCGGCGACGCCGTCCTTCGTGCCGGATGTTCCGGGCGACTACTACGTCGAGCTGACGCTCACCGACTCGGCGGGCCAGACCAGCACCCAGCTGTTCACGCCCATGAACGGCGGCGCGTCGATCAAGGTGTCGGCCTGCGGCAAGCAGTCACCGGTCAGCCTGATCGGCCTGCAGTCGCCTGCCTCGTCGGCGCCGACCGTCAACATCGCGGCCACCGACGGGTACGGCGTCGTCCTCGACGGCGCGTCCTCGTACACGCCCGACAACGCGCCGGTCGACTTCACCCTGGCCACCGTGACGGGCTGCGGTCTCGCCAAGACGCTCGCCTACAGCTGGAACTTCGTCTCCACGCCCTCGGCGGCGACGAACATCACCTTCAATGACCCGACGCGCTCGAACCCGGCCTTCTACCCGACGGTCAGCGGCACCTATGTGGTCGGCCTGACTGTCAACGACGGCGCCACCAACAGCAAGCTCTCCACGGTGGCCATCGTCACGGCCGACCAGGCGGCGGGCGTGCTCGACTTCGTGGCCGCTGCGGGCGTGAACCAGCTCCCCGGAGGCACGCACCACTACAACACGTTCCGCGTGCCGGCCGGCTCGACCGTCGTCATCGACCCCGCGGGCACGCAGTACCTCGACCTGCGCGTCACCGGCGACGTCTTCATCGGCGGCTCGATCAACGTCTCCGGCTCGGCTGGCGGCGATGGCCCCGCCGGCGACGTCTCGTGGCAGGGCGCAGGCGGTGGCCAGACGGGCTATCCGTTCAAGCAGGGCGTCACGCCCAACCCGGGCGGCGGCTGCTCGTCCACCTTCGGCGGTCCGAACGTGGCGATCCCCCAGGCCCTCGGCGGCCAGGGCTCGGCCGGCGGGCAGGGCGCGTCTGGCGTCGGCGGCGGCACCTGCGGTGGCGGCCTCGGCGGCGCGAACGGCGGCGGCATGGGCGGTGGCCCGGGCGCCGGCGGCGGCGG
>JAYWAO010000452.1:0-3746 GCA_043782365.1 Deltaproteobacteria bacterium
CGCAAGATCGCGGGCAAGGCGCTGCACCGCAACTGGGTGCAGATCCCGCACGTCACCAATCACGAGGACGCCGACGTCACCGACCTCGAGGCGTTCCGCCTGAAGGTCAACGCGGAGTCCGAGAAAGGCGCGGCGAAGGGCGAGAAGCCCGTCAAGGTCACCATGCTGGCCTTCCTCATCAAGGCGGTGGTGGCCACGCTGCAGAAGTTCCCCGACTTCAACTCGTCGCTCGACGGCGAGAGCCTGGTGCTCAAGCAGTACTGGCACATCGGGTTCGCCGCCGACACGCCCGCCGGCCTCCTGGTGCCCGTCATCAAGGACGCGGACAAGAAGGGTGTGCTGCAGCTCGCCCGCGAGACGAGCGAGCTGGCGGCGAAAGCGCGCGACGGCAAGCTCTCGCCTGCCGAGATGTCCGGTGCGACCTTCTCCATCTCCAGCCTCGGCGGCATCGGGGGCACGTACTTCACGCCGATCATCAACGCGCCCGAGGTGGCGATCCTCGGCGTCTGCCGCGCGGCGATGAGGCCCACGTGGGACGGCGCGCAGTTCGTGCCCCGCCTGATCCTGCCGCTCTCGCTCTCCTGGGACCACCGCGTGGTCGACGGCGCCGGGGCCGCGCGCTTCAACGCGCACCTCGCGGCGCTGCTCGCCGACGCCCGCCGGCTGGTGCTGTGATGGCCGGGCCGACCTCCTGCCAGGTGCTGGTGCTCGGCGCCGGCCCGGGCGGCTACTCGGCCGCCTTCCGCGCCGCCGACCTGGGGCTCACCACGGTGCTGGTCGAGCGCTACGCCACGCTGGGCGGGGTCTGCCTCAACGTCGGCTGCATCCCCTCGAAGGCTCTCCTGCACGTGGCCGCGGTGATGGACGAAGCGCAGTCGCTCGCCGCGCATGGTGTTACATTTGGAAAGCCGGCGCTCGACCTCGGCGGGCTGCGCGCGTGGAAGGACAAGGTGGTCGGCAAGCTGACGGGCGGCCTCGTGATGATGGCGAAGGCGCGCAAGGTCACGGTGGTGCAGGGGCTGGGGCAGTTCACCTCGGCGAACACGCTCGAGGTGACCAGCGCCGCGGGCGAGAAGCAGGTCATCACCTTCGAGAAGGCGATCGTCGCGGCGGGCAGCCAGGCGGTGAAGCTGCCGTTCCTGCCCGTGGACCCGCGCATCGTCGACTCGACCGGCGCGCTGCTGCTCGCCTCGGTGCCCAAGCGGATGCTGGTGATCGGCGGCGGCATCATCGGCCTGGAGATGGCCACGGTCTACTCCGCGCTCGGCGCGCGCATCGACGTGGTGGAGATGCTCACCGGCCTGATGCCTGGCGCGGACCGGGATCTGGTGAAGGTCTGGGAGAAGAAGAACGCGCACCGCTTCGACAAGGTCATGCTCGGCACCAAGACGGTGGGCGCCGAGGCGCTGCCGGAGGGCATCAAGGTGAGGTTCGAGGGCGCGGCGGCCCCTGCGGAGCCGCAGCTGTATGATCTCGTGCTGGTGGCGGTGGGCCGCAGCCCCAATGGAAAGAAGCTGGGGCTCGACAAGGCAGGCGTCAATGTCGATGCCCGCGGCTTCGTGCCGGCGGACAACCAGCTGCGCACCAACGTGCCGCACATCTTTGCCATCGGCGACCTCGCCGGCCAGCCGATGCTGGCGCACAAGGCCGTCCACGAGGGCCACGTCGCCGCCGAGGCCGCGAGCGGGCTGAAGAGCTACTTCGACGCGCGGCAGATCCCGTCAGTAGCGTACACCGACCCCGAGATCGCCTGGGCCGGGATCACCGAAGAGCAGGCCGCGGCGCAGGGCAGGAAGCTGGGCAAGGCGGTCTTCCCGTGGGCCGCCAGCGGCCGCGCCATCGCCAACGGCCGCGACGAGGGCTTCACCAAGCTGCTCTTCGACGAGGTGACCCACCGCCTCGTCGGCGGGGCGATCGTCGGCACCAACGCGGGCGACCTCATCGGCGAGGTCTGCCTCGCCATCGAGATGGGCGCGGACGCGGCCGACATCGGCAAGACCATCCACCCGCACCCGACGCTGACCGAGTCGGTCGGGCTGGCGGCGGAGCTTCATGAAGGGGTCTGCACGGACCTGATGCCGGTGCGGAAGAAGAAGCCGCTTGCCGGGTAGGGACGTCGCCGCAACGCACGCAAACTGCCTCATCAGGTTGTAGATGGAGCCGACGCTGACCCAGAGCCCAAGAATGTCCGTGCTCGTCACCGGCGCCTCGCGCGGCATCGGCCGCGAAGTGGCGCGACAATTGGCGCTCGCCGGCGAGGAGGTGCTGCTCGGGGTCCGCTCGCCGGCGAAGGCGCCCGTCCTTGCCAATGCGCGACCGGTCGAGCTCGACGTCTCCAATCCAAAGTCGATTGAAGCGTGCGCGCGCCGCTTGGCCACCGAGGGCGTGAAGCTCGACGTGCTGTTGAACAACGCGGGCGTCTACGAGGCCGGGCGCCGCGAGCTGTGGGCCACCAATCTGATGGGGCCGATCCTGCTGACCCGCGCGCTGAACGGCGCGGGTGTCCTCACTCCCGAGGCGCGGGTGGTCAACGTCTCCAGCGGCCTCGGCGCGCTGGGAAGCCAGGAGCGGGCGCTGGTGCAGGCGCTGAGCTCACCCAAGCTCACCATCGATGACCTGCTGCGCATGGCGGCCGAGGGGATGGCCGGCACCCGCAAGGGCGGCTACGGCGCCACCAAGGCTGCGCTCAACGCCTTCACGCGGCTGCTGGTCGCCTCGGGCCGGCGCGCGACCTCGATCGACCCCGGCTGGGTGCAGACCGACATGGGCGGCAAGGGCGCGCCGCGCACGCTCGCGCAGGGCGCCGCCTCGGTGCTCTTCGGCTGCAGGCTCGGGCCCGGCGCCGAGGACGGCGGCTTCTGGCGCGACGGGCAGCGCCTGCCCTGGTGAGGCGCGCGCTCGGCTATCGAATCCTCCACGCCCGCCGCAGCAAGTGCCCGAGCCGATCGCGCGAGGACGCGACCACCATGGCCTCCGCGCCATCGCTCGCCGCCTGCTCGGGATAGACCGCGCTCGCGCCCGGCCCGGGCGAGGCAGCCAGCGCAAGTGGCGCGGCCTCGGGCACCTGGCTCCACGCGGCGCCGTCGACAGAGCGGAGCAGCTCGAAGGGCTGCACCTCCGGGAGGCGCTGCGGCTGCGCAGGGCCGAGCGAGATCTCGCCCTCTGCGTCGCTCTCGGCAACCGCCGCGTCGGCGAGCTGGTTCCAGAACGGCTCGGTGGGCGCCCAGGCGATGAAGCCCCCGCCTTGCCCCGCGTGGACCACGCCGGACAGCGCGCGGCCGCCGTTGAAGCGCGAGAGCAGGCGCACCGGGTCGAGGTACGCGAGCAGCGCCTCGGCAGAGAAGACGCGCGCTCCGGGTCCCCGCGCCTGCTGTCGCTGGCCTCCTCCAGGCGGCCCGCCGCCGCCTCCCCGGCCGCCGCGTCCACCGCCGCGGCCGCCGCCGCCCACTCCTCCGCCGCCCATTCCACCGCCGCCGCGCTCTCCGCCGCCGCCGCCTCCTTGCCGTCCTTCCGGGACCTCGCCCGGACCGCCGCCCGCCCTGCGCAGCGCGACGCCGTCGATCGAGGCACGCTCCCTGTCGACCTTGGCGCGCAGCGAGGTGACTACACTTGCGGGGACGTCGAGCACGCGCGTCCAGGTGGCGCCCTCGTCGGCGGAGCGGAAGACGGGCGCCTGGCCGAGCGGACCTGCCAGCAGCCGCGCGCGCCCCGGAAACCCGAGCGCAGCGCGCAGCGGCCCGGGCTCG
>JAYWAO010000453.1:0-10349 GCA_043782365.1 Deltaproteobacteria bacterium
GCGAGCGGCTGCACCGTCTTGTTGCCCGTGGCCGGGTCGAGGAGGAAGTCGCTCGGGATGGGGATCAGCCCGCGGCCCGGATCGGTCTCGACCACCGCCACGTTGGTGGGGGCGATGTGGAAGGCGGTCAGCACCGCCAGCTCGGCGGTGGGGATCGAGGTGTTGAGGGCGCTGAACGGCACCTGGTAGTTCTGCCGCAGCGTCTCGAGCTGCCCGCCGAGGGCCGCCCGCTGCGCGCGGTGGCTGACGGAGGACTTCTCGTCGACGGGGATGAGGGTCTGGTTCTCCTCGAGGCTCAGGTCGACGCCGCGCGTGAGCAGGAAGAAGGTGGCCGCGGGGTTGATGGTGCCGCCGCCCGTGAGCTTGAGGCCCGAGGCGCCGCCGCGGACGCCCACCACGTAGACCGCGCCGGACGCGCTCGACGGCCAGGGGAGAGGCCCGTTGCCCTTGGCGTCCTTCACGTTGCGCAAGGTCAGCGTGCCCTTGGTGGCGCCCTTGTGGTAGTCGGCCGCGACCGGCGCGGCGAAGGTGACCGGCGTCGCCGGCAGCCGCAGCATCCGCAGCGTGGTGTCCGAGATCGACGCGAGGTCGAGGTCGGGCGCGACCGGCGTCAGGCTGCCGTCGGCGCCGATCTGCAGCGTGGTGAAGTCGATGGTGATGTCGACCTCTTGATCGTTGGGGAAGCCGCCCTGCGTGGCGAAGGCCGCCAGCAGATCCTTCTGCGCGCCGGCGGGGAAGCCGGCGAGCGTGGAGGGGAGGATGGCGAGGTCGTTCGGGAGCGGGATCTGCGAGGTGTTCGGATCGAACACGGCGTAGCTGACGCTCGCGGGCGCGGGGTCCTGCTGGATCGAGGGCGCGCAGGCGAGCGCGAACGCGGCCGCTGCGGGCGGGAGGATTCGGCGGAGCAGCAAGGCTGCCTCCTGGAGAAGGGGACGACGCTGAAGGTGAGATGAAACGGGCGTACGGGAAAACGGGCATTTCGATCTGGAATCATCTGCGAGTCAAGGGGATCCCTCTCCGCCCTGGGTCCGGGTCGGGCGCGATAGCCGTGCTCGCGCATTGCGTCAATATCAGCGCGTTGGCGTTTCGCGCAGAGTGTGCGACGACCCGGGCATGGCGAACCTCCAGCCCGCGGACCCCGCGCTGTTCTCCAAAGGCAGCCCCGGGGATCCGCGCCTCGGCGACGTGGTCGTCTCCGGCCCCGTCAGCCAGGCCGACAGCGATGATGGGAGGCCCACCGTGGCCATCCTCGGCATCGCCGATGACCGCGGCGTCACCAATGGAGGGGGACGCGCGGGCGCTGCGCTGGGGCCGAGGGAGCTGCGGCGGTGGCTGTACAAGATGACGCTCGGCGGTGAGGAGGAGCTGGGCAACCTGCGGCTGTTCGATCTCGGCGACGCGGGACCGGGCGACGGGATGGTGCGCGACGACCAGGGCACGGTGGCCGAGGTGCACGAGCAGGCCGAGCGGGCCGCCGAGGAGGCCGTGCGGGCGGGGGCGGTCATTGTATTACTCGGAGGCGGGCACGATGGGGCCTATGCGAGCCAGTCGGCGGTGCTGGCGGCGCAGGACGACCGCGAGAAGCGGCTCTGGGCGATCAACGTGGACGCGCACCTCGATGTGCGGCCGCTGAAGGATGGGCAGACCATCACCTCGGGGACGCCGTTCCGGCGGTTGTGGGAGCGGTGGGGGGACCGGTTTGGAGTTACCGAATTTGGTATCCAGATGCAGCACAACGCGGCCGCGCATCTGGAGTGGGCGCGGCTGCGCGGGTGGCCGGCGTTGGAGCTGCGGAAGCTGCGTGAAGAGGACAAGGGCCCCCCCAAGCTGCGGTTCTACAAGCAGCTCACCGTGGCCGCCGGGCTGGGGGATCTGCTCTCGGTGAGCCTCGATCTGGATGCGGTGGAGGCCGCGAGCGCGCCCGGGGTTTCGGCGCCGTGTCCGGATGGGTTCTCGCCGGGGGACCTCCTGGCGTTCGCGCGCCTCGCGGGCGGTCACTCGGCGGTGAGGCTGCTCGACGTGATGGAGTGCGCGCCGGCGCTCGATGAGGGCGGGCGGACGGCGCGGCTGGGGGCGGCGGCGGTGTGGAGCTTTTTGGCGGGGGTTTGCGGCGAGAGGTAGCGGGCCGCTCGAGCGCTACTTCTTCTTCAACCCGGAGCCCTTCGCGACCGGCTTGGGCGCGGTCTTGGCCGTCACCAGCTTCTGGAAGGCCACCGTCGAGGGACCTTTCAGCGTGCCGTTGACCCGGAGTCCGCTGGGATATCGGAATTCATTTGGGAGCGGTATGACGCGCGGATGCGAACCTCCGCGTGTCTCATCCTTGTCGCCTTGTCTGCAGCTCGTGCCGGCGCGAAGCCCGCGCCCACCAACGGCCCGACCACGGTGCGGCGCAGCTACATCTACAACGGGCAGAGCATAGGACCTGTCTTCTCAATAGGGCGTGCCGTCCTGGTGGTGATAATCCCGCGAGCCCGCGGAGCGGCCCGGCCGCAGCAGGTCGATGTCTGGATACTCGGCTCTATCCTCGTCATTCCGCGACCCGGCCACCAGCACCAGCGCCTCCTTGCCACCGCGATTGACGAGCTGGTGGGCCTCGCCGCCGCCGGCCTTGAACCCCGCGCAGTCGCCGGGCCGCATCACCTGCTCGCCGGAGTTGGTGACCATCACCAATTCGCCCTCCAGCACCCAGACGAACTCGTCCTCGTGCGAGTGGCTGTGGCGCTGGCTGGACCAGGCGCCGGGCGGGAGGCGCACCAGGTTGACGCCGAACTGGGTGAGGCCGGCGACCTCGCCGAGGCGGAGCCACGCGCGGGTCTTGCACGGCGCGTCGTACGGAGGCGGGTAGCGGCTGCCAGAGCCTTGGGGGGCGGCGGCGGGGTCGATCTTGGGCATGCTGGCTCCTCGATTGAATGAATCGGTCTTCGATTGCCGCTAGAACAGCTCCAGCTGCCGCTCCGCCCCCAGCGCGTGCGCCTCCAGCCCCTTCTCCCGCAGCGCCTCGGCGAGCTCGGTGGCGAACCCTTCGACGGTGATCACCCGCCGCGCATCCGAGTTCATCGCCAGCTCGACCAGCTCATCGAACCCCGCGTGGTCGGAGATCGGCAGCGCCAGGTCCACCGCGGCCCGCTCGCAGATCCCCTCCTCCACCGCGCGCCCCGAGAGGAGCACCGCGCGGTGCGCGCCGATCGGCCCGCGCCGGCCCACCCGCGCGCCGTACGGCACGATCACCACCTCGCCAGGCGCGGCCGGGCCCTCGAACGGCTCGAGGTCTTGAAACGTCACGCCCAGCTTTTCATAAGCGAGCGCAGCGCGGTGCAGCGCCGGGTGCAGGCGCAGCTTGTGCCCGCGGTCGCCGAGCAGCTTCGCCGCCTCCTGCGCGCCGCCGAGCGGGGCCGCGAGCACCACGGGCGTCAGGCCGTCCTTGAGCGTCTGGTCGACGAAGGCAAAGAGCTGCTCGAAGAGCGGCCCGCGCGGGGGAAACACGCAGCGCGGGTGGCCGTGGACGGCGCGGAGGATGAGCGTGTCGCAGTGCACGGCGGCCCGGGGCTCGGCGGTCTTCACCGCGCGCGCGCCGCTCCCGCCCACGTCGGCGCCCCAGACGATCACCTTTCCGTCCTGCTCGGCGCGCAGGAACGCCGAGCCGCGCTGGCAGCCAGACGACAAGAGCGAGATCCGCTGCGTCCCGAGCGAGAACGAGTGCCCGGGCAGCGAGGGGAGCGGCGCCGAGCGCGCCAGGCGGCCGGGCTGGGTCGCCTCCAGCAGGGCGAGCGTCGCCGGGGTCGCGATCACCCGCTCGGGCAGGTCGGCGCGGCTGGCGTGCGCGCTGGCGAGGAAGCCCAGCGGCGAGCGCCCGCGCGGGTCGAGGACGAGCTGCGTGCCGCGCAAGACGAGGCCCACGGGGCTGCGGAGCGCCTCGAGCGGCTCCAACTCTGTGGCGGTGCCGTCCACGGCTTGAACCTATCGCACTGCAATCAGGCGCGCTTGGACTGGTTGGCCTGACGGGCTGGTGGGCCAGTTCACCGTCCAGTAGCCGCGCGCCGCGCCCAGAGCACCGCGCCGGCCTCGCCGACGATCACCGCCAGCACGATCAGCGCGCCGCCCGCCGTCTCGCCAGCGGAGAGCCGCTCGGAGAGCAGCAGCGCGGCCCAGGCCGCAGCGAAGACGGGCTCGAGCGCGTTGAGCAGCGCCATCCGCACCGGGGTGACGACCCGCTGCGCCCAGGTCTGGATGGCGTAAGCGAGCAGCGTGCAGAACACCGCCAGGTAGCCGATGGCGGCCCACAGACGCGGCGACGCCGGGAGCCGACTCTCCTCGACCAGCGGCCCCACCAGCGCGGCGGCGAGCCCCACGCTGACCAGCTGCAGGAGGAGCAGCACCGACACCGGGTGCCGCGCGGCCACCTTCCCCAGCGCGAGGATGTGCAGCGCGAAGACCAGCGCGCAGAGCATCGAGAGCATGTCGCCCGCGAGCGTCGAGCCGATCGGCGCGATGCCGCCGTTCGCCGCCTGCGCCGCCGGCGAGAGCGAGACCGCGCCCGAGAGCAGCGCCATGCCGGCGAGCGAGAGCACGAGCGCGGCCAGCTGGGGCGGCGACGGCCGCTTGCGGTAGATCGCCAGCTCCAGGAGCGGCACGAAGACGATCAGCAGCCCGGTGAGGAGACCGCTGCGCGACGCCGTGGTGCGCGGCAGGCCCTCGGTCTGCAAGAGGAAGGCGACGGCGAGGATGCCGCCGCAGACGAGGCCATCGCGCAGGACCCCGCCCTCTCCGAGCGCGCCGGGCGCGACCAGCGACCGCAGCGCCGCCCGCCCCGAGGGCCGCAGCAGGAGAAACGCGACGAGCAGCGCAGAGGCGATCGCCACGCGGACCGCGAGCACCAGCAGCGGCGAAGCAGCCTGCGACGCATCCCCGCCCGCGCCGCTCAAGAAGAAGCGGAGCACGGAGAACGAACTCCCCCAGATGGCCATGACGAGAACGAGCGCTAGATCGGCCATGAGGGAGAAGAGCTCCGAGTGAACGGGGACGACACCCCGCCACTGCCAGGCCCCGCAGTGACCAGGGCCGGAAGTGCGGGGGCGCTACGTCACGAACCAGAACCCGATCGCCAGCAGCGCATACACCGCCAAGAGGAACGCGCCCTCCAGCCAGTGCGTCTGCCCGTCGAGCGAGATGAGCGCGGTCGCGATCACCGCGATGGCGATCCCCGCCACCTCCAGCGCGCTGAACGAGAGGTCCATCGGCACGCCGATCGCCGCGCCGAGCAGCACCAGCACAGGGGCGACGAAGAGCGCGATCTGCTTGGACGACTCCCAGGCGATGCCGAGGGCGACGTCCATCTCGCCCCGCCAGGCGAAGAGGAGCGCGGTCGAGTGCTCGGCCGCGTTGCCGACGATGGCGATGATCACCACGCCGACGAACGCCTCGGGGAGGTGCACTTGATGAAGCGTGCCCTCGAGCGCGGCCACCAGCACCTCGGACGCGAAGGCGGTGGCCACCGCTGCAGCGCTCAGATAGGCGACGGGCTTCCAGGCCGGGCCGTGCGGCGCCTCCCCTGCCTGCGGCTCGTGGTGGGTGGCGAGGCCCACTGCCTCGGCCGGGGTAGCGGCGATCGCCCGGCGCCGCTCGTGGGCGTCGCGCTCGGCCTTGGCCTCGCGGGCGATCCGCTCGCCCGTGCGCAGCGTGAAGAGCAGCGAGAGCGCGTACATGATCAAGAGCACCACGCTGATCGACTCGGAGAGCTGCACGGCGCGCGCCGGAGCAACGCCCGTGCGGCCGAGCAGCGCCGGGGTCGCCAGCGCCACCACCGCTAGGAAGAGCGTCGACACCGACGCGCCCGCCGCCACCGAGGAGAAGCGCAGCACGGGCCGGCGGATGCCGCCGACCACGATGGCGCCGCCGGCCACCAGGAGCAGGTTCCCCAGGATCGACCCGGTGATGCTGCCCTTCACCAGGTCGACGTGGCCGGCGCGCAAGGCGGCGATGGCGAGGATCAGCTCGGCGGCGTTGCCGAAGGTCGAGTTGAGCAGGCTGCCGGCGGCGGGGCCGAGCCGCTCGGCGAGCTCCTCGGTGGCGTCGCCCATCGCCTTGGCGAGCGGCATCAGCGAGAGGCAGGCGAGCGAGAAGGCCAGCACCGCCCGCGCGGGGAAGTAGTGGTGCGCGGCCCAGGCTGCGGGGACCAGCAGCCAGGCGACACGCCAGAGCCATTTGGACATGATTGGAGCCTATCGGAGAAGACCTCCGACCCGAAGCCCAGCGCGCGTCAGGGGGCGCAGGAGGCCCAGCAGCCGTCCCAACCCGCCGCCGAGCCGCGAAGGCGCGAGCGGTCGCCCTGCCCTGCGCACGGCCACCGCGCGGCCGAGGAGCTCGCCGGGGGTGAAGAAGCCGTCGTCCTGCGCGCAGGCGTCGCCGCAGAGCCGCACGCGGCCGCCCTGCACTTCGTGCACCCGGTGCAGCGCGAGGAGGCTTCCCCTGCGCGCGGCCACCACCTCTCCCACCCGCGCCGGGGCAGAGAGCGGAGCCACGGTGAGCACGTCGCCGTCGCGCAGGGCCGGGCGCATGCTGCCGCCGCGGGCCCGGATGGTCACGGGCAGCCCGCGGCGGAGGAGCTCCGCGAAGAGGTCGAGCGGATCCCCCTGCGGCGCCGCGGCGACCAGCTCGGCAGCGGGCCGCAGACCGCGCGTGGAGGCGACGCTCACCGGCGCCCGTCCTCGGCGGCGAGGCCTTCTGGTAATACTCTTAGAGAGCGCCTGCCCGCGC
Organism: Deltaproteobacteria bacterium; assembly: GCA_043782365.1. Taxonomy (GTDB): domain Bacteria; phylum Myxococcota; class Myxococcia; order Myxococcales; family 40CM-4-68-19; genus CAIWCD01. The sequence continues at coordinate 6,754 of JAYWAO010000453.1, forward strand.
GCGCGTCGGCCGGCGCAGGCTGCGCGGACGGTGGGGTCAGCCGCGGCAGCCCGCTCGCGCGCAGCGCCGCCTCGCGCTCCACCGCGCCCCAGTAGGCCTTGGTGCGGTCGCAGACCTGCTTGCTGTGACCCGTCAGCGCGCCGCTCTCGGTGTGCGAGAGGGCCGGGCACTTGGCGCAGACGTGCCGGTACTGGCAGCCGCGGCACTCCTCGAACCGCTCCAGCGTCAGCCCGCGCAGCGTCTGCACCGCGGGGCTGGAGAGCCAGATCTCGGAGAAGCGCCGCTCGCGCAGGCTGCCGAGCGGGTGGTGGTCGAGGTGGGTGCACGCGAGCACCGCGCCGTCGGGCATCACCACCGCATAGCTGCGGCCCGCCCCGCAGGGCTCGCGGGCGGCGAAGGCGCTCTCGGGCGGCGCGGCGGCGAGCTGCGCCTGCAGCGTGGCCAGCTCGTCGTCGGTGGCGGCGGCGGCCTTCCAGTCGAAGTGGCCGGCGATCTGCTCGGGCGAGGCGCGCTGCGAGAGGGTGGAGGCGCCGTCGTCGCGCTGGTGGAGCAGCACGTCGCTCATGAAGCGCACCCGCGGCCGCGCGGAGAAGAGGCCGGCGAGCTGCTCGATCTCGGCGGCGTTGCTCTTCACCACGTTGCTCTTCACCAGCACCGGGACGCCCGCGTCGTCGAGCAGCTCCACCGCGCGCACCGCGCGGGCGAAGGCGCCGGACCGGCCCGCGAAGCCGTCGTGGGTGGCGGCGTGCGAGCCGTGCAGCGAGACCTCCACGCGCATCACCCGCAGCTCGCGCAGGCGGCGGGCGACCTCGGGGGTGACGGGGCCGCCATTGGTGAAGAGCGTGACCGCGAAGGATCTCTGGCGGGCGGCCTCGATGAGCGTGAAGAGGTCCTTGCGCAAGAGCGCTTCGCCGCCGGTGAAGGTCAGGTCGAGCGTGCCGAGCAGCACCAGCTCGTCCATCAGCGCGGTGAGCGCTTCGGTAGAGACGGCCGAGTCGTCGCTCTCGTGGGCCGCCTGGTAGCAGTGGGCGCAGGCGAGCTGGCAGCGGTGGGTGACGGTGAGCAGCACCGAGACGGGCACCAGGAGCTGGCGGGCGCGGCCGAAGGCGCGGTTCACGCGGCGCCTCGCAGTCCTGGCAGGGCGAGGACGCAGCGGGCGGCCCCCTCGTCGTTCGATAGCGAAATCGCAAACGCTGGGGCGGCTTCGGCGAGCCGCTCGCAGGAGGCGAGCGCGGCCGCCACCAGCGCGGGCGAGCGCACCGGGAGGAAGACGCGGGCGAGCAGCGCGCGGGCGGCGGCGGCGGGCGTGAGCGGGCGCGCCGCCGAGCCTGCGCCAGAGGGCGCGTGGGAGAGGAAGCCGAGGGCGGCGAGCGGGAGGCCGTCTTGGGGCGCGAGGCCGTCGCCGAGGCGGCGTGGGAACGGGTGGCCGTGCACCCGCGCGGAAGCGAGCGGTGCGGTCGCTCGCGCAGCGGCTCCAGGAGGGACACCGGGCGCCGCGCCGCTGGGCTCGGCCGCGGAGATCCGCACCGCCGTCACCTCGTCGGAGATCACCCGCGCCCCGCCCTGCCCCAGCCTGCGCGACACCGTGCTCTTTCCTGCCCCCGACTGCCCGAGCAGCGCCAGCGCACGGCCGCCCGGCGCGGGCTCGACGCAGGCCCCGTGGAGGAGCAGGCCGCCGCGCGGCGCGAGCCAGAGCGCGCAGCAGAGCCGCAGGGCCGCGAAGAGCGCGGGCTCGCCGCCGAAGACCTCGAGGCTGGCCCAGGACGCAGCCACCTCTCCGCGCAAGCCGTCGCCGTCGCAGAAGAGCGCCTCGCCGCGCTGCTCGAAGGCGACATGGTCGAGCTTGGGAGGGAGGCCCGGGAAGGCGCGCAGAGAGAGTGAGAACGCAGGCTCGGTGAGGTCGCGCTCGCGGTGCAGCTCGAGGGCGGCGAACGATTCGGGGCACCCGTCGAGCGCGAGCGCGACCGGCAGCCCCGCGAGCCGCAGGCGCGCGCGCAGCGAGGTCGGTCGCTCGCGCGCTGATCTCGCCGGCGCCTCCATGGTGCTAGACGGACTGGTGGTAGACGCCGCAGCCCGGCGGGCGCGCGTTCGGCTGGGTGCCGCACACCAGCGAGCGGCGCTCGAACAGCTCGCTGGACTGGACCTCCGGCTTCACGTAGGGGCGCCGCTTGGGCGGGGGCTGCGGCTGCTGCTCGTCCATGGCGTCTCGCTCCGTCTCGGCGCTGCGGCCTGCTGCTAGCGGATCAGCCGCAGGGTGTCGCTCCCCGTGGTCGAGTGGGACAATACCACCAGATCCAGGCTGGACGCCGACCGCACGTGCCCCGCGCCCACCGCCTGGCCCCAGACGTTCGCCGCCGCGGGGGCGGTGATCTTCTGGCCGCGCGCTGGGAGGAAGGTCCAGGTGGGGTAGAAGGCGGTGGTCCACGGCGGCGCCGCGCCCGAGAAGCCGAAGCCGACGTAGGCGGCCGACTTGGCGCCGAGGTCGGCGCAGCCCGTGACCTCGGCCTTGCCGTCGCCGTCGAGGTCGGGGAGCAGCACCGCGCAGCGGCCGGCGTCGCCGCCGCTCTCGCCGTTCGGGCTCACCGTGGCGGCGGTCACCGGGAGCGCGCCCGCGGTGAGGAGCGCGTCGCCGTCGTACACCAGCACGCTGCTGCTGTTGGGGTCGGAGACCGCGAGGTCGGTGGTGGCGCTGCCGAGCGCGTCGCGGCCGCCGCCGAGGCGCAGGCCGTAGCTGCTGGTGGGCACCACGTTGGCCGGGAACGAGGCGCGGGCCCCGCTGGTCCAGGCGAGCGTGGCGCCGCTGGTGAACGCGTCACCCGAGAAGGCGCGCAGCTCGTGCGAGACGCCCACCTCGACGAAGGAGAGCGCCAGCGAGTCGCGAGAGGAGGCGCCGTGCTTGTCGAAGGCGGCGGCGTCGAGACCGCCGTTGGGCTGGAAGGGCAGCGCGACCGTGACCGCGCCCGCCGTCGAGAAGAGCGCGTTGGTGGTGGCGAAGGCGCTCCCGCGTGGCAGCACCACCGCGCTGAGCGAGGCCGGGGAGCCGCACTGCCCCGTGTAGTTCGTCACCAGGAGATCCGAGCCCACCTTGACGCCGCCCGTGACCTTGGCCACCGCGCGGACCGTGCCGCCGAGCAGGTTCGCGCCGTCGCGCAGCAGGACCGCCGCGGGCGTGTTGCCGGCGGCGCGCGCGGCCTTGATCGCCGAGCCCTTCCAGAGGCTCACCACCGCGTCGCTGAAGCAGTTGGTCTCGCCGGCGACGATGTCGATGATGCCGTCGGAGTCGAAGTCGCCGACGTCGAACGCGGTGCCGGAGCCGAGGAAGCCGAAGGAGCCCGGGGGGAGCGCCCCGGAGAGCGTCATCGGCGGCTGGACGAGACCCGCCGCGCTGCCGAAGAAGACGTAGATGCGGCCGTCGCTGGAGTGGTCCTCGGGCGAGGCGACGATCACGTCGTCGAAGCCGTCGCCGTCGACGTCGGCGACCCGCATCGCGGTGGGGAACGACCAGGTGGGCGAGCCCGCCGGCACCACGTTGGGCACGGTGACGTCGGTCCCGCGCGTCACCGCCGTGGAGACGTTGGGCGCCGCCAGCGCGGTGA
>JAYWAO010000454.1:0-3733 GCA_043782365.1 Deltaproteobacteria bacterium
GCTGCCGCTGGCGCGGCCGACGCGGCCTTGTCGTTTTGGGCGCCGTTCTCTGGAACAACTGCCGTCGCCGTGTGACCCTCGTGGCCAGGGGGTTCAGGAGCGCTTGGTGGGGCAGGAGGTGCGTCGAGGACGGTCTTCGGAGGGCCGGCTCCGGGCGACGGCTTCAGGTTAGCCTCCTGCCGATTTCGGCGAGCTCGAGTCGAGTCTCGTCATAGCGAACGGTAGCGCCTCCCGCTGCGTGGTTCACTGTCACGCTTTCGACGCCCGGGACCTCGCCAATCCGTCTCTCCACTTCCTCCACGCTGAACACCGAAAGCATGTCGCGCACCTCGATGTTGCTCGTCTTCATTTGGGCTCCTTTGTCTTCAGGGTCCGCTGGACGCTGGTCATGCAGCAAGGGTCGTGCCCGTCTCGGGCAGGCCCCGCACGGCAATAGTCGTCTCCAGTTTCCGGGAGATTTTCCGGGAGCGCTCGAACGAGGGAGGCTTGGAGATCCGCCGGGTGGCTTGATAGCCGTCCAGGTGGTCGATCGGGAACGTTTGCAGAGGGTGTGGTTCTCATCCTGATCAGCTGACTCCCGGCAATAGAGGACAGGCGCGCGGAAAGCGCAGCCCCTTCTCGAGCAGGTGGAGCAGGACAGGTCCGGTCACCTTCTTTGGATCAAAAGCGTTCGTCATTGGTCACTCCTCTTCGGGGGCTCGACAGGCCTCGACTCCAACGCCTGCTCCGCTGGGCGGTGCTGTCAGTGGCCGAAGAGTGCCCTGCGGACCCAGCTGCGTCCGCTGTGCAGACTTCCCCTCTTCCTTAGAACCGCAGCGCTGGCCGCACCGGGCCATCGCAGCCCCGAGCGTCAGGGTTCTACTTGGAGTTCAGCCATGCAGACCGTGCCAGTGGATGGTGGTTGGCTCGGAGAGGCTGTTCTTGAAGTGGACGATGACCTCGTCACCCACGTTGGCCTCGATCACCGGCCCCTGCAGCACGCCGTTGTAGGTCCACACCGACGTCAGCTTCCCGTCGAGCAGCGCGACCTGCGCGACGCGTGCCTCGAGGTTGACCTCGACCACGGTGGGGGACGGATTGAGGTCGGTGGCGCGCGCCACCTCCCAGGGCGCGTCGGTCGGGGCCCGGTCGATGGTGGTGGGGCTGCTGTTCCCCATCCCTCCCATGTTGTCCATGTTCATGCAGCCGTAGGAGAGTAGACCTGCCGCGAGCCGTGAAGAGAGTGAGCGGGCGCATGGTGTCCTTGCGGTGGGGCGCAAAAGCCGCGCGATCCGGGCGACGGGTGGCTACTTATGAGCAAGCTGCGGGCCAGGCTGCGTCGGAGTTCCCGCCTCACTCTCTCCTCAGGTCGCGCCACGCCCTATTGTCGAGACAACGAGTCGCCCTCTGTAACCTCGGGTGCCACAGTGTAGCGGGGCGGATTCCACTCCGCGCCGCACTCCACCTTCTTCGACCCCCACCGGCGCGGCGAGCGGAATGCCGGTTGGCCGCTGCTCACCCCCCATCGCGTGTAGCCGGCCCTTTCTCTTCTTGGGTCATCTTGGGTCACCCTCCGAATGTCAGGGATGAGGCCCCGGCGCGGGGTCCGGTTGTTCGCGAGGCTCGAGGAACTTCTCCTCCGCTTCCTGCTCGTGCCACTCCTCAGGTCCCTTCGGGTTGAGCCGTTGCATCTGCGCGCTCTCTTCGTCGCTGAGCTGCGGCAGGTGGCGCAGGAAGTGAACCAGCTGCCAGCTCGCAGCGGCGCTCTCCGTGCTCCCATCCCCCCAGGCGGGCATTCCGGTCATGCGAACGCCGTTCTGGATGACGCCGAAGAGCTCGCCGTCGGTGAGCGCCTGGGTCGCCGGAAGCCGCATGTCTGGCGCCCGCGGGTAGAGGTGCTGGCCTAGCTCTGTCCGGCCACTGCCGTCGTTCCCGTGACATTGCGCGCAGTGGTCGGCGAAGTGGGACAGCCCCTCGCCGATGGCCTCCTTCGTGGCCAGGACCGGGTTCTTCAAACCGCGATTCGGTCTCCCGGCCAGACTCCTCACCTGCCGCGCAAGGGCTGCTTCGAGCGCGTGAGGCTCGGGCCGGGCGCTGAGCCCGCTGCGCACGAGAAGGACTCCCAGGAAACTGGCCCCAGCCACGGGGGCGGCGACGGCGACGATTGCCACGGCGAGCCACTTTCGCATCGGCTACTCCCTTGAGCGTCTGCTTGAGCAAGTATCGGAGCTCGCTCGCACGTGTGATCTGCGGCGCCATACTGTGACCGATTCGGTTTCGATAGTTCTAGTGGCCGCCATGGCCCCCAGCGTGAGTAGGGGCCAGCGGCTTTGAGGTGCCAGACTTCACCTGCTCGGCCACGAGCCCATCGACGCCCTTCTTCTTGCGCGCATGGACGACCGCCTTGTCGCCGACCTTCAGCTCCTTGGCGCTCGACTGGACTCCGGACTTCTCGAATCTGGTCGTGTCATCGAGGGCGAACGTCTCGTCCTTCCCCCCAGCAGTGTGGAGAGTGAGGCCCTTCTCATCGACGGCCTTGACGATGCCCATGGCGTGATGGCCTCCCGCACCGTGGGCGGACGCGACAAGAGGCAACAGCAGGGTGGTGGCCAACGCGATCGCTTTGACGGCGGACATGGCTTCTCCGGGCTTGGGGTTGGTACAGCCTTCGAGAGTACAGCAATTGTCAGACCAGACTTCCGGGGCGGCATGGGTCGCCGCGATCAGTTGAACGTCGCGGCTGCTGCCTTCCAGGCGAGGGCCCTCAAAACGCTGCTCCGATGCGGACGAAGACCGATCTCCCAGGCGCATAGTGGGAGCCGTTGAACCCATTCGCGATGCGATAGGCATAGCGAGCGTCGAAGAGGTTGACCACGTCGATGCCCACCGTTGGCTTCCCAGCCGCCTCGAAGAACTGGTGCTGCAGGGACAGGTCAGCCTTGAGATCGCCGGAGGAGACCTTCACCAGGTCCGGCGAGGCGGCAGCGAGCTTCGCGGCGTCGCCTGGCGCTGCTCGGCCACCCACCCCGCGGCGGTAACAAGCTCAGCGACGTCTGGGCGGGCGTCGAGGACAACTGCGCCGCCGCACATGCTACGCACTGCTGGCCATCCGGGCTCGCGCCCAGGTGCTGGTGCGGCTGGGCGAACAGCAACAGAAAGACAAAAGCCAGCGCTGCTGCGAGCAATCTGAAGCGCCAAGAGCGGTGGACTGCTCGCATCACGGCTGCTCCGGCCCCGCACTCTTTGCAAGAGTTAGCGTAGCACAACGTGCGGCCTGACGAGAACGGTTGGACAGTCTGGCGGTTGCAGTTCCCGCCGATCGGGTCAGGCGACCTGTAGCCGGGCCATAGTCTGTTGCCATCCGTCATTGAAGAGGAGGGGCCCGCTCTACGGGGGCTCTTCGCCGCGGCCGGGAGTGTCATCGTGGCCGAGACCGCCAATTCGGTTGTGCTCCTGAAATGGGGGCTGGGCCTGTCGGCCCTCGCTTGTACAGGGGCTCCGCCCCCGTACCACCCCCGGCGCGGGCTACCGATTCGCCAAGTGACCAGCATCGTTGACCCAGACCACCGCCGCCGCGTCGGTCGCGCCGGTGCGGGCTACCGATTCGTCAAGTGACCAGCATCGCGGGAACCGCCGGCACCGGACGGGCACGCGGGGCACGCCGGGCACGCGGGGCACGCCGGGGCACGCCGGGCACGCCGGGGCACGCCGGGCACGCCGGGCACGCCGGGCACGCCGGGCACGCGGGGCGCGC
>JAYWAO010000455.1:0-10311 GCA_043782365.1 Deltaproteobacteria bacterium
CTGCTCGAGCGCATGACCCGCTCGATCGCCCACCGCGGCCCCGACGGCGAGGGCTTCCACGTCGATGGCCCCTTGGGCCTGGGCCACCGCCGGCTCGCCATCGTAGATCTCACGCCCACCGGCGCGCAGCCCATGCCCACGCTCGATGGCCGCTGCTGGCTCAGCTACAACGGCGAGTTCTACGACCACCTCGCCTATCGCCCTGCCCTCGCGGCGCGCGCGCCCTTCCGCGGCACCTCCGACACCGAGACGCTGCTCCGCCTGCTCGAGGAGAAGGGCCCGGCGGCGCTGGCCGACCTCTCGGCCATCTTCGGGCTCGCCTTCTGGGACTCCCGCAAGCAGACGCTGCTCCTCGCGCGGGACCCCATCGGCGTCAAGCAACTGTACTACTTCGACGACGGCGAGCGCATCCTCTTCGCCAGCGAGATCAAGGCGCTGCTCCAGTGCGCCGAGGTGCCGCGCGAGCTCGACGTGGAGGCCCTGAACCAGTACCTGCACTTCCACACGGCGCTGTTCGACCGGACCTTCTTCCGCGGCATCCGCCAGCTCTTGCCGGGCCAGCACCTGGAGGTCACGCAGGGGCGGGCGCCGACGCTCACGCGCTACTTCCGCATCGACGACTTCAGCCCCGCCTGCCACACGCCCGACGAGTACGTCGAGGCCGTGCGCGAGACGGTCGCGCGCGTGGTGGCCGACCAGCTCATGTCGGACGTGCCCGTCGGCACCTTCTTCAGCGGCGGCATCGACTCGAGCGCGGTCGCCTCCTTCGCCAAGCGCGCCGGCACCGCCACGCGCTGCTTCGGGGTGCACTTCACCGGGCAGGGCGTCATCGACGAGCGGCCCTTCCAGGAGTCGGCCGCCAAGGCCCTCGGTCTCGACCTCCAGCTGCTCACGCTCGATGGCGCGAGCTTCCCAGACGACCTGCGCAAGCTGATGTACTTCCAAGATGAACCGGCCATCGGCACCGCCATGCTGCCGATGTACTCGGTGGCCCGGCTCGCCAGCCAGCAGGTCAAGGTCTGCTTGGGCGGACAGGCGGCCGACGAGCTCTTTGGCGGCTACGCGCGCTATAGCCTCGCCCACCCGCTGCGTGCCGGCCTCTCGATGGCCGGCCAGCGTCTGCGCGCCCTCGCGGGGAGCGCTCGCCAGCACGACGGCAACCCGAGCGTGGGAGGGAACCTCGCGCACCAGCTCGTGGATCCGCTCGTGCTCGTCCGGCTCGCCCGCAACGCACGGCACCTGGTCGATTGGCGGGAGCTGTACTTCGCAAACTTCGCCAAGGTGCCAGAGGCCTCGTGGAACGAGCTCTTCTCGAACCGCGAGGTCGTGTCGCGCGAGAACTGCCGGCAGCAGTTCTTCGAGACGGTGGGCGCCTCGGCCGCCGCCGACCCCGCCACCAAGGCGATGCACTGGGACGCCCAGACCTACCTGCCGGGCCTCTTCCAGCAGGACGACCGGATGAGCATGGCCAACGGTCTGGAGTCGCGTGTGCCGCTCGCCGACCCGCGCCTCGTGCGCCTCGCCTTCCGGACGCCGTTCGACGTGAAGGTGCGCGAGGGCGCGTCCAAGTGGGTGCTGCGCCGGGCGGTCGCCGACGTGCTCCCGGCCGAGGTGCTCACCCGCCGCAAGGTCGGCTTCGACACGCCCGCTGAGAGCTGGATGAAGGGTCCGCACGCGGGCTTCGTGCGCGAGACGCTGCTCGGCAAGCGCGCCCGGGAGCGCGGTCTTTGGAACCCGCGGGGAGTGGAGGCGTGGCTCGACGCTCCGGGCCGGCCCCACTGGTTCGACGCGATGTGGAAGGTGCTGGGCATCGAGACCTGGGCGCAGCTCTTCCTCGACGGGGCCGCGCCGGCCGAAGCCCGCGCGGTGCCGGAGGTCTCGACGGTCCCAAGGCCAGCGCCGCCCACACCCTCGCGGCCCGGCCTCGGCGACGCCGTCCAGGAGCTGCGCGAGCTCGGCCCGGGCGGCATCGCCTTCCGGGCTGGCTGGGAGCTGAAGCTGCGCAGCGGCCTCACCGAGCGCCTGGAGAGAGCGCCCCCGCGGCTCGCGCCGGGCAGCCTGCCCTCGACCTCCTGGCTCGCCACGCGCCTCCGCATCGACACCGCAGCCGTGCGCGAAGCGGTCCGCGAGCGCATCGGCCCGGCGCGGCTGGCGGCCCTCGCGCGGCAGGCCACGCTCGACGGCGACGGGCGCATCCTCTGCTTCGGCCGCTGGGTGGGCGACTTCGGGCGGCCGATCGACTGGCACGTCAACCCGGTCAACGGCCGCCGCTGGGATCCGCACGCGCACTGGTCGCGCGCGCTCAGGGACGAAGAGCGCGTGGGCGACGTGAAGCTGACCTGGGAGGCCGGCCGCTTCCCACAGGCCTTCCGAATGGCCCGCGCCGCGGCGCTCCTGCCCGAGGGCGCGGTGGCCTGGGACGAGGCGCTCGCCGCGCAGCTCGAGGGCTTCATCGCTGCCAATCCCTTCGGCCGCGGCGTGCACTGGGCCTCGGGCCAGGAGCTCGTCTTCCGCCTCGTGGCCTGGTCGTTCGCGCTCAACGCCCTCGGCCCTCAGTCGGCGGTGGCGACGCGGCCTTTGGGCCTCTCACGGCACCTCTACGAATCCTTCGTCCACATCGATCGCCACCTCGAGTACGCGCGGCAGGCCGTCCACAACAACCACCTGCTCTCGGAGGCGAGTGGTCTCCTCCTCGGCGCGCAGCTCCTGCCGGACGTGCCGGAGGCCCCAGGATGGCGCCGGACGGCCCTCTCGCTGCTCGGTGAGGAGGCCGGCTACCAGTTCTACGCCGACGGCGCCTACATCCAGCAGTCGCACACCTACGAGCGCGTGGCGATGCAGGTCTACCTCTTCGCGGCGGGGCTCCTCCGAGCGCAGGGGGCCGAGGTCCCGCGCCCCTGGCTCGCGGCGCTCGAGCGCGGGCTCGACTTCCTGCTCGCCCAACAGAACCCCGAAGATGGCCGCCTCCCCAACTACGGCTCCAACGACGGCAGCCAGCCCGGGCTCCTCTCCACCTGCGACTACGGCGACTTCCGCCCCCTCCTCCAGAGCGTGAGCCTGCTCACCCGCGGCGAGCGCGTGTACCCGGCTGGCCCCTGGGACGAAGAGAGCGCCTGGTGGTTGGGGCCCAAGTCCCTCGAGGCCCCGTTGGTCGAGCGCAAGCGCACCTCCGTGTCGTTCGCGCAGACGGGCTACCACGTGCTCCGCGGGCGCGAGCAGGGCTCCTACTGCGCCTTCCGCTGCGGCAACCTCACCGACCGCTTCGCCCAGATCGACATGCTCTCGCTCGACGTGTGGTGGCGCGGCCAGAACGTGCTCGTGGACGGCGGCAGCTACCTCTACAACGGGCCTCCGCAGTGGCACGACCACTTCGTGACCACCGCGAGCCACAACACCGTGGTCGTCGATGGCCGCGACCAGATGCTGCACTACCGGCGCTTCAAGAGCCTCTATTGGACGCGCGCCGCGCTGCTCGACTTCCAGGAGCACGAAGGCTGGGCCCTCTGCGCAGGCGAGCACGAGGGCTATGCGAGGCACCCCGGGGGCTGCATCCACCGCCGGTCGGTGCTCTTCGCCAAGGACGACGTGTGGGTGGTCGCGGACACCGTGCGCGGGACGGGCGCCCACACCGCTCGCCTGCACTGGCTCTGCGGCGAATATGCCTCGCAGCCGGAGCCAGGCGGCCTCACGCTCGACACCCCGCAGGGAAAGTTCGGCGTGGCCATCTTCAGCGCCGACGGGCAGCGGGCCGCGACCGACGTGGTCTCTGGCCAGCTCGACCCGCCCCGCGGCTGGCTCTCGCGCTACTACGGCGAGAAGGTCCCCGTGCCCTCGCTCGCCACCACCTCGGCGGGCGAGACCCCGCTCTCGTTCGTGACGGTGCTCTCACCCGGCGCCGCCATCGTGCGCGTCGAGGGCGAGCGCTGGCGCGTGGAGGCCGGCGGCCGCGCGGTCGGGTTCACGCTCCACGACGGCCTCCTCGGCGACGTCGCCCTCCCGGAGTCCTGACGCCGTGCGCATCCTCGTCGTCCACCAGTTCTATCTGCAGCCCGGCGAGCCCGGAGGCTCCCGCTTCAACGAGTTCTGCCGCCTCTGGGCCGACCAAGGCCACGAGGTGACGGTGGTCGCGGGCGCGCTCAACTACTCCACCGGCCACGTGCCCGAGCGCTACCGCGGCCGCTGGAACACCCTCGACCAGGACGGCAAGGTCCAGGTGTGGCGCTGCTACGTCCCCGGCAGCTATCGCAAGAGCTACGCGGGGCGCATGTGGGCCTTCTTCGCCTTCACGCTCTCCGCCGCCACTGCCGCGCTGCGCTCGCGCAAGGCCGACGTGGTGATCGCCACCTCACCCCCGCTCGTCGCCGTGATTCCGGGCTGGCTCGCGGCCGTGCGTCATCGCGCCCGCTTCGTCTTCGAGATGCGCGACCTGTGGCCCGAGAGCGCCATCACCACCGGCGTCCTGAGCGAGAAGGGCCTTCTCACGCGCGCGCTCTTCGTTCTCGAGCGCTGGGGGTGCCGGGTCGCCGACCGCGTCAATGTGCTGACCCCGGCCTTCCGCGACGACCTGCTGCGCCGCGGCCTCAAGCCCGCGGAGCAGATCGTCTTCGTCCCCAACGGCGCCGATCTCGACCTGTTCTCGCCCGGTCCACGCGACAACGCCGTGCGCCGCGAGCAGGGCTGGGGAGATCGCTTCGTCGTCCTCTACGCTGGCGCGCACGGCCGGGCCAACGCCATCGGCCAGCTCGTCGAGGCCGCACAGCACCTGCGCGACCGCCCCGACATCCTGCTCGCCACGGTGGGCGACGGCCCCGAGCGCGCCAGGTGGCAGAAGGAGGCGCAAGACCGGGGCTTGACGAACCTCGTCTTCTGCGGCGCGCAGCCCAAGGAGCGCATGGCCGACTTCGTCAACGCCTGCGACGCCGGCGCCGCGGTGCTGCAGGACAACCCGACCTTCCGCACCGTCTACCCGAACAAGGTCTTCGACTATATGGCCTGCGAGCGCCCCACCGTGCTCGCCATCGACGGCATCGCGCGCACGCTGGTGTGCGACGAGGCGCAAGCGGGCGTGTTCGCTCCTCCCGAGAACGGCCCCGCGCTCGCGGAGGTCATCCGCCGCCTTGCTGACGACCCTGCGGGCCGGCGCGCGATGGGCGAGCGTGGCCGCGCCTGGGTGATCGCGAACGCCAGCCGCAAGGCGCTCGCCGTGCGCTATCTCGTTATCTTGGAGGAGTTGGCCGCTCTAGCCGCTCCACAACTCTAATCGTTGCCCTAATGCCCCGAGAAGCGGTATGGCCGTGCGCCCCAGGGGGAGCGAACAGTTGACGTCTCACGCGCGCGGCATCCAGTCGGTCCTCTTCGTGTGCATCGGTAACTTGTGCCGGAGCCCGATGGCGGCCGGCCTCTTCATGCACCACATCAAAGGCCTGCTTCACCCTCCGTCCGTCGCCTCCGCAGGGCTGCGCGCCGTCGTGGGCGCCCCTGCCGAGCCCCTCGCCCTCGCGCTCCTGGCCGAGCGTGGCATCGACTGGTCACCGCACCACGCCCAGCAGCTCACGCCCGCGCTGGTGGCTGCGCACGACCTCGTGCTGGTGATGGACGACGAGCAGCGCAGGTCGGTCGAGCGCCTGCACCCTCCCTCCATGGGACGCGTGCGGCGCCTCGGCTATTTCGGCGACTTCGACATCCCCGACCCCTACCGGCAGCCGCGCGCCGCCTTCGAGTCTTCCCTCGCGCTCATCGAGCGCGGCCTCGCGGACTTCGAGCGCGCATTCTGGACGGCCCCATGAAGACCTCCCTCCTCCTGTCTTGCGCGCTCGCCCTGCTCTGCTCCGGCTGCTTCCTGGCCCCGGGCATGAGGATGGACGAGAGCGCCCTCGCGGACCGCGGCCACGGCGCCAGCAACGAGGCCGCGTTCAAGGTCGTGCCCATCACGCCTGCGGTCCTCGCCGCCCAGGTGAAGGCCCGCATGGAGGCCGACCAAAAGCGCCGCGCGCTCACTCCGCCGCCACCGCCCGACACCGACTACCGGATCGCGGCCCACGACGTGCTCTCGGTCATCGTCTGGGAGCACCCCGAGCTGACCATCCCCGCGGGCGAGTTCCGATCCGCCGATGCCAGCGGCTACCCGGTGGGCAGCGACGGGAGCATCTTCTTTCCCCACGTGGGTCTCGTGCAGGTCGCGGGGCACACGCCAGAAGAGGTCCGCAAGACGCTCACCGAGAAGCTCGCGGTCGTGGTGCAGGACCCGCAGCTCCAGGTATTGGTCGCTTCCTACCGGGCCAAGCGGGCGCAGATCGCAGGCGAGGTCCTCCAGCCCTCCCCCGTGCCCATCACGGACGTGCCGCTGCGCGTACAGGACGCCATCGCGCTCGCCAAGGGCTTCACGCCCAACGCCGACACCGCCCGCGCCACCCTGACGCGCAAGGGCCAGGTGCACCGGCTCGACCTGCTCGCACTCTACGAGGGCGGCGACGAGTCGCAGAACTGGGTGCTCGACGACGGCGACATCGTCCACGTGCCCGACCGGAGCGAGAACAAGATCTTCGTGCTCGGGGAGGTGATGAAGCCCGCCACCAAGCCCATGCCGCGGGGCCGCATGACCCTCGCCGACGCCATCGGCGACGCCGAAGGGCTCTCGCTGGGAAACGCCAACCCCTCGCAGATCCTCGTGTTCCGCGGCCACTACGACGCCCCCGAGATCTACCGGCTCGACGCCTCCAGCCCCGACGCGCTGCTGCTCGCCACCCACTTCAACCTGCAGCCCCTCGACGTCGTCTTCGTGGGCACCTATGACCTCGCCCGTTACAATCGGGTGATCTCGCAGCTCTTGCCCACCGTCCAGGCGATCTGGCAGGTGTGGTCCATCGGACGTACTGTGGGCATTCCGTGAGCCGGCAGGAGAGCGGTCGTTTGGTCACCGAGCCCGAGCCACAGCGCCAGGCCCAACCCCTCTCGCAAGAGCTGGAGTCGGACTTACACGACTGGCTCGCAACCCTGGTCGGCGCGCGCATCCTCATCGCGGTCGTCACGGTCGCCGTGCTGGTCGCCTCCCTGGTCTACTACCGGCTCGGCACCCCCATCTACCGCGCCGACACGCTCTTGCAGGTCGAGGAGAAGCGGCAGTCGGTCCCCGGCCTCGACGACGTGCTCGGCGGCCTGAGGCCCGAGCGCTCCACCGACACCGAGATCGAGATCCTCCGCTCGCGCTCGCTCCTCGCCAAGGTCATCGGCCGACTCAACCTCGACGTGATCGCCGCCCCGCGGCGCTTTCCGTTCATCGGCGGCGCCATCGCCCGCTCCCACCGCGGAACCACGCCCTCCGAGCCGATGATGGGCTTCCGGCGCTACGCCTGGGGTGGCGAGGTCATCACCGTGCCGCGCCTCGACGTGCCGGCCGAGCTGGAGGGCGAGGCGCTCGTGCTGGTCGCGGGAGAGGCCGGCCGCTATCGGCTGCAGACCCGGACCGGCGCGCTCCTGCTCGAGGGCGTGGCGGGCAAGGCGGCGGGCGCGGAGGGCGACAATGCCTCCGGCGTGAAGCTCTTCGTGTCCGAACTGCGCGCGCGCAAGGGCACCCAGTTCTTCCTCACGAAGCAGCCGCTGCAGGATGCCATCGAGCGCCTGCAGAAGGCCTTGGTCCTCGGCGAGAAGGGCAAGAAGACCGGCATCATCCGCGTGGAGCTGACCGGCCCCGACATCCCGGTGCTCACCAGCACGCTCGATGAGCTCGCGGATCTTTACGTGCGCCAGAACGTCGAGCGCAAGTCCGAGGAGGCCGAGCGCACGCTGCAGTTCGTCAACTCGCAGCTTCCGGAGCTGCGCCAGAGCCTCGACAAGGCCGAGGATGCGCTCAACGCCTGGCGCTCCAAGCACGGCACCATCGATCTGCCTCTCGAGGCCAAGGCCGCCATCGAGCGGGCCGTGGATGTGGAGAAGGTCCGGGCGGAGCTGCAGATGCAGCGCGCCGAGCTCTCGCAGAAGTTCACCGACAGCCACCCCTTCGTGGTGGCGCTCGACAAGAAGCTCGCCGAGGCTGACCGCGAGCGCGCCTCCATCAACGCGCGCATCAAGAACCTCCCCGCCTCAGAGCTGGAATCCGTGCGCCTCCTGCGCGACGTGAAGGTCAACAACGAGCTCTACGTGCTCCTGCTCAACAAGGCCCAGGAGCTGCGCGTGGTGAAGTCGGGCACCATCGGCAACGTGCGCATCCTCGACCGCGCGATGCCACCGCGCAAGCCGTCCTTCCCATCCCTCAACGACGCCCTCAGCCTGGGGCTTCTGCTCGGCCTCCTGTTGGGCGTGGTCGCGGCCTTCGCCAAGCGCGCGCTCAGCCGCGGCATCGACGACCCCGAGATCCTCGAGACCGTCACCGGCCTCGGGGTGTTTGCGAGCGTCCCGCGCAGCGAGTCGCACGTGCAGTACACCCGCCACCTCGCCAAGGGCGCCAAGAGCGCCGGCCCCCTCGCCAAGCGCGACCCGGACGACCTCTCGGTGGAGAGCCTGCGCAGCCTGCGCACCAGCCTGCAGTTCGCGCTCATCGACGCGCCCAACCACGTGGTGGTCATCTGCGGCCCGAGCCCGAGCGTGGGCAAGTCGTTCATCTCCAGCAACCTCGCGCAGGTGCTGGCCGACTCGGGCAAGCGCGTCCTCCTGGTGGACGCCGACCTGCGCGCGGGCGCCATGCACCGCGTCTTCGGCACCGAGCGCGGGCCCGGCCTGTCGGAGGTGCTCGCCGGCGCGGTGCCCTTCGAGAACGTGGTGCTCCGGAACATCTCGCCCAACCTCGACCTGCTCGTGCAGGGCATGATCCCGCCGAACCCGTCGGAGCTGCTCCTGAGCCCTCGCTTCAAGGATCTCTTGGAGCGCGCGAGCAAGGAGTACGACCTCGTGGTGGTGGACACCCCGCCCATCCTGGCCGTCACCGACAGCGCCATCGTCAGCAAGCTCGGGGGCGTGCTGCTGCTCGTGCTGCGCGCCGGCCAGCACCCCCTACGGGAGATCAAGACCACGCTCGGGCGCTTCGCGCAGAGCGGGCTGCGGCCCAATGGGCTCGTGCTCAACGACGTCACCCACTTCGGGGGCGCGTACGATTACGGGTACCACTACCAGTACGACTACCGGAACAAGAAGAAGGCGAGCTGAGGGCGGAGCCGCTTCCCTGGCGCCATCACCGGGCTACGACTCCCGGCTCGCGCCGAGCAATGCAGCGATCACCCTGCCTTGCTCCTCCTCGCCCAGGCTGCTGGAGCTGGGGAGACAGATCCCGCGGGCGAAGATCTCCTCGGCGACCTCGCCGCCCTCGCAGGGCACGCCGGCGAAGAGCGGCTGCAGGTGCATCGGCTTCCAGGCCGGCCGCGCCTCGATGCCCGCGGCGTCGAGCGCGCGGATCAGCCCGTCGCGGGAGAGGCCGAAGGCGGCCTCGTCCACGGTGAAGACCGACAGCCAGTTGGTGTGCAGGCCCCAGGGCGCCTGCGGCATCAGCAAGAGCCCTGGCGTGCCCGCGAAGGCGTCCCGGTAGCGGAAGGCGATCGCGCGGCGCTGCTCGACCCGGGTAGGCAGGACCTGAAGCTGGCCCCGGCCGATCCCGGCGAGCACGTTCGACAGGCGGTAGTTGTAGCCCATGTCGGTGTGCTGGTAGGCGACCCCCGGGTCGCGCGCCTGCGTCGACCAGAAGCGGACACGGTCCGCCAGCGCGCGGTCCTGGGCGCAGAGCATGCCGCCGCCGGTGGTGGTGATGATCTTGTTCCCGTTGAAGGAGAAGACTCCGACCTGCCCGAAGGTCCCGGCAGGGCGGCCCTTGTAGAGCGTGCCCGCGGCCTCCGCTGCGTCCTCCAGGACCCGGACGTCGTAGCGACGGCAGACTGAGAGGATGGCGTCGAGGTCGGCCGACTGGCCGTAGAGGTGCACGACGATGCAGACCTTGGGGAGCTTGCCCTGGTGGGCGCGGCGGCGGAGGAACTCTTCTAGCCGCTGGGGGTCGAGGTTCCAGCTCTGGCGCTCGCTGTCGATGAAGGCGAGCTTGGCGCCGAGGTAGGTGACGGGGTTGACGGAGGCGACGAAGGTGAGCGTGGGGGCGACCACTTCGTCGCCCGGGCCGACGCCGAGGGCGCGGAGGCCGAGGTGCATGGCGGCGGTGCCGCTGGCGAGGGCGACGGAGGGGAGGCCGATGAGGGATTCGAACTCCTTCTCGAAGGCGTCGAGGTTGGGGCCGACGGTGGAGAGCCAGTTGGAGGTGAAGGCCTCGGTGACGAAGCGCTGCTCGGCGCCGCCCATGTGGGGGACGGAGAGGAGGATGCGGGGGGGCGGCGAGGTCAT
>JAYWAO010000456.1:0-10269 GCA_043782365.1 Deltaproteobacteria bacterium
GGCGGGCAGCGCGCTCACGCGCCTCTTCCCGATCTACGGCATCTACACGGGCACGCTGAGCGACGACGCGGTGCAGGCGCTGGAGACGGCGATGGCGCCGAAGC
Organism: Deltaproteobacteria bacterium; assembly: GCA_043782365.1. Classification (GTDB taxonomy): domain Bacteria; phylum Myxococcota; class Myxococcia; order Myxococcales; family 40CM-4-68-19; genus CAIWCD01. The sequence continues at coordinate 105 of JAYWAO010000456.1, forward strand.
TCGCCGCGCTCGACGACCAGATCACGCAGAACTCGAAGCTGTTCGCGCGCCTCGCCGCGGTCTACGCGGCCCGCGCCACGCTGGGGCTCACGCCGGAGCAGCAGCGCCTGCTCTGGCTCGACCACACGCGGTTCGTGCGCCAGGGCGCGGCGCTCGACGGGCTGGCCAAGGAGAAGCTCGCCGCGCTCAACCAGAAGCTCGCCGGCCTCTACACGAAGTTTGGCCAGAACGTGCTCGCGCAGGAGGGCGACCAGGTGCTCTGGCTCGAGGAGAAGGACCTCGCGGGCCTGCCCGAGAACCTCAAGAAGGGCGCGGCCGCAGCGGCAGCGAGCCGCGGCAAGCCCGGCCAGTTCGCCATCTCCAACACACGCTCCAGCGTCGACCCGTTCCTCACGCTCTCGACCCGGCGCGACCTGCGCGAGAAGGCGTGGCGCATGTTCACCATGCGCGGCGACAACGGCGACGCCCACGACAACAACGCCACCATCACCGAGATCCTGGCGGTGCGGGCCGAGCGCGCGAAGCTGCTCGGCTACCCGACCCACGCCCACTGGCGCCTGGAGGACTCGATGGCCAAGACGCCCGAGAAGGCGATGGCCTTGATGGAGGCGGTGTGGAAGCCCGCGGTGGCGCGCGTGCACGAGGAGGTCGCCGACATGCAGGCGATCGCCAACCAGGAGCTCGGAAAGGGCAAGCTGACCATCGAGCCGTGGGATTATCGATTCTTTGCGGAGAAGGTGCGCAAGGCGAAGTACGACCTCGACCAGAGCGACGTGAAGCCCTACCTCCAATTGGAGAAGCTGCGCGAGGGCATGTTCTGGGTGGCCGGCGAGCTGTTCGGCTTCAAGTTCACCCTCCTCGACGCGGGCGCGGTGCCCGTCTACCACCCCGACGTGCGCGTCTGGCAGGTCACGGGCGAAGGCGGCAAGCACGTGGGCCTCTGGTACTTCGATCCGTACGCGCGGCCCGGGAAGCGGTCGGGCGCGTGGATGGACGAGTACCGCCCGCAGTCGCGCTACGCGGGCGAGGTCCCGGTGATCGTCTCCAACAACTCGAACTTCGTGAAGGGCAAGGCCGGCGAGCCCGTGCTGATCGCGTGGGACGACGCGCGCACGCTCTTCCACGAGTTCGGCCACGCGCTGCACGGGCTCAACTCCAACGTGACGTATCCGTCGCTCGCGGGCACCAGCGTCGCGCGCGACTACGTCGAGTTCCCCTCCCAGCTCCTGGAGCGCTGGGTGGCCACGCCGGAGGTGCTCTCGCGGTTCGCGCTCCACGTCGAGACCGGCAAGCCGATCCCCGAGGCGCTGGTGAAGAAGATCGAGGCGAGCGGCACCTTCAACACGGGGTTCGCGACGGTGGAGTACCTCGCCAGCGCGCTCGTCGACCTGAAGCTGCACCTCGCGGGCGCCACGCCGATCGAGCCCCGCGCCTTCGAGAAGGCCACGCTGGCGGCGCTGGGCATGCCCCACGCGCTGGTGATGCGGCACCGGACCGCGCAGTTCAACCACGTCTTCTCGGGCGACGGCTACTCGGCCGGGTATTACAGTTACCTCTGGAGCGACACCCTGGCGGCCGACGCCTTCGAGGCCTTCACCGAGGCCGGCGGCCCTTACGACAAGGCGGTCGCCAAGCGGCTGCACGACTCGGTCTTCTCGGTGGGCAACACCATCGACCCGGCCGTGGGCTACCAGCAGTTCCGCGGCAAGGAGCCCGGCATCGGGGCGCTGATGCGCAAGCGCGGCTTCCCGGTTCCCTAGAGCAGGGCTCAGCGCAGGCCCTGCCCCACCGCGCCCGAGGCGAACCGCCGCTCCATCTCGCCGATGTCGTGCGCGATGACGACGTCGACGCCCGGGTTGGCCTTGCGGAAGTCGAGGATGGCGCGCAGCTGGTGCGTCACCGCCTGCGCGTCCTCGTGCATCGCCAGGGAGGTGAGCCGCGGGCGCGTCCTCGCCTCGGCGAGGTTCTGGTGCTGCCAGGCGATGTCGCCGAGCAGGAGGAGCTCGGCGCCGCCCTTGAGCCGCGCGTAGATCATCTGCGAGCCCGGCGTGTGGCCTGCCGCCGAGATGGCCACCAGGCCCGGCGCGATCGGGTGCAGCGAGCCCTCGGGACCCGACTCCAGCGCCGGCGTGCCCGGGATGGCGTGGCCCACCCCGGCGAACGGCGGGTTCGCGTGCTGGGCCGCGGTGAGCCGGAGCGCCGGACCGAGCTTCGCGAAGTCGGGCGCGTCAGCGATGCCGCCGAGGTGGTCGTGGTGCTCGTGGGTGACGGCGATGGCGCGGGCGGCGCCGAGCGCCTTGACCTGGTGCTCCCAGCCCTCGGGCCGGTAGGGATTGCCGCTGTAGTTGGCGGCGTGGAAGGCCGGGCTGTGCACGGCGTCGATCACCGCGCTGGCGCCGCCTTCATAGACGAACTGCCACGCATAGAAGCCGAAGGTGAAGGTGCCCAGGCCCTGTCCGCCGCCGCCCACCACCACGCCCAGCGCGGGGATGGCGGCGCGGGCCACCTCCTCGGCGAAGGCCTTCTCGGGGAGCGCCTCGACCGGGCCGGCGGCGGCGCGCAGGGCGGCGAGGTCGAGCGAGAAGCGGGCCTTCGCGGGCACGGCGGCGGCGGTGAAGAGGAAGTACCAGATGGCGAGGCTGAGGACGGCGAGCACGGCGAGGAGGACGCGCACGGCTTTGGCCATGCACCACCCTAGACCACCCTAGACCCAATGCCGATCACTTAGACCTGCGGATTCTCGGATTCTTTTGCCGGGGCTCCGGATTCGGGTGCCTCGACCCCGTTAAGTGAGCGGCATTGACCCTAGACCGAAGCATCCCTCGCCGCGGCCCGCCCGCGCGCCACCGCCCCCTCGGGCTCTCCGCGGGCCCTCGCGGGCGCCCTCACCTCAAGCGGCGAGCCCGCCAGCGCAGCGAGCGCCGCGAGCAGCGGAGCGGAGGTCTGCGGAGCCACCAACGGGGGCACGGCCAGCAGCGCCGGGCCAGCCGACACGGGCAGCGCCACCGCTGCGGCCACTGGCGCTTGCGCCGCAATGGTTGTCACGGCAACAGTTGCCGCTGCAGCTGTCGGCGCACCAGCAGCCGCAGCGTCGCCGATCTCGCGCAGCCGCAGCACGGCCGACACGTTCGACACCAGCGCGACCAGCCCCACCGCGAAGAAGGCCGGCGCCTCCGCCAGCAGCGGCTGTGCGAGCGCAGGACCATACCCGGCGCGGTCCAGCGCAGCTGCAAACAGCGGCGTCAAGAGCGCCCCGCCGCAGAGCCAGACCGCGCGCTCGGCCCGGCGCATCGAGCCGCCCGGGACCTTGACCCGGAGGCCCTCCGCCTTGGCCGAGCCGTAGCTCACCATGTACGACCCGAGCAGCGCCGCCAGCGGGAGCGCGAGCAGCGCGCGGTCTTCGCTCCAGTGGAGCATGAGGCCCGCGAGGAAGAAGAACTCGCCGTAGCGGTCGGCCGAGGCGTCGAAGAGCGCGCCCCTGGGCCCGGCGCGGCCCGAGGCGCGGGCCACCAGGCCGTCGAGCACATCGCCCAGCGCGGAGACGCCGACCAGCAGCGCGGCCACCCCGAAGTGCCCGGCCGCGAGCGCGACGCCGGAGAGCAGCGCGAGCAAGAGCGCGGCGCCAGTCAGCGCGTCGGGGTGGACCCCGAGCCGCACGCAGAGCCGGCCCAGGGGCTGCAGCCAGGAGTAGCCCATCTCCATCAGGCCCTTGGAGAGCAGGCGCGAGCCTCCCGCGGCGTCGGTCCGCGCAAAGCGTGCGCGGCCCGAGCGAGCCACCCGCGCCGCATACGCCGCCGCACCGGCCGCCAGGGCCAGGAGCACTGCTGCAGAGGCGTAGGCGTCGACCGGCAGCATCTGGATCCCGACCTTGGGCGGTGTTTGTTGCCGCTAAATTGCGCGGCGTTGCAGGGGCGTTTCGCCCTGAAGGAACCGCGACTGTGGTCTCAGGTAAAGCAACCTCGTTCCATGGACTGGCAGCGGCAGGATTCGTGACGGCCCCGGGAGGATTCCCGGAGGCACGCGCCAGCCACGACCCGCGCGGCCTCCCGTGCTAGAAGGCTCGGTCCCCCCCTCGGAGAAACCGCTTGGACCACCCCCTCCGCAAGGTCGTCATCCCCGCCGCTGGCCTGGGCACGCGATTCCTCCCCGCCACCAAGGCGATCCCCAAGGAGATGCTCCCGATCGTGGATACGCCGACGATCCAGCTGATCGTCGAGGAGGCGCTCAAGGCCGGCGCCACCGAAGTGGTGGTCGTCAACGGGCGCGGCAAGGGCTCGATCGAGGACCACTTCGACCGCTCCTACGAGCTGGAAGACACTCTCGCCAAGAAGGGCAAGACGCAGCTCTTCCAGCAGATCCGCGCCATCAGCGACGCGGTCCGCATCATCTCCGTGCGGCAGAAGGAGCCGCTGGGGCTCGGCCACGCGGTGCTCGCCGCGCGGCACGCGGTGGGCGACCAGTGGTTCGGCGTCATGCTCGGCGACGACCTGATCGACAGCGACGACGCGGGCATCGGCCAGCTCGTCAAGGTCGCCCGCGCGACGGGCAAGGCGGCGGTCGCGCTGATGCCCGTGCCCGACGACCAGACGCACATGTACGGCGTCGCGGCCGGCGCGCAGCTCGAGGGGCCGGCGGGCGCCGGCGGGCACATCCTGGTCGAGCGGATGGTGGAGAAGCCGCCCAAGGGGACCGCGCCGTCGAACCTCGCGGTCATCGGCCGCTACGTGCTGCCGCCCGGCATCTTCCAGATCCTCGCCGAGACCCGCCCCGGCGCGGGCGGCGAGATCCAGCTCACCGACGCGCTGGCGGTGCTGGCGGCCCGAGGACAGCTGGTCGGCGTGCGCTTCACGGGCCAGCGGCACGACGCCGGCGACCGCCTCGGCTACCTGCAGGCCAACATCGCCTACGCGCTCAAGCGGCCGGAGCTGCGCGAGGGGCTGCTCGCCTGGCTGCGCGAGGTCGTCAAGTGAATCGTCGCGCGCGCGCGGCCTTGCTGGGAGCGGCCTTGCTGTGCTCCGCCTCGCTGGCAGCGCTCGCCTACATTCCCTCGGCGGCGTCGTTGGTGCGCCGGGCCGCGGGGCGGGTGAACGAGGGGAGCCGCGCGAAGGAGGCGGTGCTCCAGGGCTGGCTGTGGCTGGGCGACAAGGAAGCGGTCGGGGCCAAGCTCACCTTCCGCTTCCCGCTCAACTGCGCGCTGCAGACGGCCAAGGGGAGCGCGTCGTCGAACTCGCGCGAGCCCGGGCGTCCGCAGCTCAAGGACGAGGGCCTCGGCGCCGAGGCGGCCGATCTGCTCCGGCTCGCCTGCCCGCTGCTCGCCTACCGGGGGCAGACCCCGCCGCAGGCCGAGCAGTCGCTGCGCGCGGCTGCGCTCGCAGCGGGCGTCGCGCCCGAGCTGGCGCCCACCACGCTGGCGCGGCTCTATGACCGGGTCACCATCGTGCTGGGCGCGGGGGCGCGGCAGCTCGACCGGCCGCAGCTGTGGCTCTACAAGGACAACGGCGCGCCGGCGCGGCTCCTGGCGCGGCAGGGCGAGCGGCTCGACGACCTGCGCCTGCTCCAGTACGGCAACCCGGCCGCTGGCGACTGGTTCCCGCGCGTGGTGGAGCTGTGGCGCGGGGCCGCGCTGGTGGCGCGCTTCGAGTCCCTCGAGGTGAAGGGCTTCCAGGACCTCGGCCCGTCGGACGACGAGTCTGAGTAACACCCAGGCCTGCTCTCTCATTGCCCGCTGGACCGTGCGCGATGCCCACCCTTGACCTCCCGCGTGTGCAGGTGGCCGTCGCGGTCCCGGCCGGGGACGGCGTCTTCACCTGGCTGGTGCCCGAGGCGCTGCAGGCCGGGTGCGTCCCGGGCCGGCGGGTGCAGGTGCCTTTCGGTAACCGATCGTTAACCGGGGTGGTGCTCGGGCCGGCGGGGCCGGGGGAGGCCGGGTCGCTCAAGGAGATCTCCCAGCTGCTCGACGACGGGCCGCTGCTCACTGCCGAGGTGCTCGAGCTCTGCCGGTTCGCCGCGCAGCACTACCTCTACCCGCTGGGCCCCGCGGTGAAGGCCGCGCTGCCGCCCGGGATCGATCTCAACGAGCGGCTCGCCGCGCGCCTCGCTCCCGAGGGGCGGGCGCTGCTCGACGGGCCTTCGGAGCCAGCAGCGCCCGAGCAGTCGGCGCTCTCGCTCGGCGCCGCCACCACTCCAGACAAGGATGCGGGCCGCAAGGAGTCGGCTGCCCGCACGCGCGCGCTCTTGCGCCGGATCGAGCGCGGCGACCAGCTCTCCGCGGAGCTCTTGCGCAAGCTGGTGAAGCGCGGCCTCGTCGAGCTGGTCCAGGGCGAGCTCAAGGCCCGGGTCGCCGAGCCGCGCGTGCCGATGGTCGCAGCGGCGCCCGGTGCGGAGGCCCGGCTCGGGGAGCTCAAGCGCGCGCCCCGCCAGCGGGAGCTGCTCGAATATCTCCTCGCGCGCAAGGCCGCGCCGCCAGCCTCGGTGACGCTCGAGGAGGTCTCGGCGGCCTTCCCTTCCTTCCGGGCGCTGCTCAAGCCGCTGGTGCAGCGGGCGCTGGTGGTCCTCTCCGAGGTGGCGCCCGGCGCGCAGGGCCAACAGGACGCCGGCGGCGCTCTCTGGGGCGACCAGCGCCACACGGGCACCCCGGCGCAGGAGGCGGCGCTGGAGGTGCTCTCGGCCGCGCTGGGCAAGGGCTTCCAACCGTTTCTCCTCCAGGGCGTCACCGGCTCGGGCAAGACCTGGGTCTACCTGGAGCTGATCACCAAGGCCCGCGCGCAGGGCGGAACGGCGCTGGTGCTGGTGCCCGAGATCGCGCTGACGCCGCAGCTGGCGGGCCGCTTCCGCGCGCGCTTCGGCGACGACGTGGCCGTCCTCCACTCGGGCCTGACCGACCGCGAGCGGCTCGCCGAGTGGCTGCGGGTGCAGTCGGGCCGCGCGGGCATCGTGGTGGGGGCGCGCTCGGCCGTCTTCGCGCCGCTCGCGAACCTCGCGGTGATCGTCGTCGACGAGGAGCACGAGCCCTCCTACAAGCAGGAGGAGCGGCTGCGGTACCACGCGCGCGATCTCGCGCTGGTCCGCGCCCAGCGCGGCTCGGCGCTCTGCCTGCTCGGCTCGGCCACGCCCTCGCTCGAGTCGCTGCGCCGCGTGGCCGAGGGCAAGTACCAGCGGCTGCTCCTGCCCGAGCGGGTCGATGGCCGCGGGATGCCGGCCGTCACCATCGTCGATCGCAAGCCGTCGCTCTTGTCGGCGGCCGGACCGCGGCTGATCGGCGTGGAGCTGGCAGCGGCGCTGCGCGAGACCTTCGAGCGCAAGGAGCAGGCGATCCTCTACCTGAACCGGCGCGGGCACGCGCGCACGCTGCTCTGCCAGTCGTGCGGGTCCACCGTGGGCTGCCCCAACTGCTCGGTGGCGCTGGTGCAGCACCAGCAGGGCGGCAGCAAGCTCAAGTGCCACCTCTGCGGTCACCAAGAGCCGCCGCGCGCCGTCTGCGCCATCTGCGGCGGGCAGAAGCTGCTGCCGCTCTCGGGCGGCACCGAGCGGCTCGAAGAGGAGCTCTCGGCGCTCCTGCCTGGCGCCCGCGTGGCCCGGCTCGACCGCGACTCCACCTCGGGCCCTTCGCAGGTGGCCTCGATCCTGGCCCGCTTCGCGCGGCGCGAGGTCGATGTCCTGGCGGGCACGCAGATGGTCGCCAAGGGGCACGACTTCCCTGGTGTTACACTTGTCGGCGTGCTCGACGCCGACGGGCCGCTCCACCTCCCCGACTTCCGCGCCGGCGAGCGGTGCCTGCAGCTGCTGGCGCAGGTGGCGGGCCGCGCGGGCCGCGGGACGCTGCCGGGCCGGGTGATCATGCAGGCGGTCAAGCCGCAAGACCCGGTGCTGGAGGCGGCCTCGAAGCACGACGCGCTGGGCTTCGCCGCCGCCGAGCTGGAGCGGCGGCAGGTGCTCGGCTTTCCGCCCTGGACGCGGCTCTGCGCGCTGAAGCTCCAGGGCAACGTCGAGGCCAAGGTGCAGGGCGCATCAGAGCGGCTCGCCGAGAAGGCGCGGCGGCAGATCGCGCGGGAGCAGCTCGCGGGTGTGGACGTGCTCGGCCCCGCGGCGGCGCCGCTGGCGCGGATGCGGGGGAAGTTCCGCTGGCAGGTGCTGCTGCGCGCCAGGGAGCACGGGCCGCTGCTCAGGCTCGCGCGCGCGCTGGTGGCCACCCACGCGGAGGCGGGCGTGGAGCTGGTGGCCGACGTGGATCCGGTGTCGCTGCTGTGATGCTGATTACAGCCCGTCGAAGACCAGCTCGCCCTCGATGACGAGCGCGTCCTCCACCTTCACCATCAGGAGCGACGGCCGCTCCACCTTGAACCCTTCCAGCGAGGAGGTGAACTTGAACTTCACCCGCACCTTGCCGCCCTCGGTCGAGACGGTGACGGGGACGCTCACCGCCTGCGTCTCGCCGTTCAGCTCCACCTTGGCAGCCAGCGTCTTCTCCACCGGCGCGGCGAGCGGCAGCACCAGGCCGTCGATGGTTCCCTTGACGCTGACGAGCGGGTGGATGGGCTCGTGGGTGACCTCGCGCATGTGCACGTCGCGGTTCGAGTCGCCCGAGTCGAAGCAGGCGATCCTGGCCCGCACCTGCACCTGCACGGGCCCGCCCGGGTTCACCTTGGCGGCACCCTCGGCGGTCTTGCAGGTGGCGTTGACCTTGTGCAGCGGGTGGACCACCAAGTAGGTCAGCGTGGTCTCCTTGAGCGCGAGGACCTTGGCGGCAGCGGGAGCAGCCGCCGGCACATCGGAGCGGCTGGCCCCGGGCAGGAGCAGCGCGGCAGCGAGGGAGGCCAGGGCGAGGGCGGTCGGGGCACGGCGGAACATGGTGACTCCGGTCAGAGGCGGTGCGGCGAGCTGAAGGGCAGGACCCGCAGCGTGCCCGGGTCCGTGGCCCGACGGCGGCGCGGGACCCGGGCATCCAGCGGAGCGACCGGGAACGACAACGGCCACGGCCAGCGCAGCCTACAGCGCAGTGGCGCCGGCCTTGGCCTCGGCGGCCCGCTCGGCCTTGAGCTTCTTCATCCGCCGCTTGATCAGCTCCCGCTTGAGCGCCGAGAGGTGGTCCACGAAGAGCTTCCCCTGCAGGTGGTCCATCTCGTGCTGCAGGCAGACGCACATGAGATCCTGGTTCCCCTCCCGCCGCTCCAGCTTGCCGTCGCGGTTCTGGAACTCGACGATGACGTGACCGAACCGGGTGACGTCCTCGTACTCGTCGGGCACCGAGAGGCAGCCCTCGGTGTAGGTGAACTCGCCCTCGGCCAGGATCAGCTTGGGGTTGATCATCCAGAACAGCCCGCCGGCGTGCTGCTCGTGCTTGACGCCCTCGGGCTTGTCCTCGGCGCTCACCTGGTCGATGTCCATCGCGATGACGTCGAGGTGGACGTCCACCTGCGGCGCCGCGAGCCCGACGCCGCGGCTGTCGTACATGGTCTCCGCGAGGTCGTCGCAGAGCTTGCGGACCTGGTCGTCCACCCGCACCACGGGCTTGGACTTCTGCTTCAGACGGGGATCCGGCCAGATGAGGATTTCGCGCAGCGCCATGCGGGTGCAGGCCTCCAGAAGTGATCCACTACTATACGGCGGACCAGACGCCACCGCCAGCAGGCCAGGGACGTCCCGGACCGGACGGGCCAAGGACTCGCCCGCCGACTTGGATTCAGGAGGGCCGGCCGCGGTTCGGGTGGCCGTCCCACGGCACCAGCAGGAGGCGCGCGGTGAGGGCGTCCATCAGGCCCGAGACCTCGTCCATCGCCGTGGTCAGCTGCGAGAGATCCGCCCCGCCCTGCGCCAGCTTGCCCTTCCAGAGCGCCACCGTGCGGCGGGCCTCTTCGCCCACGGGCTGCACGTCCTCGGGCAGCTCCGCCTGCATCAGGCGCAGGGCCTCGTCCATCTCGACCAGCCGGACGAGGCAGGCCTGCTCGGCGTCGCGCTGGGGGCTGGGCATATGGAGGGAGTTTACAGCACGTCGGCGGCAGAGGCTGGCCCGGTCACGGTCGCAGGTCGCTGCGCTGGGAGGACGTCCTCGTGCGACCGCGAACGCGCCCCGGGGCGCGACGGCAAATCCTGCACGCAACGGGGCCGGGACGCAGGAATTCCGCAGGTGACGCCAAAGTCGCCGCCCGCTGGTCTACCTCTTCGCAAC
>JAYWAO010000457.1:0-10263 GCA_043782365.1 Deltaproteobacteria bacterium
CCCTGGCGAAGGCCGGTGAAGATGGCGGTGGCAAAGAGGGGCCGTCAGGCTGGGGCGAGGGCGTTCAGCAGCTTCGGCACCTCCTCGAGCCGGAGGTACTGCGGGAGGCGCTTTGGGACCTTCCGTCGCTCGACCGCCGCTGCCGGGTTGAGGCCAGCCCACTTCTCCCGCTTGATCGCCAGCTCGAAGATGCGGTGGACGAGGGCGCGGAGGTTGTTGAGCGACTTGGGCGCGAGATCATTCGACTTGCCCTGGAGGAGCCCCTCGAGCTGCGCCGAGGTCACTTCGCGCAGCGTGAGCGCACCAAGCCCGGCGCGCAGGTGGCGATCGACAAAGCCCTTCAGGTCGCGTGAGCGGAGCTTCTGGCCGTAGGCCTCCCACCACCAATCGAGCAGGGCGGCGAAGGTCATCGGCGGACCGTCTTGTCCGGGTAAGGCTTCGAGACCTGCGCGCTGCCTCTCGGCCTTGCGGGCCAGGTCCTCGGCGAGCCTGCGCGCCTCGGTCTTGGTCAGGCAGGCGGTCCGCTTCTGGCGCCAGCGCCCGCTGGCGTCGCGCCACTTCACCACCCAACTGCCGTCTCGTTCGAATACCGTCGCCATCGCGCCACCAACGGCATTGAGGATAACGCCTACCGGACCCTGGTGCGCACAGCTTCCGGCCCGCGCACGAAGGCTCGCACGGCAGCGGGCTCGAAGCGAAGCATCGAGCCGATGCGCAGGCAGGGAAGCAGGCCCGCCTCGGCAGCCTTGTAGACCCAACTGACCGAGCCCTTGACGTAGCGGGCGACGTCCCTCGCGTCCCACAGGGCTTCACGCTCTTGCTGGTCGATCTGCGCCTCGGCCATCGCCATCTCTCCGTTCGGGTAGCGCTGCTGAACTGGCAATCTCGGCTTCTGTATCCTGTGCAATGCCCGGGCCGAGCCTTGAGCGAATCACAAACCCATCTAACGAAACGTTACTTTAGGCGCGCCACCAACTCACGCCGCGAGGTAGAGCTCGAGAATTGGACGGACGGGGCCACTCTATGGACGGATCCGTCCAATCGAGGCATCGCACGGGCAATTGAGCGTTCAACGGCGCGGCCACTGGTACTCGCTCGACGTGATCGCCCAACCAGCTCGGCCCCGCAATGGCTGGGAGCGATCGACTACGTGCGCGGGTGCCGAACGCCGGGCCGACCAGTGGGCTCCTCAACAACCTTTATCGACGGTCCGTCGAGCTTCGTGCGTAGCCAACGTCCCTCGGTCTTCGAAGCCGTCCTCCTCCTCCGCGGAGCTGTTGGGATGGTTGGTGCGAGCAGCGATAGCGCCGAGCAACACCAACACCCACAAGGTCCATCGAACTCGTCCTGATCGTTTGAAGCCGGAGAGCGACAAGGGCCGTCAGGTCCGCGGAGCTTCTGGCAACCGCTCCTCGCTTGGGCGGACGCGCGCGCAGCGTGTGTACGTACAAGCGCCATCCTGTCACTAGGACTAGCAGACATAATACAACAGCATTGCGACTCTGGCTTTCCTATCGCGACAACACGCATTACAGTCATCGCGCTCCTGATAGGAGCTTCTATGCCGGCAGGCGGGAAACAGCTCACGCTTGAAACGGTCGACGAGCTCGCCGCCGACCTCAAGGCCGCTCCTGCACTGGAGAGGAAACAGCGCACGGCCACCAAACAGGAAGCTGTCACCCTCCTCAGGGAACAGATCCGCGAGCTGGTCGAGGCCCGAGGATACACGTACAGCCAGGTTGCAGAGCTGCTCAACAGGAGGGGGGTTGCCATGAGCGGCCGAGCCCTTCGCGTCTGCCTCGACCGCGCACAGAAGGGAACACAGAGCACTCCGCCGCGGCAGCGCAAGGGAAACAAGAAAGCGGCACCAACTCTGCACGACGGAACACCTGGCGCCGGGCAAAGAGCGGGCAGGGCAACACCGGCAGCAGCGAGGGAAACAGAACCGCCTCTCAAGGCAACAGGGGGCGCTGGGACCTTCGTGCCCAGAGAAGACACACGCGACATCTAACTGCAGGGGGGAACAGCCATGGCGACGGTCGACGCGATCCGCAGCGTGATCGACCCGGTCCCGAAAGCTCGTGCGCGCAGCCACACCGCTCAAGCGCTGCCGAAGCGCCAGGGACCTCCCGGCGGCCACCGAGCAGCAAGCGTGCCTTCCGCGGCGGCTGCGAGGGGCTCCTGCACGAACGCGGTGATGGCAACGACCGCGTCCTTCAGATCACCCGCATCCGGCGCCGCAGTCTTCCGTACGAACCCTGACCACTGGCTCCTCTTTGAGGCATCCTCGGCGAATCCCGGCTGCAGGGCCACGGGCAGTCCATGCGGGAGCGGGGTCTTGCGCCGATCGAAGGTAGCGCGAATGGCGCGCGCCAGGAGTGCGCCGTCGAACTCGAAGAGCCGAGCGAGCACCACCAGGTCGTAGAAGTCCTTCATCCGGCTGTTGGCCATGCCAAGCTGCACCATTGCATCGAGCTTCTCTGCGACCACCGTTTCGCGCGGGTAGGCGCGCAGGCGCGGCGCTGGGAAATCGAGCAACGCGGGGAACTCGACAACGACCGCCTCAGGCGTGATCGCATCGCCGAAGCCGATGTCGATCTGTAGCGGCACCTGCGCCGAGGTGACGCGCGCGATGACCTCGACCCGCACTCCGCCGTACTCCTGTCCCTCACGGATGGGACCGACCTTGAGGGAGGCGAGGTCGAAGGTGACGCCGTCGTCCTGAGCCGCGGTCGCCAGCACCTCCACGAAGACCTCGCGCAGGTGGGCCTCGCCTGGATCTCCGAAGCCGAGCAGGTCGAGGTCGCGCGTGGCGCGGTGGGGCTTGCCGGTCCAGAGGGTGAACAGGGCCGCGCCCTTGAGCACGAACCGCGGGCCATGCGTTGACGCCGCGAGGCGGAACAGGAGGCGCTCGTTCAGGTAGCGGAGCAGGACGAGCTGGAAGTCCTCGCCTCGCTCCTTGGCGAGGTGCAGGAGCCGTGCGCGCACCGAGGCGCCGACGTTCCTCACAGGGACCCTCACGCGAGCGCCTCCAGGTAGGGCCGCAGGAAAACGTAGACGCGGTCGGCTCGCGCGGCTGCGACCAGGGCGTCGATGCCGCCTCGTCGCTTGCGGAGGTAGTCGCGAAGCGCGGCGAGCGCGACCTCGAGGCCCACGTGGCGGCGGTAGCGGAAGCAGTCGGCGACCGTCTTGGCTGGCGTGGTGAGGCGGACCTCGACGCCGTCGATCTTGCGCGTCTCGATGCCGTGCTCCAGCGCGGCTCCACTGGCCCGGACCACCTCGAGCTTCGGGTAGGTCACCTTGGGCGCCCGGGCCCGCCGGTCGATCTGCAGCCAGACCGCATGCGGCGCCTCAGTGGTCATCCCGTGAGCCTGCAGAGCGCTGAGCAGGCAGACGACCCCGTGGGGCACTCGCTTGGCCACCTCGGCGAGCGAGTGGAGCGCGGTCACTGGTGCGTTCGCGAGACGGTAGAGGCCGCGGTCCACCTGCTCGAGCAGGCCGCGATCGCAGAGCCGCCGCAGGTAAGTGCGGGGGATCTGCGCGAGGTCGAGGTCCCGGGCCCGCACGGGCCCCTTCCGGGCGAGGCGCAGGAGGACTTCGGCTTTGGTTGCGGCTGGGGCGGGCATGGTGCGAAACGCTGCCTCGTTGGAGGACGGACCAGCAAAACGTACCATCTGAGTGCGGAGCATTCAACTCCTCCTAGAGAGGGCAGGGCGGCACGGCGCCTCCCGAGGAGAAGCCAATGACGATGAAGCGCTGGATGTTGGGTCTGCTGGCGCGCGCGGTCCTGGTCCCTGCGGTCGCGGTCGCGGCCAAGGCGATGGCGGGCGAGGGCTGCTTCAGCGTGTCCGACCGGCAGGTCTTGGAGCGGCCGGTGGACGCGCTGAAGCAGCCCTACGTCCTCGACTTCCTCGACCTGCCGTGGCGGGGCCGCTCCCCGCGCTCGCGCCCGAGATCTCCACCGAGAGCAACCTGCTGAGGGAGAGCGACCTCGAGTCGGCCATCCTCCAGGAGCTGCAGCGCGAGTTGCAGCGAGAGCGGCTCCTGCTCGAAGCGAAGGGACCACGCGGCCGACGCCGAGGGAAACCCGGTGAACCCGGGCGGCCTCGCGATGGCAAAAAACGAGATTCGCCACATCGGATGTGGCGAATCGTCTGGCTTGTTCGGGCTCAGCGGCCCTCAACGGAAGTGAGCAAGGGGGAGCGCGCTGCGCGCGCACGAGCGTGCAGCGTGGGTGTCAAACCCAAGTAGAAGTGGCCGCTTTCCCCCAAGTAGAAATGTCCGCATCGGGCGTCAAGCCGGCGGCCTGAGACCTCTACTGCCCCGACCTGGGCAGCTTGCCCTGACCAGATGGGCGTGACGCGCGGAGCAGCCGTGCTGAACTCAGCGGGCCCGTCGTCCCTGCCAGGCCTCGAACCTCTTGGTGAGCTCGGCCTTCAGCTCCGGGGGTAGCTCGGGCTCGGGCATCTTGCCCAGCGTCGCCGCGGTCACCTTCAGCTGCCGGACGTAGCGCTTGCAGTTGCTGCACATGCCCAGGTGCATCCAGAACCGCATCCGGTCGAGAAGGCCGAGGCGCCCTTCGGCGTAGTCGGTGACCAGCTCGGTGATCTGTTGGCAGGTCAGCATCAGGGCGCTCCAGACAGCAGGGACTCCAAGGCGGTGCGGACCCTGGCGCGGGCCCTGTGCAGCAGGACCCTCTGATTCGACAACGTAAGACCCAACAGATTACAGATCTCCTCCGGCTCGACGCCATCGATGTCCCGCAACGTGATCACCGCGCGTTGGGCCTCGGGCAGCGCGGCGATCGCCTGCTGGATGGCGCGGAGCGCCTGCGCACTCTGCGCCAACCGCTCCGGGTTCTCCTCGGACCACAGGCCAGGGGGCTCTTTCCACATGCCGTCCTTCGCGAACCGCGAGGGGCCGACGGCCGGCTCATCGCCCTCTGCTCCGGCGCCCAGGCTGGAGAACGGGACGCTGCGGCCCTCCTTCACGACCCGAGTGCGCGCCTTGTTCGCGACGATGTGGAACAGCCAGGTACGCAAGGAGGAGCGGCCCTCGAAACCGTCGAGCGCCTCGAGCGCCGCCATCCAGGTCTCCTGGACCAGCTCCTCGGCGGTCGCCGTGTTCCGGACGATCCCCTGGGCGAGGCGGAGCATGGCGCCGCCGTGGCGCTCGACCAGAAGCGAGAAGGCCTCGCGGTCTCCGGTGCGCAGCCGCTCGAGGAGCGCGCGTTCGTCGAGGGCAGCGGTAGTGGGACTGGTTGCCGGGCTCATGAAGAAGTTCCCGATGCTCGTTCCTTTGGCGCTCGTGGTCCAGGATTCCTCGTGCGACTCCGCCCGGGCGGTGGATCCGCAAGGCGATGGAACGCTCAGGTTACGTCGCGAAGGCCTCGATCAGAACCGCCCGCGCAGGCGCTCGCGCGACGGCAATACCTCCAAGCATGTGGTCCACCAGCCCGTCACCAGCGTCTCGGCGAACTCCTCCGGGAGCCGCTCCGCGCGCAGCTCGGCCGCGAGCCGCTGGTGGTCGTAGGACACTGGGATGAACTCGAACGGCCCTTTGCGCTCGGTGTCGAGGAGCGCGTACCAGACCTCGGTGCGGCCGTCGTTCGCGGGCCGGCCGAGCGCGCCCACGTTCACCACCCGGCGCCCCGAGGGGAGCCGGCGCTGCCAGTGGAGCCCGGTGTGCGTGCAGAGAAGGACGTCGGCGTCGACGAGCGACTCGAGCATCGCATCCGGCGAGGCGCTCTCCCAGAGAAACTCATTCTGCTGGCGGGGTGAGCCATGCACCAGCTTGTAGCGCTTGCCTTCGGCCTCGAAAGAGAGCTGCCGCGGCAGACCGGCGAGCCAGGGTCGGTGCACGCTCGAGGTCTTCTCCGCGGTGTACGCGTAGGAGATGCGCGCGAAGTGGTTGTCCCTGGGGTCGGTGTAGCCGCACCCGCAGTCGGCCTTTCCGTTGCCGATCGAGTCGTCGTAGTTGCCCTGCACCGTGGCGATGCCCGCCCCTCGCAAGGTCTCGATGGCGCGGTCGGGGTGCGGGCCGAATCCACCGAGGTCACCCAGGCAATAGAGCGCCTCCGCGCCGCGCTTGCGTGCGTCGGCGAGCGCAGCTTCGAGCGCCAGCCAATTGGAGTAGATGCCACCGAAGAATGCCGCTCGCATGAGGTGCCTTGTGTCAGGTGTTGCAGCGCAGCCCGTCGAGAACGCAGGTGGTGCAGGCTTGGAACCCGAGACGGAAGGGACCGGCCGACCCCGCCAAGGTGCTCGCGAGCCGGGCGCCAGGCTCCTCGACGAGCAGCGGGCAGGTGTAGACGCCCTGCGCGGTCACGCAGCGGCCCGAGGAGCAGAGGAGCCCCGACTCCACCTCGGGCAGCAGCGGCTCGTCAGCGAGCGTGTCTGCCTCTGCGTATCCGTGCGTCCGGCGCTCCTCGCGGCCCAGGCGGACCAGCGGGAGGAACTTGACGCGGGCCTTGGCGATTCCGAGGCCGCGCACGAAGTCGAGGAACCGCAGGCGCGCCTCGCCCCCCTCGAGGCCCTGTTCGTGCTCGACCACCGTGACCACCGGCGAGAGCCCTGCGGCGCCCAGCAGGCGGAGCGCCTGGACCACGGACTCGAAGGTGCCGCGGCCCCGCACGGGATCGTTCTGGGCCGCGCTCATGCCGTCGAGCGAGACGCGCAGGTCGAGCGAGTAGCGCGCGCTGCGGAACCGCTCGGAAAGGAAGGCGACCAGCGCCTCGTCGAGCAGGATGCCGTTGGTCACGACGGTGAGCGGCGCGAAAGCCAGCGCGAGGTCGACGAGAAGGCGGATCTCCGGGTGCAGCAGCGGCTCACCGCCGGTGAAGTAGACCTGCCGCATCCCGAGTGCGGTGCCCTCGGCGAGCGCGCGCTGCACCTGCTCGACGCTCATCATCGCGATCTGGTCGGCCTTCGGACCGCAGGAGATGAAGCAGTGGCGGCAGGCGATGTTGCAGAGCGTACCGGTGACCTGCAGCCAGAGCGAGTCGAGCCAGCGAAACCCGACCGAGGGTCCCACGGGCGCGCCCGCGCGGCGCAACTGGACCAGCGCGGCCGCGGTCATCGCTCCTCCGCGGGAGCGGCGACGAAGTACCCGGCGGAGACCTCGCTGGTGCGTCGGCGCAGGACTTCGACCAGCACTCCCACGCCGTAGAGAGAGAAACAGGCGAAGAGCCCGTAGACGTTCTGGCCGAGCAGCGCCGCCGACCCACCCGCGCCGATCGAGAGCGACGCGGGCCAGAGGTGCAGCGGACCGGAGAGGCCGACCGCGAGGCCGGTCCAGAACGAGAGATGGAACGCCACGGGGGCGGGCGCGTGGGCGCGCCAGAGCAGGAAGGGCGGCGCGAGCCCGAGCACCATGGTGCCGGAGATGGTTGTCGCGGCCAGCAGATCGGCGCCGAAGAAGAGGGGCAGGTTCCCGAGCAGGGCGAACACCACCATGGTCCAGCGCCCGAGCGCGAGCCCGCCGTCGCCCAACGCGAGGCGGCGAAGCGGCGCAGCCAGCCCGCGGAAGCCGGAGGGGTGAGCGCCGCCCTCGCCGGCCAGATCGACCGAGACGTGCCGCGCTACCGCGGAGAACGCAGAGTCGAGCACGGCACCCGCCGAGTTCATCATCAGCGCGGTGACCACTGCTAGCGAGACGACGCCGAGCGCCGTGGCCACGCGCACTGGCGCGTCGCCTGCGCCGCCGAGGCCGGCGAGCTTCGCGTGCACGCCGATGAGGCTGTAGAGCACGATGGCGCCAGCGCCGAGAAGGCCCGCGCCGAGATAGGCCGTCAGCATCTTCCGCGGCGCGGTGACGAAGGCCCGGTCGGTGAGGACCGGATCGTGGAACGGATAGCTGGTCGCCTGCAGCACGCCGACGAGCAGCAGGTCGAGGCCACCCGCCAGCGTGAAGTGGCTGGTCGAGAGCAGCTCCGCGGGCCTGTGGGCGGGCAGGATCAAGAGTAGCACCCAGCCAAGCAGGAGGAGCATCAGCGCCGCCTGGAGCCTGTCCGTGAAGATCGACGCGCGCATGCCTCCGCGCACCACGTACGCGAGCACGCTGGCGGTGAAGAGCCCAGCGCCCAAGTACCAGGCGAGGCTGCCCTTGGCCCCGAAGTAGCTCGCCACCACGCCGGTGTTGCTCCACACCTCGTTGAAGAGGCGAATGGAGATGGCGGCGGAGAACGCGACCGCCGCGCCCGGGCCGAAGCGGGCGGTGAGGAACGGCACGAGCCCCTCATGGCCGGCGCGCCGGATCCGCAGGATGAGAAGTCCCGCGGCAGGGATGGAGAGGTACCACGCAGCGTAGGCGAGGCCGCCGACGACGCCGAACTTCTCACCCAGGTTGGCAGCGTTGGTGATGCTCTTGGCGAAGATCCAGCTCACCAGGACGCTCGCGGTGAGCAGGGCGGTGCTCGGAGCGGTCGCGGCGCTCGTCTCGCTCGACCGGGCCCAGAGGAAGCCGCGGTGGCCCTCGGCCCGCGGCGCCACCAAGTAGATCACGACGGCGTAGCCGACCAAGAGCAGCCAAGGACTCACCATTTCGCCTCCAGCCCCCTCTGACCAGCGAGCCCGTGGAGGATTACATCGGGCCACGACGATCTCATGAACTGGTGTAATGGCGTGGCTTGCTCGTGAGTCGGTGAGAAGGCGGAGGCTGTCTTCCAGGGACGACGACGGAGGCTTCAAGTGCTCGGGATCATCGGCGGCAGTGGACTTGGCGAGGCGCTGGGAGCGTTGGGCGGCGGAACGGAGCACCGGATCGACACCCCATTTGGCGCGACCTCCGGACTGGTCGTGACGGCGCAGGTGGGCGGCGTGGAGGTTGCCCTCTTGGCGAGACACGGTCCGGGCCACCTGCTCAACCCCACCAGGGTTCCCTACCGGGCCAACCTCTTTGCGCTCAAGAAGCTGGGCGTCACGCAGGTGATCGCCAGCGGCGCGGTCGGCTCCTTGCGCGAGGACCTCGCTCCGCGCAGCCTGGTCTTGCCCGACCAGCTGATCGACAAGACCACGCGCCGGGTCGGCACCTTCTACGAGGAGTTGGCCGCTCACGTGGAGCTGGCGACGCCGTTCTGTCCGGCACTCCGCGGCGCGCTGCTCGCAGCGGGACCAGCGCGCGATGGCGCCACCTACGTGTGCATGGAGGGGCCGCAGTTCTCCACTCGCGCAGAGAGCGAGGCGAACCGCGCGATGGGGGGCGACCTGATCGGAATGACCGCGATGCCCGAGGCGAAGCTCGCCCGGGAAGCGGAGCTCTGCTACGCGCTGGTGGCGCTGATCACCGACTATGACTGCTGGCGACCGGCCCGCGCGCACGTCGGAAAGCTGGCGCTGCTCGAGGAGATCATCGCCAACATGCGGGCAGCCACCGAGGCCGCGCTGGCGCTCATCCGCGCAGCGCTCCCGACAGCGGCAAAGCTCGACGGCTCGACGTGCTCCTGCCGCTCCTCACTCGCGCTGGGGATCTGGTCGGACCGATCGCAGATCCCGGCCGACGTGAAGGAGCGGCTGCGCCCGCTGCTCGCAAAGTATCTCGGGTAGCCCGGCGTCAGCGCACGTTCCGATAGAGGGCCTGCAAGCGCGCTGGGGAGACGCCCAGCGCGTACAGAAGGGGAAACAGGTTCATGAGCAGCGTGCTGCGCAGCGGGTGCGCCAGGAAGCGCCGGCCCGAGATCTGTACGCGGGCTGGCACCCGCGCGATCCGGCCCACCCTCCGCAGCCGGCGGGCAAGCTCGAGGTCCTCCATCAGCGGCTGGGCGGGATAGCCGCCGACCTGCTCGAAGGCGGCTCGACGCACGAAGAGCGCCTGGTCGCCGTAGGGCAAGCCCGTGTAGCGCGAGCGCAAGTCGGCGAGGTGCAGCCAGGGGGCCGGGCGGCCATCGTCGGCTACGTGCCAGGTGCGGAAGGCTCCAGCAACAGCCCCTGGGTCTGCGAGGGCCGCGCGGGCCCGCGCGAGCGCGTCCTCTGGGAGGGCGACGTCTGCGTGCAGGAAGAGTAATACCTCGCCGGTGGCGGCGGCCGCGCCCGCGTTGAGCTGCGAGCCCCGTCCGCGCGCCGCGCCCAGGAGCCGTGCGTGGGGCGCGGCGTGGACCAGTGCGCAGGTGCTGTCCGCGCTGCCGCCATCGACGACCAGCACCTCGTGGAAACCCGCTCCTGCAAGGCGCGCGAGCGCGGCCGGGAGCACCTTCTCCTCGTCGAGCACCGGCATGACCACGGAGACCTTCACGGCCGCTCCAGCAGGGCGGCCGTCCGCGGAGCAACG
>JAYWAO010000458.1:0-3691 GCA_043782365.1 Deltaproteobacteria bacterium
GCCCGGGTAGAGAGGGCTACTGCACGCCCGGCAGGCGCACCACGAACACCGCGCCCGGGCCTTCGCCCAGCTCCAGCGTGCCGCCGTGGTCCTCGGCGATCTCGCGCGAAGTGGAGAGGCCGAGTCCGTTGCCGCCCTTGCGGGTGGTGACGAAGCGCTGGAAGATCCGCTCGCGGTCTTCGGGGGGCACACCCGCGCCGTCGTCCTCGATGACGATCTCGGCGAAGCCATCGGAGGTCTTGCCCGTGCGCACGGTGAGCGTCGTCTTCGCGAAGTCGAGCCCGTTGAGCAGCAGGTTCAAGAGGAGCTGGTGCAGCATGAACGGGTCGCAGTGGACCCTGGGCGGCGCGCCGAGCTGGTCGTCGAGCTGCAGCTCCTTCATCCGCGCCATCGGCCGCACCATCGCCAGCGCCTCCTTCACCAGCTCGTTGACGTCGCGGGCGAGGCGCGGGACCTTCTCGCCGCCCGCGTAGCTGAGGAAGGTCTGTAGCTGCTTGATGGTGCGGCGGACCTCTCCGTCCACCTCGCGCAAGTGGCGCGCGGCTTTCTGCGGGTCCTGCGCGACGTCGGGCCGCTCGGCCGCGGTGCGGGCCAGCTCGGTGAAGCCGAGGACCACCGTCAGCGCGTTCTTCATCTCGTGCGCGAAGCCCGCGGTGACGAGGCCCACCGTGGTGGTCCGCTGCGCCCGCTCCAGCGCCGCCGAGACCTGCGCCAGCCTGCGCCGCAGCGAGATCGCCGAGACGACGCCGAGCGTCGCCAGGACGACCACCGCGCCGTAGACGACGCCGCCGAGGTCGATCTTCTTCCACAGGCCGATCACGAGGACGATGGTGGCGAGGAGGAACACCACGGGCCCGAAGTAGAGCAAGGCGGCGACGCGGCGGGCGCCGATGGCGGCGACCATTCCGGGGGAGCGGGGCAGGCGAGCGCTAGTCACGCCGCGACCTATACCAGGGCCTGCTGGGGTCGCGCACTGCGTTGTTCTCCGCCCGCGCGCCGGTCGCGAACTGGCTGCGGCGCCTGCTTCGTGAGATGGCACGCTCGTGAGCGACCACCCGGACACCTCCGCGCTCGCGCGCCTCTTCGGACGGCGGGTGCTGCTCGGCGTGGGCGGCGGGATCGCAGCGTACAAGGCCGCCGAGGTGGCGCGGCTGCTGGTGAAGTCAGGCGCGAAGGTCCGCTGCGCGCTGACGCCGGCGGCCGCGCGCTTTGTCGGCCCGCTCACGTTCCAGGCGCTCACGGGGCAGCCCGTCGCCTGCGATCTGTGGGACGCCGCCCAGGAGCTGACCGCTGGGCACATCGCGCTCGCCGACTTCTGCGAGGTGGCCATCGTCGCGCCGGCCACCGCCGACCTGCTGGCGCGCCTGCGGGCCGGGCTGGCCGACGACGTGCTCGCGGCCGCGCTGCTGGCGGTCCCGCCGCGGCGCTGGCTGCTGGCGCCCGCGATGAACGAGAAGATGTGGGCGAGCCCGGCGGTGGAGGAGAACCTGGGCGTCCTGCGCAAGCGCGGCGCGCGCGTGGTGGGGCCCGGGGTGGGCGAGATGGCCGAGCGGAGCCACTCCGGTCCGGGCAGACTGTCGGAGCCGGCGGAGATCGTGCTGGCGGCCGCGGAGGCACTGCGCGCGCTCGACCTCGAGGCGCAGGCCTCGACAAGTGTAATACCCGTTCCTGTGCGCGACCTCGCCGGGGTCCCGGTCCTGGTCACCGCCGGACCCACGCGGGAAGCGCTCGATCCGGTGCGCTTCCTCTCCAACCCCAGCACGGGCCGGATGGGCTTCGCGCTGGCCGAGGCCGCGCGCGACCGCGGAGCAAGAGTATTACTCATCGCCGGACCCACGGGGCTCACGCCGCCGGCCGGCGTGGAGGTGGTCCGCATCACCTCGGCGCTGGAGCTGGAGGCCGCGGTGACCGCGCGCGCGCACGAGATGCGCGTCGTGGTGATGGCCGCCGCCGTCAGCGACCAGCGGCCCGCCGAGCGCAGCCCGCAGAAGGTGAAGAAGCAGGAGGGCGAAGAGCTGCTGCGGCTGGTGCGCACGCCCGACGTGCTCGCGGGGCTCGGCGCGCGCTTCGCCGGCCAGCCGCTCGCGGGCCGCCCGCTGCTGGTGGGCTTCGCCGCCGAGACCGAGCGGGTGGAGGAGCACGCCCGCCAGAAGCTGGAGCGCAAACAGTGCGACCTGGTCGTCGCCAACGACGTCTCGGCCGAGGGCGCGGGGTTCGGGGCGAGCGGCAACGCGGTGGTGCTCCTCGGCAGCGACGGGAGCAGGGCCGAGCACGCGGGCAGCAAACGCGAGGTGGCCGAGGCCATCTGGGACGCCGTGCTGGCGCGGCTTCGCGTCTAGAGCGATCGGTCGTCGTCGCGATGGCCACGCCGCCACCACGCGGCAACTACCCATGAGGAACCCAGGAGTGGAGGAACCCAGGAACGGGACCGGCGCGTCCGCGCGGTTGGTCTCTGCTATAAGAGCGCCCCTTCCGCCGCTGCTCGCGGCCAGGAGAGCGAGGAGCGCATGGCCCAGCCCAATGACGACCCGGCAGCGCCCGCGCCCGCCGCGGCTCCCCTCGAAGAGCTCGGCGGGATCGTGGCCGATCTGCGCGCCTGGACCACCTGGGCGGGCGACGCCGGGCTCCACTCACTGACCGCCTCCAGGGCCGCTGCGCCCGCTGCAGCGCTGATGCCCGCCGCTTCCGGCGCGCCTGCCTCCGCTCTGCCCTCCTCGGGCGCTTCACCCTGGCCGACGAGACCGCCCTTGCCCCGCACTCCCGCCGCACCGCCCCCTCCTCCCGCGCCCACGCCGCAGCTCGTCCAGCCTGGGCTCCTCCCGGCGCTCGCCGCCAAGGCCGCTCCAGCCTCCGTGCGCGCTGCCGGGGCCGGCAAGGTCTCGCTGCCCACGCTCGAGTCGGTGCTCACCGAGATCGGCGAGAACTGCACCCGCTGCAAGCTGGGCAAGGGCCGCACCAAGCTGGTCTTCGGCACCGGCAGCCCCACCGCGAGGCTCCTCTTCGTGGGCGAGGCGCCGGGCGAGGACGAGGACCTCTCGGGCATCCCGTTCGTCGGCAAGGCCGGCCAGCTGCTCGGCAAGATGATCGAGGCGATGGGCCTCTCGCGCGAGACGGTCTATATCTGTAATACAGTCAAGTGCCGCCCGCCCAACAACCGCAACCCGGAGCCCGACGAGCTCTCCTCGTGCGAGCCGTTCCTGGTGGGGCAGCTGGCCGCCATCAAGCCCGAGGTGATCGTCACCTTGGGGAAGTTCGCCGCCCAGGCGCTGCTGCGCGACCAGACGCCGATCTCTCGGATGCGCGGCGCCTGGCGCGAATATCAAGGCATCCCCACCATGCCCACCTTCCACCCGGCGTACCTGCTGCGCTCGCCCGGTGAGAAGGGCAAGGTCTGGAGCGATCTGCAGCAGGTGATGAAGAAGCTCGGCCTGCCCGCGAAGCCATAGCCGCTGGTATCCGACTGGTATCGAAGCAATCGGCGGCCCCGCGCTGCCTCGAGGAGCACCGCAATGGAGACGCTCGACCCCTACGGCCTGCGCCGCGTGGTCCGCCCGCAGGGAGTGCTGCCCCAGCAGGCCGAGGTGCTCGACCCGCGGCTGCCGCTCGGGCCTGACGAGCTGCGCATCGACGTCGAGCACCTCAACGTCGACGCCGCCAGCTTCCGGCAGATCGAGGCGGAGCAGGGCGGCGA
>JAYWAO010000459.1:0-10223 GCA_043782365.1 Deltaproteobacteria bacterium
CCAAAGACTGCATCGCCGCAGCCTTCCGCGGCCAAGCTGGACGGACCAGCAAGACCCGCTGGGCAGGAACCCGCACCGGAGGCTGCTGTCGCCCCACCCGCGCCTCACTCAGGAGGTGAGCACGCCAAGCCGGCCGCGCAGCCCCCCATGTCGGATATGGCCCACGAGATGGGCCACGGCGGCAAGGACCTGCCCGCCATGGTGCGCGACATGCGCAACCGCTTTGTCGTCTGCCTGGTGTTCACGATACCCATCTTCGTCTTCGCGCCGATGGGCGGCATGTTCGAACCGCCGGCGCCGCCATTCGGACTGAAGCTCAATCTCTGGCTGTTCTTCTTCTCCTCGGCGGCGGTGCTCTATCCGAGCTGGCCGTTCTTCGTCTCCGCGTGGCGCGCCCTCAGGGAGCGGAAGCTGGGCATGGCCGCGCTGATCGTGCTGAGCGTCGGGACAGGGTATCTCTTCAGCGTCGGCACCACGTTCTTCTTCGAGGGCGGGCAGTTCTTCGAAGCCATCTCGATGTTGCTCGTGTTCATCTTGCTCGGCCACTGGCTCGAGATGCGTGCGCGGGCGGGTGCATCGTCCGCCATCAAGGCGCTGATGAAGCTCGCGCCGGCCAAGGCATTCGTTCTCCGCAACGGCGCCGAGGTGGAAGTTCCCACGGCGGAAGTGTTGGCTGACGAAATCGTCGTGATGCGTCCGGGCGGAAAGATCCCCGTCGACGGCACCGTCGAGAGCGGCCAGTCGCTGGTCGATGAGTCCATGCTCACAGGGGAGTCGATGCCGGTAAAGAAGGGCCCAGGCGACAAGGTCATTGGGGCGACGATCAACCAAACGGGCAGCTTTCGCTACAAGGCGACGAAAGTCGGGGCCGACACCGCGCTCGCCCAAATCGTCAAGCTGGTTCAGGAAGCGCAGAGCTCCAAGGCGCCCGCCCAGCTGCTTGCTGACAGGGCCGCGCAGTGGCTGGTAGTAGCGGCGATCGTCACCGGACTGGTGACGTTCGGCGTGTGGTTCTGGGCGGTCGGACAGCCGCTGTTGTTTGCGATGACGATGGCAATCACTGTCTTTGTCATCGCTTGCCCTGATGCGCTGGGACTGGCGACGCCAATGGCGGTCATGGTGAGTACCGGACTGGGCGCCGCCAACGGAATCCTCTTCAAGAACGCGTCAGCGCTCGAAGATGCCACCAAGCTCGACGTCATCGTATTCGACAAGACCGGAACGCTGACTGTTGGCCAGCCGGAGGTGGTGGAGCTGGTGACGGCGGATGGGATCACCGAAGACGTGCTGTTGGCCGCCGCCGCCGCTGTCGAGCAGGGGTCCGGTCACCCACTGGCGCAAGCCATCGTCCGGCGGGCGTCCAACCTCACCATTGCGGCGCCGACGGGATTCGAGAGCCTCGATGGCATGGGCGCGCGCGCCGAAACCGCTGGAGGGACCGTCTTCCTCGGCAACCGGCTGCTCATGGATACGCAGAAGCTGACGCTCGGGCCACTCGAGGCCGAGGCTGCGCGCATGCAGGGAGACGGACGGACCGTCGTCCACGTTGCCCAGGCAGCTCGAGTCATTGGACTGATCGCAATCGCCGATGCCATCAGACCGGGTTCGAAGGCGGCGATTGCAAAGCTGCGCGAGCGCAAGATCGAGGTGGTGATGCTCACCGGTGACAACGCTGCAACGGCCAGGCGCATCGCCGCGGATCTCGGGATCGACAGCGTCCTGGCTGACGTTTTGCCGGCGCAGAAGGCCGACAAGGTCAAGGAACTGCAGGCCAGCGGGAAAAAGGTGGGGATGGTGGGCGATGGTGTCAACGACGCGCCAGCGCTCACCCAGGCCAACGTAGGGTTTGCAATCGGCGCCGGCACTGACGTCGCAATGGAGAGCGCTGACGTGGTGCTGATGAAGAGCGATCCGTACGACGTCTTCGCGGCGATAGAATTGTCGCGCGCCACTTTGCGAAAGATGCACCAGAATCTGTGGTGGGCGGTGGGCTACAACCTGGTCGCGTTTCCCATCGCTGCCGGTGTCTTGTTTCCATTTGTGCTCAGTCCCGAGCTCGCAGCGATGTCGATGTCAGGCAGCACCCTTGTGGTCGCGATGAATGCTCTGTTGTTGAAGCGCACCAGGCTGGCAGTCCAAGAGCCGGGCAAGAAAGCCGCGCCCGATGAGCCAGGCGGGCCAGTGACGCCAGGGCAAGCCAAGGCTACTTCGAAGCCCGGCGACCAGGAGCCCGCGGTTGCCGTGCCTCCCAACGCAGTTCCACACGGGTGATGGCCTTGGGTCGCCCGATGAAGCGCGTCGCCGCGCTCGGGTGTGGTTCTCATCCTGATCAGCTGACTCCCGGCTCTAGAGGACAATGCCGCTCAGTCAACGGGGTAGAGGCACCCGAATCCGATAGGGGCTGTTCGGTGCTCTAGGACTGCAGCGACGACATCAGGCCGCATAGCCGCCGCCGGCCTTCGTGTGAGCACGGCGGTCGCGGGCGGGGTCCGCAGTCTCCGCTTCAGCCGTTCCCTGTCCCGCCAAATCCAGCCAGCAGCGTGTAGAGCCTGCGGCGGGTGATCCCGAGAGCGCGAGCCGCGTGCGTCTTGTTCCCGCCCTCCTTCTCCAGCGCTCCAAAGACGAGCGCGCGCTCGAACGCGTCGAGCTCGAATCCCTCGACCAGCAGGTCGATGGGACCGCGCTGCTTGGACGCAGCCTGGGTCATCGGGGTCAGGTGCTCTTCGCGGATCTCCCCGTCTCCTGCGAGGATCAGCGCGCGCTCGAGCGCGTTCTCCAGCTCGCGCACGTTCCCCGGCCACGCGCGGCGGCGGAGCTGCTCACACGCCTTGTCCGTGAGCTTGTCGATCGGGAGGCCGCGGCCCACCAGCAACCGCTCGGCGAGCGGCTGCACGTCCTCCCTGCGCTCCCGCAGCGGCGGAACCCGGATGGCAAAGACGTTGAGGCGGTAGAAGAAGTCCTCGCGGAACGAGCCATCCCTGACCGCGGCGTCGAGGTCCCGGTTGGTCGCCGAGATGACCCGGACGTCCACCGTGCGCTCCTCGGTGGCGCCGAGCGGGACGAAGCGATGGTCCTGGAGGAACCGGAGCAGCTTCACCTGGGTGGCAGCGGTGACCTCGCCGATCTCGTCGAGGAAGAGGGTGCCGCCGCTCGCTGCCGCGAGGTGTCCCGGCTTGCGCTGCGTTGCTCCGGTGAACGCGCCCTTCTCGTGGCCGAAGAGCTCCGCTTCCAGCAGCGTCTCTGGCAGGGCGGCGCAGTGGACCTCGACGAGCGGGCTCACCGCGCGCTTGCCTTGGTAATGGATATAGCGGGCGAGCTGGCTCTTGCCCGTCCCGCTCTCCCCGAGCAGGAGGACCGTGGCATCGGTGGCCGCCACCTGACGGGCGGCGGCGAGCGCAGCCTTCATCGCCGGGCTCTCGGCGACCAGGTCGGGCGTCAGCCGCGCGAGGAGCTGCTCGCTCTTCGTTTCAGCAGAGCGCTGCGAGACGAGGCGGCGCACGCGGATCCGCAGCTCCTCCATCGAGAACGGCTTGATCAGGTAGTCGGCGGCGCCAGCCTTCATCGCCTCGACCGCGTTCTCAGCGGTCGCGAAGGCGGTCATGATCACGACCTCCGCCGGAGGAACCATCGCGCGCGCGGCCTTGAGCACCCCGAGCCCGTCTACCTCGGGCATCTTGAGGTCGGTCAGCACCACGTCGAAGGAGCGCTGGGCGAGCAGCGCCACGGCCTCGCGCCCGCCTCCCGTCACCACCACCGAGTGGCGGTCGAGCTCGAGCATCTGGCCGACCATCTTCCCGAGCTTGAGCTCGTCGTCCACGACCAGCACTCGCGCCACGTCAGCCTCCCAGTCCGGCCCGCAGCGGCAGGCTCAATTCGAAGGTTGCACCCGGAGGCCCACCGGCGGCGAGACGGAGGGTGCCTCCGTGCCGCTCGACGATCCTCCGCGCGATGGCGAGCCCCAGGCCCGTGCCGTCTTTGCGGCCGGTGGCGAACGGCTCGAACAGCCTGCCTCGCAGGGATGGCTCGAGGCCCGGTCCGTCGTCGCGCACGGTCAGGCGCGCGAGGTCACCCACGGCCTCGCCGCGGATCTCGATCCGCTTCGCGCCGGCCTGCGCCGCGTTCGTCAGTAGATTCGCGAGGACCTGGCGGAGACGGGCGGGGTCCCCTTCGAGCCGAAGCGAAGCCACCTGCACGTCGACTCCTACGCCAGGGCTCGTCAACGACGATGCCCGGGCTGCCTCCGTCGCCAGGTCGGCGAGATCGAGGGGGGCGACCGCCAGCGACGCCTCCCTCGACAGATCGAGGAAATCCTCGGTCAGCCGCTTGAGGCGCCCGATCTCTCCGAGGGCGTCTTCGAGCGCCTCCTGGTCGTCGTGCGGCAGCTTGGACCCGGACCGCTCCCGCACCAGCTCGATCGCGGCCCGGATGATGCCGATCGGGTTGCGGATCTCGTGCGCAGCCATCGCCGCCATGCGCGACATCGCCTCGCCTTGCGCGGCTCTCGCGGCGGCCTTGCGCTGCAGCTCCTCGGCCCTCGCGCGCTGCAGCGACAAGGCGCCCAACGCCAGGGCGGCGAGCAGAGACAGCCCGACCCCGCCCCAGAGGGCCCGCCGCAGCCCCGCGCGCGCGGCGCTGAAGGACTGCCCCGCCTCGAGCGCCAGGACACCGGTGACCTCTCCCGACGGCGCTCGCACGGGGAAGTAGCCGGTGGCCACTCGCAGCTCTCCGACCGCGAACGCGAAGTCCACGGTGGCCTGCCCCGCGAAGGCGCTTGCCGCCCGGCTGCCGTCAAAGCGCAGCAGACCGGGCGCTCCTCCGGCGGGTCCGGTGGCGTCGGCCACGAGGCGCTCGTCGCGAGACACCACATAGGCGCCCTCCAACCCGTTCGCGCGCATCACCGCCCGCAGGCTCTCTGCGGTGGAACCCGTGCGGCCGAGCCACTCCGCCGCGGTCTCCCCCGCCCCACGCAGGCGCTCTTCGAGCACCGTGTCGAGCGCCGCCGAGGCAGCGCGGTGCAGATAGAGCGTCGCCCCGAGCGCACCCAGCAGGCCGAGCAGCGCGGCGCCGAGCGGAGTGAGGGCACGCGACGCGGTCACAGGGCGTTCACCCAGGCGAGCCCCAGCGTCGGAGCGAGGCTCGTGTAGCTGAAGGAGGCAGCGTTGGAGGAAGCGACGCGCCCCACCAGGGCGCCTCTCATCGACCAGCGCTGATCGAGATCCCATTCAACGAAGGCGGCACCATCGACATAAACGTCGGAGCGCTTCAAACCGAGGGCCGAGCCGACCGCCGCGTAGGAGCGCAGCGTGAAGGCTGCATCCAATCCCAGCCGGGCCTTCAGGGACAGCGGCCAACGGAGCGCAGCCCGAGGGCCGTGCTCGAACCACCTCAGGTCCTCTTGCTTCGCGCCATCGCGCGCCGCCCGGTAGGCGATCTCGAGCCAGCCGTCCCCGACCGCCATGCGCGCCGAGGCCTCGCCGCGGAGATAGAGGCCGTTGAACGGAACATAAAGGGACGCGAGATAAGACTGCTGCTGCCCGAGGGCGGAGACCCCGAAGGTGACGTCGCCAAGCGCCAACCAGCCCGCGGCCAGGAGCCGATGCGCGGAGAGATACGACGCCGAGCCGAGGGCGCGGTAGTCGTATTCGTACTCGCCCAGCAGTCCCTTGCCCGCCTTCCGGTGCTGCCAGCCGGCCGCCAGCGAAGCGCCGCCGAGGTCGATCTCGCCGAACCGGGCCTGCTTGCGATACGAGCCCAGCCCGCGCAGGTAGGGGCCGGAGTCACCATTGGGCCGGTAGAGCGCCCCAAAGGTCAGCGCCCCGGCGCCGTCGCTCGACGACGACACCGGTGTGCCTGACTGCGCGAGCGCCGCGTTGGAGTCCCAACCGGCCTCCCCCAGCACGGACAGCACGAGCTTGCCCTCCCGACGCGCGAGGCGGGCGAGGTCGGCCGCGGCCGGCGCAAAGCCCGGGTTCGAGGCGGCTGCATCCAGCAGTGCTGCGGCCTCCGGTCCAGCTCCTTGCTGCAGCGCGATCAGCCCCAGGTAGAAGCTGGCCGCGTCCCGGTGCGCCGGGTCTGCCATCGCCTCCTGGAAGAGCGGCCGGGCGGCCTCCAGCTCTCCACGCTCGTACTGGGCGATGCCTTCGAGCAGCGCGGCCGAGGTGTCCGCACCAGCGGCTCTGGTGGCGTCGAACGCCGCGATCGCGCCGGTGGTGTCACCGGCTTCGAGGAGCGCGAGTCCACGCTGGAACCGATCTCCGGGCGCTCCTCGCTGAACGCAGAGCTCGGCCAGGGCGGCGCGAGCGGCCTTGTCTTCCGGATCGAGCGAGACGGCAGTGCGGTAGGCGAGGATGGCCGTGTCGATGGTCCCGGCCGCGCGCTCGTCGTCGCCCACTGCGCGGTAGACCGCCGCTGCCGTGGCATCGGCGACTGGGGCCGGTTCGACCGCGGCGCACGGATCGCCGCCGGCCGCGAGCAACAACGTGGACGCCAGCAGGATGGCGATCATCGCCCCTCCACCG
The DNA here is from genome assembly GCA_043782365.1 of Deltaproteobacteria bacterium. GTDB lineage: Bacteria > Myxococcota > Myxococcia > Myxococcales > 40CM-4-68-19 > CAIWCD01. The sequence goes on from JAYWAO010000459.1 coordinate 6,519, forward strand.
CAGGCGCGGCCTTCGCGCTGCTGCCCCGAAGCTTGTCAGCCTCGACCTTGCCGTACCGGTCCTTCCGGCGCTCACCGAGGCCGACCGCCTCCTCACAGTTGGCGGCCGCCAGGACCGGGCGACCGCCCTTCTGCAGCGCAGCGCACCTGGTCAGGTACCAGTCGATCGTGTCCCGCGAAGGCTCGGCGGAGAGCGCGGCCCGGATGGCGGCCCGGACCTTCGCCGTCTCCTCGGCGATGTGGGGACCAGAGCGCCCTTCGACGCCGGCGAAGAACTTGTCCGCGCAGAGATAGAGGCGCGCCTGATGGCAGGCGACCGCCCGGTAGTAGTCGAGGAGCGCGTCGCCCGTGCTCGCGGTCGCGAACACCTCGAGCGCTTCATCCGCCCTGCCCAGCTTCACCAGCGTGGCCCCCGTGTAGCCCGCAGCTTCGGGAGCGCCGAGCTTCTGCGCGACCCGGAACTCGACCAAGGCCTCCTGAAAGTGGAACTCCCGGAAGGCGCGAGCCCCCGCGAGGAGGTGCCCGCTGGCGCCGCTGACGCCACTGGTGGCGACCTGCGCGAGGAGAATCAACAAGGCGGCCAATTGCACGATCGACTCCGGTCAGCGCTTGGGTTCGGGGGTGGCCGTCGACCCGGTGGACTTGGTGCCGGCAGTCAGGTGCCCGCCCATTCCGCCGCCGCCCATCCCGCCACCGCTGGTGCCGCCGCCCATCATCCCGCCCATGCTCTTCATCATGTCGGCCGGCATGTGGTCGCCGTTCATCATGTCGCCCGACATGTGGTCGCCGCTGGCCCCGCTCATCCCGCCCATGCTGCTGCGACCCGCGGCGTCCTTGCGAGCGGCCGCGCCGTCCTTCATGCCCCGCTTCATCGCGTGGCCCTGCGCGGCCTGCTGGGCCGCCTTCTGGTGCTGCGCCATCCGCTGGTGCATCACGGCGTCCTGGGCGGTCATCTTGTCGGGGACCGAGGGAGCCATCGTGGGCGCCGAAGCCTGGTCGTGCATTGCTTTGTGCATCGTCTCCTGTGCGGCCTTCTGCGCGTCGTCTGCGAGGGCCGGAGAAGCTGCGAGCGCGGCGGCGGCGACTGCTCCTGCGACTGCTTGGGTCCAGTTCATGTGGAAGTCCTCTCGTTCGTACTCGACCGCAGCGTGCGGCGTGCAGGAGGGTTGAGCAAGGCACGTGCCGCAAGGGAATTGTTGGATTTGAGAGGGCTTGGAGGGCTGGCGGCAAGCTCTTGCCGCCCCGATCTGCTCGTCTGCTGCACCGAACTGCACACCGCGCGCACCGGTGCGAGGAGCTCGAGCTCTATTGTCGCCCCGGCTGCGCAAACTCCGCCGGCAGCCGCGGGTCGAGGAAGGCCATGATCGCGGCGATGCGGCCGCCTCTGACCTCGAGGAGGTGCACTCCCACCGGGCGCCAGTCGGCGGTGCCCGGCTCGCGCCGCCACGCGGCGAAGGCCGGCAGCCCGTTGGCCTCGGTGGGCTCGAGGCGGAACACGCCAGGGCCGGCCGGCGCGAACACCATCCCGCCGATCGCCTCGGCGATCGCGGCCCGGCCCGCCATCCACTGCGACAGCGGCGGCATCGCCAGGGTGGCGTCCTCGTGCAGGAGCGCCACCAACGCGCCGAGGTCCGCCAGCTCCCACGCCCGCAGGTAGCGGGAGAGCAGCGCGGACACCTCCGGGTCCTCGAGCGACGGCGGCGCCGTGCGCGCCTCGCCAGCGCGCTCGGCGAGCGTGGCCCGCGCCCGCTGGAGCGCGCTGGTCACCGCCGCCACCGACAGGTCGAGCAGGCCGGCGCACTCGCTCGCCTCCCAGCCGAGCACGTCCCGCAAGAGTAATACTGCACGCTGCTTGGCCGGGAGGAGCTGGAGCGCCACCAGGAAGGCGAGCGTGACGCTCTCGCGCTCGACCTGGCGCGTCTCGGGCGAGGCCGCCAGGTAGAGGTCGGCCGGGCAGGGACCGAGCCACGCCTGGTCGAGGGAGGGGGGGCCGATCGCCGCGCCCGGGCTGGCCGCCGGTCCGAGGTCCGCCGGCAGGAGCCGCGGCGCGCGGCGCTCGAGCGCGTCCACGCAGGCGTTGGTGGTGACCTTGTAGAGCCAGGTGCGCAGGCTGGAGCGACCCTCGAAGCGGCCGAGGCCCTTCCACGCACGCAGCAGGCTCTCTTGCAACAGGTCGTCGGCGTCGTGCAGCGACCCCGACATCCGGTAGCAGTGCGCCCGCAGCTCGCGGCGGTAGGGCGCAACGAGGCGGGCGAACGCGCCCTCTTCCCCCTCTTGCGCGGCCTTCAACGTGGCCAGCTCGGCAGACATCGGTCGAGCCTGCGTTGGACGACGTCGGGCGTCAAGGCGCAAACTTTCTTGCGGACGACCGATGAGTCTTCCCCCGGCGCCCCGTCTACCCGTGCGCCGCCCACCACGCCCCTCCGGGGCTACCAGGAGACGAACCTTGACGCCTCTACTGCAGCAGCCCGTCGTCGTGCTCTACGCCATCGCCTGCGCCGCCCTCGTCGTCAGCCTCTACGCGCTCGGCTTCCTCACGGCGAAGATCCGCAACGACGGCAGGAAGATCATCAACGAAGAGGACGTGAAGGTGAACCGCGGCGCCGTCCACGTGGAGGTGGAGCCACCCGCGGTGGCCCGCATCAAGCGCGCCCACTCGAACGCGCTCGAGAACGCCGTGCCCTTCTTCGTCATCGGCTTCCTCTACACGCAGACCCAGCCCGGCACGGCGGTGGCGGCGGGCCTCTTCGGCGGCTTCGTGGTGCTCCGCCTGCTGCACGCGGCGTTCTACCTGACCGCCACGCAGCCCTTTCGGACGCTCTCGTTCGCGGTGGGCGGCGTCATCAACCTCGCGATGGTGGTGCAGGTGCTGCGCGCGGTCCTCTAACTAACGAAGGTGCCCGAGGTCGGAATCGAACCAACGACACGGGGATTTTCAGTCCCTGTGTCGCCAGGCCGGTGACGTATCACGCCACACGCGAGCGCACTTCTACGCGCCTGCGGTTCTTCGGCGGATGAGCCAGCACGCGCAGCCGGTCGGCCGTGTCAGTGCGCCCTTCGAGATGATCGAGCGCGAGAGAACCGAGCAGCGCAAGCGTCCGGCGGTCGGCAGGAACCTTGCCGTTCTCCATCCGGGAGATGGTTTCGGGGCGCAGCTCGAGCAGCGCTCCGAGCTCCGCTGCAGTCAGCGCCATGCTCTTGCGGAGGAAGCGGACCGCCTCGGCTGACGAGGCGCCACTGCGTGCGAGCTCACCGGCCACGGCCGAGTCGAAGGCCGCAAGGTCGGGACCAGAGATGGTGCGCTCCCCGCAATGACTGCAGGTCAGGGCCGGTAGCTCGGACGAGAATGTCCGGCCGCCGACCTTCCGTTCGGTATGGAACGTGGACGCAACCAGCGTCCGGTTCTTGCAGTTCCAGCACCGCCCGGGCTTCTTAGGATTCGTCTTCTTCATCTTCGTCACCGCGGAAGAGAGTCACCACCACTGCGTCCTCGACCAACTCGACGATCGCCGTCAACTCCGCTCCAGGGATACGCCAGCGCCCGTTCGCCTGGAGATGGCAGGCCGGCGCCTTCGAGAGCAAGTCGAAGACCTCGACTGCCTGAACGCCCCGCTCGAGCATGCGGAGCGCGCAGTAGTCGGTGAAGCGGACGCGCCCAGAATGGACCAGAGCCCGGAGTAGCTTGCGGGCGCGTGTCGGATTCACG
>JAYWAO010000460.1:0-10208 GCA_043782365.1 Deltaproteobacteria bacterium
CCGAGCGGGGCGCCCAGAGCGCCGCGACCACCAGCGCCACCGCGACGCCGCCCAGTGAGCCGATGCTGGAGACCTTGAAGCCCTGGTAGAGCACGAGCCAGGTCACGCCGCCCGCCAGCGCCGCCGGCGGGGAGAGCGCGAGGGCCACGCCCAGCCCGGTGGCCACGCCCTTGCCGCCCTTGAAGCCTAGCCACACGGGAAAGCAGTGGCCGAGCACCGCGGCCACCGCGCAGGCGGCGCCGAGCAGCCCGGCCTGCGGGCCTTCCGTGCGCAGCGCGAAGAGCACCGGGAAGAAGCCCTTGAGCGCGTCGAGCACCAGCGTGGCGACGGCGGCGGTGCGGCCCGCGGCCCGGGCCACGTTGGTGGCGCCGATGTTCCCCGAGCCCACCCCGCGGACGTCCTTGCCCGTGACGGCGCGGGCGATCAAGAGCCCGAACGGCACCGAGCCCGCGAGGTACGAGAGGCCGAGCAGCGAGGCCCAGAGCAGCGCGCCGGTCACCGCGCGCCGCCGCGGGAGACGAGCACGACGAAGGCCCAGTTGGCGAGCAAGAGCGCGCCCGCGAAGAGCCGCGCCGAGCGCGATCGCTCTGCCGGCAGCGAGAAGACCAGCGCGCGCCGCAGACCCAAGAGGCGCGCGAGCGTCAGCGCGGCGTGCAGCCAGAGCCCGAGCGCGACGCAGGCCCAGAGCGGGCTGGCGAAGAGGGCAGCGGCGAGGTCGCCGTGGGCGAGCAGCACGAAGGCGTGGGTCGCGCCGCACCCCGGGCAGGGCACAGAGGTGGCCGCGCGCAGGGGGCAGGCGAAGAAGTCGAGGCCGGGCAGGTCGAGCCGCAAGAGCGCCGCTGCCAGGAGCGAGAGCGCGCCGAGCGCGCCCCAGGCCACCGCCAGCACCGAGGGCGAACCTGCCCAGACCCACGAGAGGCCGGTCGCATCGACGGGCTCGGCGAGGGGGGCCAGCGGGCTCCCCTCGTGTGGCGGGCTCCCGGCCAGCACCGCGGCTATCCGCCCATCGCGGCGAGGCCGGGCGCGAGCAGCGAGAGGAACGCGAAGATCACCGCGCAGGAGAAGCAGCAGAGGAGCAGATAGGGCGCGAGCGTCGCCCCGACGGCGCCGCCCACCGTCATGCCGTGCGTGTACTTCAAGCCGATGCCCGTCAGCACGGCGATCCAGATCGGCGCGATGTACGCGCCGCAGCCCGGCACCGCGTAGAGCACCGCGGGGGCCATCGCGTAGGCGGCGGCTGCGAAGGTGGCCGCGAACCCGCGCTTGTTCTGTCCCAACAACAGGACCGCGAGGTGGGTGACCCCCGCCTGCGCGTAGAGGAAGAGGAAGACGAACAGCGGCGCGAGCGCGGCCACCCCCAGCATGAGCGGGAGGCTGTTGTCGCTGCTCCACTTGATCCAGTCCATCATCCACGGCGGCGGCTGCTTGGGGAGCAGGGCCAGCTGCTTCTGCATCTGCTCGTTGAGCGGACCGGAGAGCACGTGCCCGAGCACCTGGCCGATGACCGAGAACACCGCCCCCGTCCAGAGCGCGAACTTGAGGTGGCTCCAGTGGTCCTCGATGCGGATCATCGAGAAGAGCTTGGCGGGCTCGAAGAGCGCGAGCATCAGCGTGTCGGCCCAGGCCTTGAGGGGCGGGATCTGGCCGGGGCCATCTCCGCGGCGCTCCCAGGGCGTGCCGACGGGCTCGGGAACGGGCGGGTCGGCGAACCCTGGCGGCGGCGCTGCGGGGGTGGGACCCGCCTCTGGCCCGGGCGCAGCGGACCCGGGCGCAGCCGCTGGGACCTTCGGCGCGGCGGGCGGCTGCTCGGGGACGACGAGCGGCTTGCCGCAAGAGGGGCACTCCTGCCGCCCGGTCCGGTCGGTGGAGAAGGTGTTGCGGCAGGTCGGGCAGCGTGCGAGCACGGCTGGTTCTAGCACTGGTCCTGGAGCACCGAACAGCTTGCCTCCCGTCGCCAGTCGGCGGAGCCCCTGCGCATGCCTGCAGCGCGGGCAAGCGCGCGGGACGGTGGTACTCTCGCGCCACCAAGCCATGGCGATCCTCGAAACCTTCCGCAAGGACTCCTGGGGCAGCTGGAAGTCCCTGCCCGAGTACACAGACCAGCTCGGCCGCCGCGACACCGCCGCGCTCGCCGCGCTCGGCGCGGCGCTGGGCATGGAGCCCTCCGACCAGAAGGAGCTGGGCACGGCCGCGCCAGCGCTGCTGGTGGAGCTGGCCGCGGATCTCAAGCAGCAGAAGGGCGCCCGCCTCGCCGCTGCGCGCTGCGTGCTGGAGGCCGGCGCCGACGAGAAGCAGCTCTCCGACCTGCTGCTCGCCGCCGGGGACTTGCTCACCGATCCGCGCCTCGGCAAGGGGGCGCGCGCGCTCGCCGAGGGCGGCATACCCGCGGCGCTCAAGCTGCGGCGCGAGTTCGAAAAAGTCGCGATGATCGCGGGCGACTTCGCGCGCGCCGCGTTCTCGGCCAGCTCGGTGGTCGGCGCCAGCCGCGTCAAGGAGCTGCTCGCGCCCGCGGGGCAGGGCAACGCGGGCGCCAACGCGGCCCGGTTCGCGCTCGGCGAGCCGCTGCCCGAGGCCGACCAGGCGTCGTGGCAGAAGCTGCTCTCCGCGCAGTGCGCTGCGTTCAAGAAGGCGCCCGCCGCGGCCAAGCGGATGGGCATGGTGGCGCCTTGGCCGCCGTTCCTGCCCGAGCCGTTCGCGCCGTTGATCAAGGCCGCCGAAGCGGCCTCGCAGTCGGTCACCACCACCGACGCGCTGGCCTCGAGCCGGCCGCCCGCGCCGCCCAAGGGCTCCAAGGTGGTGGAGGCCCCTTCCTCCGCGGCGCCTGCGAAGCAGCCAGCAGCGGCGCCGCCGCCTGGCGCCCAGGCGCCGTCGATCCCCAACGTCAACGCGCCGCCGCCTCCACAGCAGCAGCAGGGCCGGAACTTCTCCAGCCAGGTGGTCTCGACTGGCGCCAAGGCGATGGCGCCGATCAACCGGATGTCGCGGCCCTCGTCGGCGGTGTTGATGGAGGGCCCGGCGCTGACACCGAAGGGGCCGCAGCAGGAGAAGCGGGTGATGATGCCGGCGATCACGCCGCGCACGCCCGGCGTGGCCAACCCGCTCTCGCCCGACGGCGCGCGCGCGGCGCTGGAGAGGTCGGCGTCGGCGGCGGAGGCGGCTGCGTCGGGGCGCAGCTCGCTGGCGGGCGCGGTGTTCGACCCCCTGGCGGGCGTAGCGGCGCTGCAGAAGGACCCGATGTCCGCCAAGCTCTCGGCGGGCACGCTGCAGCAGATGGCCATCGACCGCGGCCTGACGCTCCCCGACGGCCGCGTCTACAAGGGCGCCGCCCCGCTCGGCTTCGACGCCCGCGGCCGCCGCCTGCCCCGCTCCGACCGCTGGCGCGACGACGCGTTCGGGTGGCAGGAGCCGATCCTCCCGAAGAGCGCGATGAAGCCCTCGGCGCAGGCTCGAATCGTCCAGGGGCCGTTCGCGCAGCGGCTGCAGTCGCTCTTCGAGAACCGGCCCGAGGCGGTGGACCGGCTCTGCGCGGCGGCCGAGGCGCAAGCGCTGATCGCCGGGGAAGAGGGCGAGGCGGACGTGCTGGTGGAGCTCGCGCGCGAGGTGTCGCTCTCGCGCTGGCGCAAGCGGAGAACGCCGCCCGAGCAGCTGGACCGGCTGCGCAAGGTGGCCCAGGGCGAAGAGGTCCCGCCCGCCTCCCGCGCGGTCGCGCGCGCGCTGGCGCAGCAGCTCGACCGGCCCCCCGAGGAGATCGTCGGCAAGGTGAAGGAGGTCGTCGCCCGCCCGTTCAAGTACCAGGCGCCGCCGCCGCCCGAGGCGAGGGAAGCGCTCACCGAGGAGGAGCAGAAGCAGGTGCTGGCGGCGCTCAAGGCGCGCGCCGGCTCGAGCGGCGGCCTGCAGCTCCCGCCGCCGGGTCAGCAGCGGCAGCAGCAGGAGCCGGCCGAGCACCCGGGCTTCGCGATGGGCGATGAGACCGAGCTGTAGGAGCATGTTGCGAACGCCGGCCACGTCGCGAGGCGCCCGCGCCCGGCGTAGCCACCCAGCCCATCGTCCTGTTCAATGCAGGATGACGAACCCGGTGTAATCGGCGGCCGAGACGCTCTTGGTTTGATCGCCGTCGGACATGATGCCGATCCCCACGAAGGCGGGGACCTCGGCGTTCGCGTCGCCGTTCTCGAAGTGGGCGCGGAACTCGGCGGCGGGGTCGATCTCCTCGGTCATCCAGACCCCGGTGGGCCCGCCCGTCTGCCGGATGATGGTGTCCTGCACGACGAAGAGGTTGCGCTTCTGGTCGCAGGTCTGGCCCTTCTTGCCGACCGTGCTCCAGACATACTTGAGCGCGTACCACTTGAAGCCGCGCTTCCACATCACATAGACGATCGCGGCCGAGTCGGTGAAGCCGCTCTTGCACTCGTCGCCGCCCTTCGGCAGCACCATCGCGCGCCACTTCCAGCGCAGCCTCTTGGTGGTGGTGCGCAGCTGCTCGGGCACCTCGAAGCCGAGGGTGACCGTCTCGAGCGGCGGCCGGTAGACCGCGCGGAGGAACGGCTCGCTGGGATCCTCGACGATTCGATAATACGAGACCGCGCCCGAGTAGCTCTCGGCGACGCGGAACTGGTGGACGTCGAGCTTGATCTCGGCGAGGGCGGCCTCGGGCGGCTTCGCGGGCGTGCCCACCGGCGTATCGGCGCGAGCGGCGGGCGCGTGCCCGGCGAGGGAGAGGCTGGCGGCGCAGACGAGTCCCGCAAGCGCCTGGCGCAGCCAGAGGCCGGCGGCGAAGCGGGGCTTCCTTTTGGGAAGGAGATGCACCCCTGTATCCTAGCGCATGCGTCCCCAGCGCGCCGACGAGAGAGATCTGCGCTCCCGCTCCCCGCCCGGAGCCGCACGTGAGAGAAGAAGTGGCCCCGACATGAGCCCCCCCGCGCCCGCCGCCGCAGCCAGCGAACGACCGCCCGGGCTCGCGGCGTGGACTTCGTCCGCGAGCGCGGTGGTCGTCGCCTGCGCCGGCCTGGGCCTCTTCCTGCGGCTCTTCTTCCTCTCGGCCGACGCGCTCACCGAGGAGGAGGCCCGCGCCTGGACGCGGCTCGCGACCGGCGCGCGCGATGGCGCTGGTCACCCCGTGCTCAGGGCCCTGCTGGCGGCGCCGCTCTCGGCGCTGGCCGCCGCGCTGGGCCTCTCCCCCGAGACGGTGCTGCGCGGGACGCCTGCGCTGGCGGGCGCGGCCGGCGTGGTCGTCGCGGCCTTCCTCGCGCGCAGGCTGTTCGGGGCGCTGGCGGGGATGTTCGCGGCGGCGTCGTTCGCGGTGGCCCCGGCGCTGCTCGGCGCCGACCGCGCGGGCGGCCACCTGCCGTTGGTGGACCCGCTGGCGCTCAGCCTGTGCCTCTGCGCCGTCGAGGTCGCTGCGCGCGCCGAGGGCGAGCCGGGCTCGTCGCAAGCGCAGCACCGCGGGCGCTGGTTCGCGGGCGCCCTGCTCTCCTCGGCCGCGCTGGGCCTGCTCGGGCGCTGGGGCTTGCTCGTGCTGCTGGTGCCCGCTGCGCTCGTGCTCAACCGGACTCCGCGGCCAGCGCTCCGCTCGGCCCTGCCGCTCGCCGCCGCCGCCCTGGCCGCGCTCCTGGGGCCGCGCCTCTTCGGTCCGCTGGAGGCGCCCTGCGAATACTCTTTTCGCGGCGTGCTCTACAGCGAGTATGGCGAGGCTCCGTCGCCGCTGCTGCACCTGTTGCTCGCGCTGGTGAAGCTCGGCCCAGGCACTCTGCTGCTGGCGCTCGCCGGCGCGCTGGCGCTGATTGGCGGCCTCCGCTGGCACCGCGCGAATCCCGACGAACTACCAACGCTGCGGAGCCCAGGAAACCAGGAGGCAGCGAAGCCAGGGCCACCGGGAGCGAGGCTCCTGCTCGTGTGGTTCGGTCTCGCCACGGTGGTGCTCTTCTGGGCGCACCCGGTCTGGCCCGAGGAGAGCGTGCTCCTGCTCCCGCCGCTCTTCCTGCTCGCCGCCGCGGGCGCTGGCGCGCTGGTGGAGCGCCTGCGCACGCGCGAAGGCCTGCCCACTGCCGCCTCCAGCCTCACACTCCTCGCCTGCGCAATCGCCGGACCGGGCGCCGAGGCCTTCGCAGCCGCCTCCACCGCGCCGCACCCGCGGGTGTGGCTCTCGCCGCTCGCCGCGCTGGACGGCTTACCGGGCAAGCCGCCGCTCCTTGCGTGGTCGCCCACCAGCGAGGTCGGCACCACCGGCCTGCACGAGGCCGCGCTCGCGCTGGCGGGCGTCGAGCGGAACGCCGAAGTGGCGAGCGACCAGCCCGAGTCGCTGCGCCTGCTCTTCGCCGGGCTCGGACGCGAGGACCTCTCGCTGACGACCCTGGTGCGCGGGCGCGCCTGCCGCGCGGGGCGGGCCTGCTACGTGGTGGTGCAGGAGGGACGCTTCGGGTCGCATGCTTGCGCGGCGGAGCAGGCGCTCGAGGCGCGCAAGCCGTGGCACGAGGAGCGGCTGCTCGACGTCTCGGTGGTGCGCGTCTACCGCCTCGGTCCCGGCGAGTCGCCGTATCCCGACGAGAACTTGCCGCGGTAGCGCCGGACAACACAGCGCGCCGCTCTGGCGGTACAAGGATTCCCCGCAGAGACAGCACCCAAGGAGACACACAGATGGCCGAGCTGCAGATCGAGGAGCTGGTGGTGGGTACGGGCGCGGTGCCGAAGAAGGGCCAGAAGGTCTCCGTGCACTACACGGGCTGGCTCACCAACGGGAAGAAGTTCGACTCATCCGTGGACCGCAAGGAGCCCTTCGAGTTCAACGTCGGCGCGGGCCAGGTGATCGCCGGCTGGGACCAGGGCGTCATCACCATGCAGGTGGGTGGCAAGCGCAAGCTGACCATCCCGCCGGAGCTGGGCTACGGCGCGCGCGGGGCGGGCGGGGTGATCCCGCCGAACGCGACGCTGGTGTTCGAGGTCGAGCTGCTGGGGTTGAAGTAACACCCTTGCTGAGGGGTTGAGTTGATGGTGGCCTCGGTGTGGTGGGTCTCCCGGCCTGGCTGATCGTGCCGCCACCCAAGCCCGCCTTCGACGCGCGGGACCTCGACGGCAAGCCCCTTCCCGTGCGTGCGATCGGGGTGACCGGGAAGTCCTCAGCGCATCACACCCAGTCCGCCCCCTCGCCCTGCACCCATCGCGCGAACTGCTGGATGCCCTGGTCGATCGGCGTCCCGGGCCGGTACCCGAGCACCGCCGCCGAGTGCGTCAGGTCGGCCGAGGTGATCGGCACGTCCCCCGCCTGCGCGGGCTGCCGGTCGAGCACCGCCTTGACCCCCAGCGCGCCCTCGAGCAGCGCGATCAGCTCCACCAGCGTGGTGACCCGGTTGCCGCCCAGGTTGAAAATGTCATACTTCAAGGGCACCTCTAGCGAAGCGACCACGCCGGCGACGATGTCCTCCACCCAGGTGTAGTCGCGCGCCGCCGAGCCGTCGCCGAAGAAGGGCAGCGGCTCTCCGGCCAGCATCCGCCGGGCGAACTTGGTGATGGCGAGGTCGGGGCGCTGCCGCGGGCCGTAGACCGTGAAGAAGCGCAAGCTGGCGATCTCCATCCCGAAGAGGTTGTGGTAAGTGCGGGCCAGCAGCTCGGCGGCGGCCTTGCTGGCGGCATAGGGGCTCTGCGGCGAGTCGATGCGCGCGGTCTCGGCGAACGGCGGCGTGGCTGTCGCGCCGTACACCGACGACGAAGAGCCGAGCACGAAGCGCCGCACGCCCGCCTTGCGCGCGGCCTCCAGGAGGCAGGCGGTGCCGCGGACGTTGGTGTCGATGTACCCGGGCGGGTCCTCCAACGAGGGCCGCACGCCGGCCCTGGCGGCGAGGTGCACCACGGCATCGGGCTTCGCTTTGGCAAAGGCAAGCTCGAGCGCCGCCTGGTCGCGGATGTCGCCCTCGAAGAGACGCGCGCCCGCCACCAGCAGGGGCAAGACCGCGCGGCGCTTGAGCCGCTCGGGATAGAACGGTTCGAAGTTGTCGATAATGGAGACCGTATCGCCGCGGGCCTGCAGCGCCGCCACCAGGTGCGACCCGATGAACCCCGCTCCGCCAGTGACCAGCACCTTGCGTGGCATGTGAAGTCCTTTCACGCGGCCGAAAGCGTCGCCTGCTGCTGCGCGCCCCAGCGGCGGCTCCAGAGGAGGAACATCAAGAGCGTCCAGAGCGGCTTGCGCAGGTCGGCCTCGCCGCGCAGGTGGCGCTGCAGGGCGGCCTGCACTGCGGCCGGCTCGAAGAGGCCGGTCTGCGCGAGGTTCGAAGGCGAGCAGAGGTCCTCGAGCAGCGGCCGCAGCGGCCCGCGCAGCCACGCGGCCACCGGGATGCCGAAGCCCTTCTTCGGCCGCCGCAGCACCTCGGCCGGCACGAGGCCGGCGAGCGCCTGCTTGAGCACCAGCTTGGTGCCGGTGACGCCCAGCTTGAGCTCCCAGGGGAGCCTGGCGGCGAACTCCACCACCTGCGTGTCGAGGAAGGGCGCGCGCAGCTCGAGCGAGGCGGCCATCGAGGCGCGGTCGGCCTTCACCAGGATGTCGTCGGTGAGATACCGGAGGGTATAGAAGCGCAGCGCCTCGTCGATCGAGCCCGGCCGCACCCCGAGCGCGCGGGCCCTGTGCACGTCGCCGAGGACCGCCGCGAAGACGTGCGCCTCGTCGGCCAAGGGCCGCAGCTCCGGGACCAGCAAGGAAGACAGCTCGCCGGGCAGCCACGCCGCCAGCCACGAGGCGTGCCGCAGCGCGGGCCGGGCGTAGGCGCCCCGGAGGAACTGCTTCACGCGGAAGTCGAGGCTCATGTTGCCGGCCGCCGAGGGCAGCACACCCGCAGCGCGCGCGAGCAGGCCGATCAGCGCGCGCGGCGCCCGGGCGAGCAGCGCGGCGGGCCGGTGGGCGAGGAACGGATCGTAGCCCGCGAACAGCTCGTCGCCGCCGTCGCCCGAGAGCGCCACCTTCACGTGCCTGCGGGTGAAGCGCGAGAGCAGGAGCGTCGGCAGGAAGCTCGCGTCGGCGAAGGGCTCGTCGAGCGCGGCGACCGCGTCGGGCAGGAGCGCGAGGCAGTCGTCGCCGCCGAGCAGCTCCACCCGGTGGCGGGTCCCGAGGCGGTCGCTCACCAGGCGGGCCCAGGGGGTCTCGTCGAAGGTCGTTTCGCGAAAGCCGATCGAGAAGGTCTCGAGCGCCCGCACGTGGCGCACGGCCAGCGCCGCCACCGCGCTCGAATCGACCCCGCCCGAGAGGAAGACGCCCACGGGCACGTCGGCCTGGAGCCTGCGCGCGACCGCGCCGTCGAGCAGCCGCAGCAGCTCCACCGCCGCGTCGTGCAGCTCCCCCGAAGGGAGGCCCGCCGGGCCCGCGCCGCGCCGGGGCCGCAGCTCGCGCGGGGTCGGCGCGGGCAGCTCCCAGTAGCGCCGGAGGCGCAGCCCGCGCTGGTCGAACACCGCCGTGCAGCCCGGGGGCAGCTTGAAGACCCCGGCGGTGATCGAGCGCGCGCCCGGGACCGCCTCGGCGGCGAGGTACTGGACCAGGGCCTGGGTGTCGAGCGTGCTGGCGACCGCGCCGTGGGCGAAGAGCCCCTTGAGCTCGCTGGCGAAGACCAGCCGCGCGCCGTGGACCCACTCCTCTTCCGCTGGCGGAGCGGGCTGCGCGACCTGCTGCAGCGGGCCCTCCGCCGGGCCCAAAGAGTAATACAAAGGCTTCTTCCCCAGCCGGTCGCGCGCCAGCACCAGCCGGTGCTCGCGTAAATCCCACAGAGCGAGGGCGAACATCCCGTGCACGCGCTCGGCGAACTCCTCGCCCCACTCGAGGTAGGCCCGCAGCACCACCTCGGTGTCGGAGCGGGTCTGGAACGGGTGGCCGCGCTTGCGCAGGTCTTTCCGCAGCTCGTCGTGGTGGTAGGCCTGCCCGTTGAAGACCAGCGCGACGCCGTCCTGCACCATCGGCTGCGCGCCGCCCGCGAGGTCGAGGATCGAGAGCCGGCGGTGGCCGAGCGCGGCGGGGCCGTCGGTGAAGAACCCCTCTGCGTCGGGTCCACGGTGGGCGAGGGCGCGCGTGCCTCGCCGCACGCCCTCTTCGTCGGGGCGGGCGCCGAACCGGATCTCACCGCAGATGCCGCACACGAGCGCTCCCCGACTTGAGTCCGACGCTCTCTTCTACCGCTTCGGGGTCCCGACTTCCTCAGCGATCAGGTACGGCCGCTTGCCCTGCGACTCGTAGT
>JAYWAO010000461.1:0-26618 GCA_043782365.1 Deltaproteobacteria bacterium
CGGCGACTATCCGGTGCCCGCCGAAAAGGTCGTCCTCGACCAGCGCCACTGCGACTACAGCCCGCGCGTGTTCGGCATCCGCGCCGGACAGACCCTCACCATCAAGAACAGCGACGACGTGCTCCACAACGTCAACGCGCGAGGCCAGGGCGCGGGCCTCACGCGCGGCCCCAACTCGTTCAACGTGGCGATGCCGCTCAAGGGCCTGGTGGTGGAGCGCAGGTTCCAGGAACAACAAGTAACCGTCCCCTTGGTGTGCGACGTACACCCTTGGATGCGCGCCTTCGCGGGCGTGGTCAGCCACCCGTTCTTCGCCGTGACGGGCAAGGACGGCGCCTTCGCGCTCGCGGGCCTGCCCGCCGGGAAGTACACGCTGGAGGCGTGGCACGAGCGGCTCGGCAAGGTGACGGCCGAAGTGATCGTGGGCGAGGGGGCAAGCGCGGCGGCGGAGCTAGAGCTCAAGCCGTAGCAAAGGGGCCTTCCCGCGACGCCCCTTGCCCCAGGGGTCCCGATCCTCTAGAAACCGGCCTCCCGGCGCGCGGCCCTCCCAGCCTGCCCCGGCCAGCAAGCCGTCCCCGCACCATCCAGGAGGCAGTGTGCAGAGCGTGAACCTCATCAGCGACGCCCGCTACAGCGACGACAAGGCCAACACGATGCACGCGGTCAAGACCGACCAGCTCATGGTGGACGGCATGTACCTCAAGGCCGGCCAGGGCACGGGCTGGCGCAAGTCGCCCGAGAGCGACCAGGCGTTCCTCTGCGTGCAGGGCGGCGGCGACCTCGTGCTGGAGACCGCCTCGGTGGGCAACGAGCTGCGCATCCCGCTCTCGGTGGGCGCCGTCGCGCTGGCGCCGCGAGGCACCTTCCACGCGGTGGTGGCGGGGCCGCAGGGCATGGTCTGCTCGGCGATCTCGCGCTTTCCGGTGCGCCTCGTCGAAAAGGGCTAGGCGCTTTCGCGAAGCGCTCCGCAGCCGAGTCGTACGGTCTCCTACACCGGGAAGCCGCGCCGGGCTTGACGCGCCGTGATCCGTGCTTATCGATTACCCATGCCGATCTACGAATACTCCTGCCCGACCTGCGGCTCGTTCGACGCCGAGCAGCGCATCACCGAGGCCGCCTACCAGGCCTGCCCCACCTGCGGCTCCGCCGAGGTGAAGCGCCTCATCTCGCGCAGCTCCTTCGCGCTCAAGGGCGGCGGCTGGTACTCCGACGGGTACCAGAGCACCGGCCCTGCCAAGAAGGCCTCCGCAGCGAGCTCCGCCGAGAGCGGCGGCTGCGGCGCGGCTGCGTGCGGCGCCGGCGCGTGCGCTGCGGCCAAGGCGCTGAACTGAACCGCGCGGGCGCCACCGCGATCCTCCGGCCCGCGCCATGAGCGGGTCCGAGCCGAAGGCGCCGCCCGAGGCAGCGGCGAAGCCCGGGCGCGTCGTGCGCCCCTCGCGCCGCCCTCCCTCCAAGCTGGTGCTGCAGGCGGAGGCGAAGGACGCGGGCGCCTCGCTGGCGCCGTTCGTCTCGGAGCGCGGTGGTATTACACTTGCCGACGCCGAGGCGGCGATCACCCGCGGGGGCGCCTACGTCAACGGCGTGCGCATCCGCCAGCCCGGGCAGCAGCTGCAAGCCAAGGACCGCATCGAGGTGCAGCTGCGCGAGCGCGGCGAGGTGCCCGAGGAGCCGGAGGCGCTGGAGAAGACGCGCCTGCTCTACCTCGACGCGGAGGTGATCCTCGTCGACAAGCCCGCCGGCGTGCTCGCGCAAGAGGGCCGCGCTGGCGGCGCCGACCTGACCGCGCTGGTGAACGAGCTCCTCGAGGAGCGTCGCGAGCGGCGGCAGGCGTTCCTGGTGCACCGGCTCGACCGCGGCACGACCGGCGTCTGCGCCCTCGCCCGCACCCGCGCGGCGCAGGCGTGGATGCTGGGCGCCTTCAAGCAGGGGAAGGTCCGCAAGGAGTACCTCGCGCTCTGCCTCGACACGCGGCCTGGCGCGGCGGGCGCGGCGCCCCCTCCCGATAGCCTCGACATCGACCTCGCGCTCGGCCCCGACCTCACCTCGCCCGGGCGGCGCAAGCCGGACCCGCTCGGCGAGCCCGCGCACACCCGCGCGAAGGTGGAGAAGCGCTGGACGCTGGGCAAGGGCGGGAGCACGGCTGCGCTGATCGAGGCGTATCCGGAGACGGGCCGCACCCACCAGGTGCGGGTGCACCTCTCGGCGCGGGGGCTGCCGCTGCTCGGCGACGGGCGCTACGGCGGTCCAGCGCAGCTGACCAGCCCCAGCGGCGCCCGGCTGGAGCTGCTGCGCCCGATGCTGCACGCGCGCAGGCTGCAGCTGGAGCGGCCCAAGGGCGGCGCGGTGGCGGCGAGCGCGCCGCAGCCGGCGGACTTCACCGCGGCGCTGGCGTTCCTGAACCGCGGTTGATCCCGGCTGACGCGGTCCGCCAATACCGCCATCCGTCCGATATCGAGGGTATTGCGTTGTATCTTTCCAGTCGCGAAGGGTACCATCCTCTTGCATTGGGTGGCCCCCCCCGGCCGCCCTCATCCGCAACAGCCCCCAGCCAAAGGATATCGACATGAAGAACGCCGTCATCGCCCTGTCTGCCGTCTTCGCGCTCTGCCTCGCCGCCGGCCCCGCCGCCGCCAAGGAAGAGAAGGACCCGAACAAGCTCTTCGGCATGCTGACCGCCAAGCTCGGCAGCGTCAGCAACGTCAAGGGCAAGCTGCAGGAGGACAAGAACTTCAAGGAGGTCATCAAGTACACCTGCCAGAAGGGCAGCATGCTCTCCGGCGTGTTCGGCGTCTGCCGCTCGGCCGAGGGCGCCGTCTGCGGCCTGAAGAAGGAGGCCTATGTCGCCTGCTCGATCATCTGCGGCTCGATCGCGGGCGGGATGAAGGAGTCCGAGGGCTTCGCCGAGTCGAAGTGCGTGACCAAGCACGGCGACAAGAAGTGGGGCTTCGCGGACCACAAGGCCGCCATCGAGTGGGCCAAGACCGAGGTGAAGACCAAGGCCGCCACCGTGCCGGCGCTGGTGAAGATCTGCGGGGCGTTCAAGAAGATCTCTGACAAGCTCCCGCCCGAGGCCAAGCAGTTCGAGGACGCCTGCCCGTAGTCGGGTTCGCAGCGCTGCCTCCCGCGGCCGGGTGCTCCCTTCGGGGGCGCCCGGCCGTTTCATTTGGCGGCTCCTCCCGGCGGGCGCGGACGGGCGCTTTCAGTGGTAGTCGTCGGGCGGCGCCCGGCCGCCGCGGGCGCCCCACCGGAGGCCGCATGCTTCGCTTCGTCGCCGCCCTGGCGCTGCTGCTCAACGCCGGCTGCTTCGCCAACGTCACCTGGCTGCGCGAGCCGCCGCGCGCAGCGCGCACCCTGTCACCAGCGGCGGTGCAGCTGATCGACCTCCACGAGAAGGAGGGCCTGCAGCAGCTCCCCGACGGCATCGTGGCGGGCTACCGGCAGCTGGCGGTCGCGCCGCCGCACCGGCTGATCGGCGCGCTGCGCATCGAGGACGGGGCGCTGCGCTACGCCGGCGCGGAGGCGGTCCTGGCCTCGCTGCGCGAGGAGGCGGCGGAGCACGGCGCGAACCTCCTCATCTCCGGCGACAGCAGCGGGAAGGTCTACGCGGTGGCCTTGGGCGCGGAGCCTCCGGCGACGCCCCGGTCGATCGACGAGCGCGAGGCCGAGCTGGCCGCTGCCCACCCGGAGTACCAGCGCGAGCAGGCGTGGGAGGGCACGCTGGCCGCGCCGCCGCAGGCCACCTTCCAGACTCGCGCCGGCCGCTGCTACGCGCTCGCCGTCGCGGTGGGCCCCGAGGCGGTGTGGAGCGTGGACGCGCGGCGGCAGTTCTTCCTGCAGCTGGAGCGCAAGCAGTACGACGGCTCGCTCTCGGCCTCGGCCTGGGCGCCCAAGGAGCTGCCCCGGGCTGCCCGGACCGTCTTCCTGGAAGCGCAGTGCGCCAGCCTCGACCAGGCGGTCTCCGTGGCCGTGCACTTTGCCGCTGACTCGGGGCACCTGAAGCTGGGTGAGGGCCCCGTGCGCTTCCTGCTCTACGGCCGAAAGCCCAAGGACGGCGAGCTGGCCGCGCTGGCCAGGCAGGCCGCCGAGGCAGCCGAGAAGCACCGCCGCGCCGTCTGCTCCCCTTGCTGGCGGGTGGCGCAGGCCTCGTGCGCGGTGGCGCTCTCCCTCTGCAATCCGTACCAGCTCTGCCTGCGCGACAGCGGCCTCACCGGCGCCTACTGCAAGTAGCCGCGGGTCCGCCGCCGCAGTCCGCCGCCGCAGTGGCGGCCCCTCCGCAAGGCGGCTATGAATGCGGGCGCCATGGCCGACGCCCCAGAGAGCCCCGCAGAGACCCCAGCGACCACCCCGCCGCCGCCGCGTGAGCTGCGGGAGCTGGCCATCGTGCAGGCCCGCGTCCACGAGCTGATCCGCGCTCGCGACAAGCGCGTCAGCGACAAGTTCCTGGTGGCGCTCTCCGAGCACGTCGAGCAGGTGATCGCCAGGGCGATCGACCGCGCCACCGCCAACGGCCGCAGCACCGTGCGGCCGGAGGACATCTGAGCCCCCTCCCAGCGGTGAAGCAGCGCCTCTGGTCGGTCCCCTTCCTCTCGGCGCTCGAGCTCGACCTGCCGCTGCGTGTCACCGCGGAGCACCCCGCGCAGGCGCTGCTGCGGGTGGCCGCGGAGCTGTTCGGCGACGCGGGGTACTTCGAGACGCCCCACGGCCGCCTGCGCTGGGCCGCGCGGGGCTCCAGGGACGCGCCGCCGCTCCTGGTGATCCACGGCATGGGCGACACGCTCGGGGGCTGGGCGCAGGCCGCGCCCGCGCTGACCGCGAAGTACCGCGTGCACCTCCTCGACCTGCCGGGGCACGGGCTCTCGGACGCGCCGCCCGACTATCGCTTCTCCACGCTGCTCGCCGCGGTGGCCGCCTATGCGCGCACGCTGCGGCGGCCGGTGCTGCTCGGCCACTCGCTCGGCGGCTGGCTGGCGGTGCGGCTGGCGGCCGATCCCCGGATCGACGCCGCCGGCCTCGTGCTGGTGAACCCCGCCGGGATGTTGCCGGCGCAGTCGCGCTGGGAGCCGTTCCTGCGCCTCGTGCTGCCCGAGGACCCGACCGACCGCGAGGGCGCGCGGCGGTATCTGGCGGCCGCCTTCCACGCGCCCCCGCCGCTGCTGAAGCTCTTCCCGGGCGAGGTGCTGCGGGCGATGCGCGCGCCGGCCATCGCGGGCTTCCTGCGCGGGGTCGACGGGCCCGACTTCCTCCGCGCCGAGGAGCTGCGGGCGCTGCGGCTGCCGGTGCGCCTCATCTGGGGCGAGAGCGACCGGCTGCTGCCCGAGGGCACGCTCGACTTCTTCCGGCAGAACCTCCCGGCCCACCGCTTCGTGCCGCTGGCGCGCGCGGGGCACCTGCCGCACCTGGAGGCGCCCCTGCGGCTGGCCCGCGCGGTGCTCGCCCGCTAGTTATCGATCTTATCGATCAATTCGATCCGCGCTCCGGCGCCAAGGAATGAAATGCTGACGCACCTGCGCAACGGCCTCACCGTCCTCGTCGAGGAGAACCGCGCCGCGCCGGTGGTGGCCCTCCAGGTCTGGGTGCGGGTGGGCTCCGCCGACGAGCGGCAGGGCGAGCTGGGCATCGCCCACCTCCACGAGCACATGCTCTTCAAGGGCACCCAGCGGCGCGGACCGGGCGAGGTGGCGCGCGCGGTGGAGGCGTCGGGCGGCGAGATCAACGCCTGGACCAGCTTCGACCAGACCGTCTACCACTGCACCCTCTCCAGCCGCGACTGGCGGACGGGCCTCGACGTGCTGGCCGACGCGGTCACCTCGGCCGCCTTCGACCCCGCCGAGCTGCAGCGCGAGATCGAGGTGGTCTGCGAGGAGATCAAGCGCTCGCTCGATTCGCCCTCGCGCAAGGTGAGCCAGGCGCTCTTCGCGGCGGTCTACGCGCAGCACCCGTACGGGCGACCGGTGATCGGCAGCGAGGCCTCGGTGCGCAGCCACTCGCGCGAGGGGATCCTGCGGTTCTACCGGCGCTGGTACCAGCCGGAGAACATCGTGCTGGTGGCGGTGGGCGATCTCACGGCGGCCGAATTGGTCGCCGAGGCGGAGCGGCGCTTCAGCTGGCCCGCGCAGGTGGGCGTGCCCGCGCTGGAGGCGCCGCCGAGCTTCCTGCCCTCGCCGCGCCGGACCGAGGAGCCGCGCCGGTACGCGCCCAAGGCCGTGCTCTTGCGCGAGCCCGTCAAGGAGGGCCAGCTGCAGCTCGCCTGGCCCGCGCCCTCGCTGCGGCACGACGACGTCGCCGCGCTCGACGCCGCCGCGCTCGTCCTCAGCCACGGCGACGCCTCGCGGCTGCACAAGGTGCTCAAGCGCGACACGCTGCTGGTGACGGGCGTCTCCGCGAGCTGCTACACGCCGCGCGACCCCGGCGTCACGGTGGTCGGCATGACGCTGCCCGCGGCGAACGTGCCCGCGGCCATCCGCGCGGCCACCCGCGAGGTCCACCGCCTCCGCACCGAGGAGATCACGGATGAGGAGCTGGAGCTCGCCTGCCGTCTCCTGGAGTCGGACGCGGTCTACCAGCGCGAGACGGTGCAGGGGCAGGCGCGCAAGCTGGGCTTCTACCAGTCGGGGGCGGGCGGGCTGGAGTTCGAGGAGCGCTATCTCACGACGCTCGCCGCGCTGACGCCGGCGCTGGTGCGCGAGGCGGCCGAGCGCTGGCTCGACCCGCGCGCGCTGGTCGCCGCCGCGGTGCTCCCGCCGGCCACCGCCAGCGAATCGCTCGACGAGGCCGGGCTGCAGGCGCTGCTCGATGAGGCGTGCGCCGCGGCCCTGCGCGAGAGCGCGCCGCCCCTCAAGCCCCAGCTCTCGCGGCCGCCGCCGGTGCGGCATGCCGTGCGCGTCGGCTCGGGCAAGGCGGGTGAGGTGGTCCGCACCGAGCTGCCGGGCGGCGGCGTCCTGCTGGTGCGCGAAGAGAAGCAGGTGCCGCTGGTCTCGCTCCGCGCCGTCTGGGAGGGCGGGCTGCGCGCCGAGTCCCTGGAGACCGGCGGCGCGCACCTCTTGCTCTCGCGCTTGGTCTCGAAGGGCACGCGCACCCGCACCGCAGAGCAGATCGCGCGGGCGTCGGAGGCGATGTGCGGCTCCCTGGGAGGGCTGGCGGGCCGCAACTCGTTCGGCGTGCGCGCCGAGGCGCTGAGCAGGCACTTCGACGCGGCCTTCGACCTCTTCGCCGAGGCGGTGGCGGAGCCCGCGTTCGCCCCCGCCGAGGTGGAGCGCGAGAAGGCGCTGCAGCTGGACGAGCTGCACACCCGCGAGGACAGCCCCCAGAGCCTCGCCTTCCAGCTCTTTTCGCAGACGCTCTACCAACAGCACCCGTACCGCCTCGACGTGCTCGGCACCGAGGAGAGCCTCGCGAGGCTGGGCCCGGAGCAGCTCTCGGCGCTGCGGCGCGCGCGCTACGGCCCGGCGGGCGCGGTGCTCGCGGTGGTGGGCGACATCGACGCCGCGGAGGTCGAGCGGAAGGTCCGCGCGCGGCTCGCTTCGGTAACCGATTTGGCCACCGGCTCGGCGCGCCGCGCCCGCCTCGCCACGCCGGTCGAGCCGCCCGTGACCGCGCCCCGCCTGGCCGTCCGCGCGCTCGACAAGGCGCAGGCCCACCTGGTGCTGGGCTTCCCCGGGACCACCCTCGCCTCGCCCGACAAGCCCGCGCTCGACGTGCTCGCCGCGGTGCTCTCGGGCCAGGGCGGGCGGCTCTTCGTCGAGCTGCGCGACAAGAAGAGCCTCGCCTACTCGGTGACCGGCTTCTCGATGGAGGGGGTCGACCCGGGGTCGTTCGCGCTCTACATCGGCTGCTCGCCGGCGAAGCTCTCCGAGGCGCTCGCCTCGCTGCGCGCCGAGCTCGACGAGCTGCGGCAGGCCGCGCCCACAGCGGCCGAGCTCGATCGGGCCCGCACCCGACTGGCGGGCGGCCACGACATCGGGCTGCAGCGCAACTCGGCCCGCGCCTCGCTGCTGGCCTTCGATGAGTGTTACCATTTCCCCCTGGGCCACGGGCTGCGCTACCCGGAGCGCATCGCCGCCGTCACCGCCGAGGACGTGCTCGCGGTGGCGCGCAAGATCCTCCGCCCCGAGGCCGAGGTGATCGCGCTGGTGGCCCCGGCCGCCTCGATCCCGGCGGAGCTCGCAGCGCGGCTGCCGAGCGCGCATGCGGCGTGAGCAACCAAGGGGGGCGCCACAAGCATTCAACGCGGAGCCCGCGTTGAATGCAGTTGGGGTAGAGGGGCCGGTGGTGACCCACGCGGGCACCGCAGCAGGCTGAGGAGCAGCGTGCTAGAGGAGAGCGCCATGAGCTTCTCCCTCGTCTTCACCGCCCCCGAGCAGGATCTCGAGCTCTGCGCGTCGATCCTCTTCGACCTCGGCGCCCTCGGCGTCGAGGTGCAGGAGCCCGGGCAGCTGTTGATGCCCGGCACGCCGCCGCTGCCCGAGGGCCGCGGCCGCGCCATCGCCCACTTCGACGACCGCGAGACCGCGCAGGAGGCGGCCGAGGGCCTCGCCGAGGAGCTGCCCGGCCTGGAGATCCCGCCGCCGCTGGAGGTGGCTGCGCAGGAGTGGAGCATCGCGTGGCGCGCGTTCCACAAGGCGATGAAGGTGGGCCCGCGCTCGTGGGTGCACCCGCCCTGGGAGGTGCCCGAGGCCGCGCCCGGCGAGGTGAAGGTCTCCATCGACCCCGGCATGGCCTTCGGCACGGGCAGCCACCCGACCACTTCGCTCTGCCTGGAGCGCACCGACGAGCTGCTGGCGCTGCGGCCCGGCGCCGACCTGCTCGACGTCGGCACGGGCTCGGGCGTGATCGCGCTGCTCGCGGCCAGGCTGGGCGCGGGCCGGCTCTGCGGCACCGAGAACGACCCGGTGGCGTTGGTGGTGTCGCGCGAGGGGGCCGCGCTCAACGGGCTCGCCCTTGACCGCATCGCCTGGGAGCTGCGCGACTGCGACGACCTCCCCGCACCGTACGACCGGCCGTATCAGATCGTCGTCGCCAACATCCTGCTCAACACGCTGGTGCTGCTCGCGCCGCAGATCGCGCGCAAGGTCGCGCCGGGGGGCGTGCTGGTGCTGGCGGGGCTGCTCACCCCGCAGGGCGACGAGGCCGAGGCGGCCTATGTCGCGCAGGGCTTGAGGTCCGCGGGACGCAAGGAGCGCGACGGCTGGATCCGCGTGGAGCTCGAGCGGGCCCAGGGCCTGGGCTGATGCCGCGCCGCCTGCACGTGCCGCCGGAGCAGCTCGCGCAGGCCGAGGCCGCTGGCGGACTGGTCGCGCTCTCTGCCGAGCAGCACCGCTACCTCGCGCTGGTCCTGCGGCTGCGCCCGGGCGAGCCTGTCGAGGTGTTCGACGGGCTCGGGGCGCGGTTTGCCTCCGCTGTCGAATCGGTAGGCGACTCGCTCGCCCTGCGGCTGGGGGCGCGCGCGCAGTCCGCGCCGGGTCCGGTGGAGGTGTGGCTCGGGCAGGCGCTGGCGAAGTCCGACAAGCTGGAGCTGGTGATCCAGAAGGCCACCGAGCTGGGCGTGGCGAGAGTGTTACCTTTTGCGGCCGCGCGCAGCGTGGTCAAGCTCGACGAGGGCCGCGGCGAGTCGCGCACCGGGCGGTGGCGGAAGATCGCCCAGGAGGCGGCCCGCCAGTGCGGCCGCGCCGACGTGCCGGTGATCGACAAGCCGCGCTCCTTGCGAGAGCTGCTCGCGCTGCTGGGCGCGGAGCCGGAGCGCCGCGGGCTGGTGCTCGACCCGGGCGAGCACGCGCTGCGTCTGGGCGCGGCGGCGCGCGGGGAGCGCAAGCTGCTGCTGGTGATCGGCCCCGAAGGCGGCCTCTCGCCAGAGGAGGTCGCGGCCTGCGCCGAGGCCGGCGTGACCTCGGTCTCACTCGGCGCGCTGGTGCTGCGCACGGAGACCGCGGGCCTCGCGGCGCTCTCGATCGTGCAGCACCTGGCGGGAGCGCTGGGATAGCCCCGGCCGCAAGCGACTCCCGCTCGACGCCGCGCCGACCGGTCGCTACCAGGGCGCGGACGCCCGGCGTCCCCACCTCGACCCGCAACCAGGAGCAAGCATGTCCCTCAACCAGTACGTCACCCTCGGCCGCTCGGGACTGCGCGTCAGCCCGCTCTGCCTCGGCACCATGACCTTCGGCGAGGACCTCGGCTGGGGCTCCCCGGTGCAGGAGTCGGAGGCGATCCTCGCGCGCTACCTCGAGCAGGGCGGCAACTTCCTCGACACCGCCAACATCTACACCTTCGGCCACAGCGAGAAGATCCTCGGCGACTACCTCGCCGCCCGGCCCGGCCTGCGCGATCGCGTCGTCCTCGCCACCAAGTTCTACGGAAACCTCTACCCGGGCGATCCCAACGGCGGCGGCGCGGGCCGCAAGTCGCTCACCGCGGCCGTGCACCAGTCGCTGCGGCGCCTGCAGACCGACTACCTCGATCTCCTCTGGATGCACGCTTGGGACCGCCACACACCCGTGGAAGAGACGCTGCGCGCGCTCGACGACCTGGTGCGCACGGGCAAGGTCCGCTACCTCGGGTTCTCTGACACGCCCGCGTGGAAGACAGCGCAGGCGCAGGTGACCGCGCACCTGCGCGGCTGGACGCCGGTGACCGCGCTGCAGATCGAATACTCGCTGCTCGAGCGCACGGTGGAGGGCGAGCTGGTGCCGATGGCGCAGGAGCTGGGCCTGGGGATCACGCCCTGGTCGCCGCTCAAGGGCGGGCTGCTCTCGGGCAAGTACACGCGCGCCAACGCGGGCCAGGTGACGGCGAAGCGGGCGTGGACCGTGGGCGGCCTCAACGAGAGGGTCTATTCAGTCATCGACGCGCTGCTCGCCGTCGCCGGGCAGACCGGCTCGACCGCGGCCCGCGTGGCGCTGGCGTGGCTGCTCGCGAAGCCTGGCGTGACCAGCCCGATCCTCGGCGCCACCTCGGTGGCCCAGCTCGACGACAACCTCGCTTCGCTCGCGGTGAAGCTCTCGGCCGAGCAGGTGAAGGCGCTCGACGCGGCCTCCACCCCGCAGCTGAACTTCCCGGCGGGGTTCCTCTCGCGCGCCGGCAGCTTCATGCACGGCGGCCTCTCGGTGAACGGCGACCACGCCGTGCCCTCGACGTTCGGGCCGAAGACCGACTCGAAGATCTGGTAGCACCGCTACCCGCGCGGCGCGATCGGCGCCTTCACCAGCCGGCCCCAGGCGACGAACGCCGCCAGCGCGCCGAAGACCACGGCGGGCATGGTGTGGCCGAGCGTGTCGTGCTGGGCGAGATGGTAGCCGACCGCCAGCACCATCACCACGACGAGCGCCCCGGCAGCGATGCCGCTGAGCTTCGGCAGCACGCGCACGGCGGCAGGCAGGACCACGCCGATGCCGCCCAGCACTTCGGAGACGCCGATGAAGCGCACCAGCCAGGGCATCTCGCTCATCCAGGCCGCCTGCTTTGACAGCTCGGCGATGGGCGCAGTCAGCTTCGTCTGGCCGATCATCACGAAGCCCAAGCCGAGGAGCGCCTGGGCGACCCAGAGGCCGATGTGGAGGGCGCGGTTGGGCGCGGAGGTGGCGGGAGCGCTGGTGGGCATCGGTTGCCTCGGTGGTCAGGTCTGGCAGATTGGCTCTGAAGCAGAACCAAGGCACGGTTGGTAAAGTAAGCAGTGGCCGGCGGCTGCGCAAGGAGGCACAGCGCTCTTACCGAGGCCCCGCAGACGGCCCAGCTCCACAGGCGCAGGTCGAGCGTGCGTCGCGCGCCCGTGCGGCGGTGCGCGAGCGTGATCTTCCCGGGCTCGGGCACCAGCAGGTCGTGGAACCGGTGGAGGTGCGAGACGAGTTGGCGCGGCTCCATCCCTGTCTCCTTCCAGCCAGCCCGTGCCCGCGCCGCACTCGACCACCTCGGCCCCCGCGAGCGGCGCCAGCGCGGGCAGGGCCGGGAGGAGGTTTCCCGCCGCGTCCTCGCAGCGCACCAGCGCGTCATACTCTTCCGGGTGGCGCTGGTAGACCTCGCGGGGCGTCGGGCATCAGTGGTTCCTGGCGTGCTCGAGGCAATACTCGGTGGGCCGCCCGCCGCACTTCTCCTGGCAGTCGCAGATGCGGAACTCGAGCTTCGGGTCGTCCTTGTCGCTCTTGCCGCACTTCGCGCAGACGCGCGCGCGCCGCACCGGCGCTGCCTCGGCGCGATAGGCGGTCATCGCCCGGCCGCGCGCGCCCAACCGCGCCCGGCCTGAGAAGGCGGCGGCCAGCGTGCTCCCCGTGAAGAGGAAGAACGTCACCAGCGCGGCGATGATCGAGGCGCGGCCCGCGAAGTCCGCGCTGAAGAACGACATCGCCAAGAGCCCGGCGTCGAGCAGACCCAGCCACTTCATCTTCACCGGCAGCACCAGGAAGAGGTTGATCTGGTAGTCCGGGAACTCCACCGCGAAGCAGAGCACCAGCGAGAGGAAGAGGTACTGGCTGGTCACTGGCCCGAAGAGCAGGCAGACGAGCACGGTGAGCAGGCCGCAGAGGAGGACGTAGGCGTCGAAGCGGAACGAGCCCCACTGCTCCTCGAGCGAGCGGCCGACGAAGTGCAAGAAGAGCAGGCTGATGATGGTGAAGAACGGCCCGAAGGTGCCCGCGCTCGACCCCCACGGCAGGAAGAAGAAGGTGACCAGGCGCCACACCTCGCCCTGCGCCAGCGCCTGCGGGTAGAGGACGAACGCGTCCTCGAGGTCGGGCCGCATCCGCAGCAGGAAGTAGACGATGCCCTGCAGGCCCACCAACCAGGAGATCAGGTTGGAGGGCGCGAGGTTTCCGAAGCGTCTTTCTAGCCGCACCAGCAAGCTGTCCATGGCGGCCACTTCTAACAGACGTAAGAATGGCGGGCACGGGAACCCCAATCCAGTGAGCCCACCATGAACACCAGCAAGCCGCCCCCGAAGGACCTGCGCACGCTCCCCGACACGCCCGCGGCGCTGGTGACCGCGGGCCGCGCGCCGCCCGCGCCGCTCGACCCGCGCACCGAGCGCACCTTCTTCTCCTTCCTCGACGACCCGATCTCGCGCTTCCAGTCGCTGCTGGCGCTCGCGCAGGCGAACATCTTCGACGCCACCGCGATGTCGCTCGCCACCGTCTCGGCCGAGGGCAAGCCGTCGTCGCGCATCGTGCTGCTCAAGGCGGTCGACGCGAAGGGCTTCTCGTTCTTCACCAACCTGGGCTCGCGCAAGGGCCGCGAGGCGCTCGGCCGGCCCGACGTCGCGCTGCTCTTCAGCTGGGGCGCCCTCGAGGTGCAGGTGCGCGTCGAGGGCCGCGCCTCGAAGGTCACCGAGCAGGAGGCCGACGACTACTTCGCCACCCGCCCGCGCGGCAGCCAGCTCGGCGCCTGGGCCTCGGTGCAGAGCGCGCCGCTCGCGAGCCGCACCGAGCTGGAGCAGCGGCTGGTCGCGCTGACCGCGCGCTTCGAGGGAAAGACGGTGACGCGCCCGCCGGGCTGGTCGGGCTTCAGGGTGTCGCCGCTGGCGATCGAGTTCTGGCGCAACCGCGAGAGCCGGCTGCACGACCGCGACCTCTACACACGGCCCAACGCGGGCGCGCCGTGGGTGCACACGCTGCTCAATCCGTAGCTGCTCGGTCTGCAGCCGCTCAGCCCGTGGCTTCCTTCGCGATCGCTTCCCCTGCTAAAAGAGCGCGCGCGCAGCAGCGCCGCCACCGCCACCAGGGGAACGAACCATGCCGGAAGAGATCGAAGTACCGACCGAGCACCTCCACGAGGCCATCCACGAGGAGGCCCACAAGGGCGGCCACGGCGCGCCAGCGCACCACGCGAACCCTTGGACCCAGGGCGTGGCGCTCAGCTCCGCGCTGATGGCCGTGCTCGCCGCCGTCTCCGCGCTGATGGCCGGGCACCACGCCAACGAGGGCGTGCTCGAGCAGATCAAGGCGTCGAACCGTTGGGCGCAGTACCAGTCGAAGAGCATCAAGTCGACCGTGCTCGGGAGCAAGATCGAGATGCTCACCGAGCTGGAGAAGTCGGCCAAGAAGGACGACGTCGCCAAGGTGGAGAAGTACAAGGACGAGATGAAGGAGATCATGGAGACGGCCAACGAGCTGGAGAAGTCCTCCGAGCACCACATGGGGACCCACACCTCGTTCGCCCGCACCGTCACCACGCTGCAGGTGGCGATCGCGCTGGCGGCCATCGCGGTGCTCACCCGCAAGAAGTGGCTCTGGTTCGTCAGCCTGGGGCTGACGGCGGTGGGCATCGGGCTCTTCGCCATCTCGCTGTCCGGGCACTGACAAGTGTCTTACACGCACCGCCGCCGGATCCATTTCCACGAGTGCGATCCGGCGGGGATCGTCTACTTCGGGCACGTCTTCACCTTTTGCCACGAGGCGTACGAGGAGCTGATGCGGACCGGCGGGCAGGCGATCGAGACGCTGCTCACCGGCCCCTGCGTGTACCCGCTGCGGCACGTGGAGGCGGACTACTCGGCGCCGATGCGGATGGGGGACCTGGTCACGATTGGTATTACTCTCGGCAAGCTTTCGGAGCGCAGCTTCCGGGTGGAGTTCACGGTCACCTCGGAGCAGGGCGTGCTGCTGGCGAAGGCCGCGCACGTGCACGTCGCGGTGGACCGCGAGACGATGCGGCCGGTGGCGATCCCGGAGGCGCTGCGGGGGGTCTTGGGGCAGCACCTGGTCGCGGGCTGATGGGCTCACCAAACGTTGCAACCAGCCGCTCCGCGCTAGCCGCTCCAACCGGCCAGCAACCTCCGCAGCGCGCTCCGGGCCACCTTGCCCGCCGCCGTCCGCGGCAGCGCCTCCACCCAGCGCACCGCGCGCGGCGCCTTGAACCCGGCGAGGCGCGCCTTGCAGAACGCGCGCACCTCTTCGAGCGAGGGCGCGGGGCCTCCGGCGCGCGCGACCAGCACGGCCACCACCGCTTCGCCGAACTCGGCGTCGGGCCGCGCCGCCACCGCCGCCTCGGCGATCCGCGGATGCAGCAGCAGCGTCGCCTCCACCTCGGCCGGGTAGACGTTCTCGCCGCCGGTGACGATCAGATCGGTGCGCCTCGCCAGCACCCGCAGGCGGCCGCGCTCGTCGAGCAGGCCGAGGTCGCCCGTGCGCAGCCAGCCCTCGTGCAGCGCGGCCTCGGTGGCCGCCGCGTCGCCGCGATAGCCGCGGAAGAGCGCGTGTGAGGAGACCTCGATCTGGCCCTCGCGCAGCGCGGGGAGAGGGGCGCCCTCCCGGTCGACGATGCGCACCTGCACGCCCGGCAAGGGGGCGCCGGCGGTCTGGCCGTCGGCCTCGCCCGGGCGCTCGCAGGTGACCTGCGTGCACGCCTCGGTGAGTCCGTAGGTCTGCAAGACGGTGAGCCCCGCTGCGCCGGCGCGCGCCAGCAACGCCGCGGGCACGGGGCCGCCGCCCACCAGGATGGCGGGCGCGGCGCGGCCGGACCCGGGCGCTGGGCCCGCCCCTCCGCTCTCCAGCACGTCGAGCGTGCGGGCCAGGGTGGTGGCGACGAGGCTCGCGTGGGTGGCGCCGGTGGCGAGCGCGCGCGCGGCCTGGACCGCGTCGAAGCGGCGCTGCAGCACCACCGCGCCGCCCGCCAGCGCGCACCGCACGGCGATGGCGAACCCGCCCACATGGAACAGCGGCAGGCAGCAGAGGAACCGCGTGTCGGGGCCGAGGCCGAGCAGGTCGATGGTCGCGCGCGCGCTCGCGAGGTGCGCCGAGACGGTGGCCTCGGCGGCCTTGGGCGCGCCGGTGGTGCCGCTGGTGAAGAGCAGCGTCCAGACCGCGTCGAGCGAGAGCCGCGGCAGGCCCGGTCTGGGCTCACCGGGAGCGCCCGGGCCCCGCAGGCTCGGTGGCACGGTCTTGGTGACGGCGGCGAGTTGCTCGAGCGGCACCGCCTCGGGGGCGAGCGCGCAGAGCGAGGGCTCCGCCAGCACGAGGCGCGGCGCGGTGCGGACGAGCAGCGCGGCGATCTCGGCGGGCGCGAGCCGCGTGTTGACCAGCGCCACCGCGCAGCCCTCCCGCGCGGCGGCGAAGAGCAGCGCGACCGCGTCCGGCGTGGCCTCGGCGAGCAGCGCCACCGTCGCGCCAGCGCCCACCTCCCGCGCGCGCAAGGCGGCGGCGAAAGCGCGCACGCGTGCGTCGAGCGCGCGGTAGTCGAGGCTGCCCTCGCAGAAGACCACCGCCACGGCGGCCGGCGCCCGCTCGGCCCAGGCGGCCACGGGGCACACCACCGTGCGCGCGTCGCCGTCCTCGGCTGCGCCCGCGGGGCCGCTCAGGCCGCTGTTCCACGCGGTGTTCCACGGCGCGTCCCCGAGCGAGACGCCGAGCCCGGGGCGGGCCTCCAGGTGCAGCCAGCCGTCCTTGAGCTCGAACCGCTCGCGCCCGAGATCTCCGGCGAGCAGGCGGCCCGTGGCGAGCCCATGGGCCCGCGCTCCGCCCAGCGCGGCGGCGAGGTGCGCGGCGCCGGCCCGGCCCACCGCGCCCTCCAGAAACGTGGTCGCCAGGACCTCGACCCCGGCTGCGCGCGCCCGCTCGGCGAGGCGCAGCGCACGCAGGATGCCGCCCAGCACCGGCGTCTTGAGCACCAGCACGTCGGCGCCGGCGGGCGACGCGAGCAGCAGCGCCGCGGCGCCGGCCAGCCCGAGCGATTCGTCGGCGGCGATCTTCACCTCGCCCGAGAGCGCCTCGCGCACGCGCCGCATCCCGGCGAAGTCGGCCGCGGGCACGGGCTGCTCGCACAGCTCAGGAGAGAACTGCCGCAGCGCAAGCAGGCCGGCGATCGCCTCGTCGACCGTCCACGACCCGTTGGCGTCGAGCCGCAAGGCCGCGCGGGGAGCGGCCGCGCGCACCGCGCGGGCGCGCGCGAGGTCGCCCTCCGGACCCTCGAGCGGACGCCCGCCCACCTTGAGCTTGAGCGTCGAGAAGCCCTCGGCCACCGCCTCCGCCGCCGAGGCCGCGAGCGCCGCCGGAGAGTCCCCCGCGAGCAGGGCCGAGACGAGCACCTTCGGCGAAGCGTGCGGCGAGAGCAGCTGGTAGAGCGGCAGCCCGGCCGCCTGCGCGGCGAGGTCGAGCAGCGCCTGCTCGACACCAGCGCGGGCAGCCGGGGCGTCGCGGAAGGCGTCGAGCGCGTCGAGCGCGGCGTCGAGCACCGGGAGCGGCGGGAGCGCCTGCGCGCGCAGGAGCGAGTCGAGCTGCGGCCGGGCCGCCTCCAGCGCGGCCCGCGCCGACGGGAGGTCTTCGGTGCCCGCGGCCGGCAGCGGCGCCACCTCGCCGAGGCCGCAGCGCCCCGTCGCGTCCCAGAGCCGCACCAGCAGCCCCTCGCGCTCCGCGACCGGACCGCGCGCGGTCTCCACCACGCCCGAGAAGGCGAGCCGGTAGGGCCAGAGCTCGACCGTGGCTGGCTTCAAGCGGGGTCCTCCAACCGGGCGCTCGCGCGAGGCGCGCTCGTATCGCACGGATTTCACCCTGCGGCACACGGCCGGGGGCGCGGCGCAACGTCGCGCGCCCACCTATAGCAGGAGCCCCAGCGAGAGCAGCGCCGCGAAGGCCAGCTGCAGACGGGCGGTGCCGCCGAGCGCGGGGTTGAGCGCCGCGCCCTCGACGCTGAAGACCAGCCCCAGCGGCGGCAGCGCGAGCGGCATCGAGAGGAGCGAGAGCAGCGCCCACGGCCGCGCCGCGTGCGCCACCACCAGCGCCACCGGCGTCGCGAAGGTGCAGACGAGGAGCGCTGCGTACTCGGCCTGCCCCGCGCCCCGGCCCAGGCGGACCGCCAGGGTCCGCTTGCCGGCCTTCGCGTCGGTGTGGCGGTCCCGCAGGTTGTTGACCACCAGGATCGCCGTCGCCAGCGCGCCCACGGGCACCGCGAGCGCCCAGAGCACGCCGGGCACCGCGCCGGCTTGCAGCCAGTAGGTGCCGAGCGTGGCGACGAAGCCGAAGAAGACCATCACGAAGAGATCGCCGAGGCCGTTGTAGCCGAGCGGATAGGGTCCGCCGGTATAGGCCCAGCCCGAGAGGATCGAGAAGACGCCGACCAGGAGGATGGGCCAGCCGCCCAGGTACGAGAGCCAGACCCCGAGCAGCGCCGCAGCGCCGAACGTCGCGAAGGCCCACGCCTTCACCGTCTCGGGCGCCACCAGACCGGCCTGGGTGACGCGCTGCGGGCCGACCCGCTCGTGGGTGTCGGCCCCCCTCTTGAAGTCGTAGTAGTCGTTCGCGAGGTTGGTGCCGATTTGAATCAACAGCGCCGATACCAGACAGGCGAGGGCGAGCCCATATCGCGCCGTGCCATTGGCAGCGGCATACGCGGTCGCCACCGCCACGGGCGCGAAGGCCGCTGTCAGCGTCCGCGGGCGGATCGCGGCGAGCACCACGCCCGCGCTGAGCGGAGGCGGCCTCGCGTTCGGCGCAGCACGCGCGGCACCGGGCGTGGCGTCGGGCACCTCACGGCCTCCGGGGGAACTTCTTGAAGTCGGGCTTGCGCTTGCTCACGTAGGCGTCGCGGCCCTCCTTCGCCTCGTCGGTCATGTAGAAGAGCAGGGTCGCGTTGCCGGCCAGCTCCTGCACGCCCGCCTGGCCGTCGAGCCCGGCGTTGAACGAGCTCTTGAGCAGGCGCAGCGCCAGCGGCGAGAGCGCGAGCATCTCGCGGCACCACTGCACCGTCTCCTGCTCCAGCTGCGCGAGCGGGACCACCTTGTTGACGAGGCCCATCTGCAGCGCCTCGGCGGCGTCGTACTGGCGGCAGAGGAACCAGATCTCGCGCGCCTTCTTCTGGCCGATGATCGAGGCGAGGTAGGAGGCGCCGAAGCCGCCGTCGAAGGACCCGACCTTGGGGCCGGTCTGGCCGAAGCGGGCGTTGTCGGCGGCGATGGTGAGGTCGCAGACCACGTGCAGCACGTGGCCGCCGCCGATCGCGTAGCCCGCGACCATCGCCACCACGGGCTTGGGCAGGGAGCGGATCTGCTTCTGCAGATCGAGCACGTTGAGCCGGGGGACGCCGTCCTTGCCGACGTAGCCCTCCTTGCCGCGCACGCGCTGGTCGCCGCCCGAGCAGAACGCCTTGTCGCCTTGGCCCGTGAGGACGATGACGCCGACCTCGGGGTCCTCGTGCGCGTCGGAGAACGCCGCCTTCAGCTCGTGGAGCGTCTGCGGCCGGAAGGCGTTGCGGACCTCGGGGCGGTTGATGGTGATCTTGGCGATGCCGTCCCACTTCTCGTAGATCACGTCCTCGAAGGCGCGGCCCGCCTCGTCCTTGCTCCAGCGCGGCGTCACTGCGTTCTCGCTCTCGGTGCTAGTCGGCTTCATGTGCTCCTCCCTCAAGTCTTGCTCGGTGCCGCCTTCCGCGCGGGCTGCGCCAGGAAACGGCGCACGGCGGCGGCGTAGCGCTGCGGCTGCTCGAGGTGCGGCGTGTGGCCGGCCCCTGCGATGGTCTCCTTGCGCGCGTCGGGGATCGCCGCGCAGAGCCGGTCCGCCAGTGCGGTGAACTTCTCGTCGCGCTCCCCGTGGACCACCAGCACCGGGCACCTCAGCTCGGACAAGCGGTGCCAGTACGAGGGCTGCGCGCCCTGCCCGAGCGCGCGCAGCGCCCACGCGAGCGCGTGCGGCTCGTTCTGCAGGCGCCGCTCGCGCAGCGACTCGAGCGCCGGCGCGGGGAGCAGCTGCAGCCCGCCGAGCACGGGCGTCTTCTCCCAGCGAGCGAGGAACGCGCGCAGGCCCTCGCGGTCGAGCACCTTGGCGAGCACCTCGTCGGCGGCGCGGCGCTCTTCACGCGCGGTGGGGCTCGCGAGCCCCGCGCCGCCGCTCTCGAGCACGAGCGTGCGCACCAGCTCGGGAAACTCGAGCGCGACGGCGAGCGCCAGCCGCGCGCCCATCGAGTAGCCCGCGAGGTGCACGGGGCCGCCGAAGGCCTTGGCGGCAGTGCGCGCGACCGCGGCCGCAGTGGCGGTGAACGGCTCGGGCAGCGCCTGGTCGCCGGCGAGCGCCCTTGCCTGTCCGTGGCCAGGCAGATCCGGGCAGAGGGCGTTCACCTCGGCGCCGAGCAGGCCCGCGGCGCCACCGCCCTCGCCACGAACCTCCCCGCGCGCGCCGCCGCCAACCGCAAAGAGGTGCTCGAAGGCCTGCCCGCCGCCCGTGAACCCGTGCAGCAGCACCAGCGGCTGCGCGCCGCTTCCGAAGCGCCGCGCCGGCAAGACGATCGCTTCGCTGCCTACGCCCAAGGAGCACCTCCGAGGGCGGTACCGATAGCATCGACCACCGCCTGCTGCAGCGCGCGGTGCGCGGCGACGTTCTCGTCGCGGCGGGTGGTCACCTCGATCAGGTGCAGGCCCTTTCCCAGCGCGTCCGCGAGCGCCTCCGCGAGCCGCGCGGACGAATCGGGCCGCCACAGCCGCGCGCCGCCGAGCGCAGCCACCGCCGCCAGATCGACGCCGTGGGGAGTCCCGAAGAGCGCTTCGAAGTCGCCCGCGGGCACGGCGCCGGCGACGGGGAGGAAGGAGAAGATCCCGCCGCCGTCGTTGTTGACGCAGACCACCACGAGCGGCACGCCGAGGCGCTTCGCCGTCACCAAGGCGCCGACGTCGTGGAGCACCGTCACGTCGCCGACCAGGGCGCAGGTGGGCCTGCCCGTGCTGGCGGCCGCGCCCAGCGCGGTCGAGAGCGTGCCATCGATCCCGTTGAGGCCGCGAGAGGAGAGCACCCGCGCGCGCAGCGAGGGCGGCGCGAAGGCGTCGAGATCGCGCACGGGCATGCTGCTGCCGACGAAGAGCTGCGCGCCTTCGGGCAGCGCGGCCGCCACCGTGCGGGCCACCAGCGGCTCGGTGAGACCAGGCGTGCGCGCTTGGGTTCCTGCAAAGGCCTGCTCCAGCGCGGCCTGCGCCTTCTCCTCGGCGAGCCCGAAGAGCCTCGCCAGCGGCCCGGGCTCCGCTCCGGCGAGCAGGCGCGCGGCCAGCCCGCTGCAGGCGAGGGCGGCGTCGCCTTGGACGATCAGCGACGCCGAGTGCGCGAGGTCGTGCAGCGGCCCCTCCCCGGCGAGCTGCACGGTGAAGGCGCCCGCTGCGTCGAGCCACTGCTGTAATACTTTTGACGAGAGCCCGCCGCCCAGCCGCACTACCGCCTGGGGCGTGGCCGCGCGCGCGAACGGGGCGCACCGCAGGAGCGTGTCGGCGCAGGCCACCACCGCGCTGCCGGCGCCGCGCAGGTTCGAGGTGGACTCCGCCAGGATGGGATACCCGAGCGCATGCGAGAGCGCCTGCGCCGCCTCGGCGAGCGCGTCGGCGCCAGCAGGCCCATCATGCGCGGGGTCGCGCGGACCGCAGACGATCACGCCGCGCGGACGTTGGCGAAGCTCCGCAGCCACCAGGTCGAGCGCGGCCGGCTCGGGCGCGCAGGCCGGCGCGAGGAGCCGCGCGGCGGGGCCTGCGAGCGCGCGCGCGGAGAGCCCCTGCGGCAGCGGCCCGGGCTCGGGCGCGAGCGGCTCGCGGAAGGGCGCGTTCAGGTGCACGGGGCCGCGCGGGCCTTGCGTGGCGCGGGCGAGCGCGAGCGAGACGGTCGCGCGCAGGTGCCGCAGGGCGGCCTCGGTGCCCTCCGGCACGCCGAGGTCGGCGAAGAGGCGCACGTGCCCGCCGAAGAGCCGCTGCTGGTCCATCGTCTGCGGCGCGCCCCACCCGTGCAGCTCGGGCGGGCGGTCGGCGGTCAGCGCGACGAGCGGGAGATGGAACGCCTCGGCCTCCAGCAGCGCCGGATAGAAGTGGGCGCCCGCGCTCCCCGAGGTGGCGAGCACCAGCGCCGGGCGCCCGGTGGCCTTGGCGGCGCCGAGCGCCACGAAGGCGGCGCTCCGCTCGTCGATCACCGAGCGGACTTGCAGCCCCTGCTCGCGCAGCGCGAGGCACGCGAGCGCCAGCGGCGCGGAGCGCGAGCCCGGGCAGACCACCGCCTCGCGCACGCCGCCGTCGATCAGCTCCTGCACCAGCGCCTGCGCCCAGAGCGCGCCGAGGTTCGCGGGCCCGCTCACGGCTGCGCCTCCGCGCCCGCGCGCGCAGGGTGCAGGGGCCGCTCACCCGCTCCCAGCGCGGAGAGCATCACCGCCGCCTTCAGCTCGGTCTCGCGCCACTCCTCCTCCGCGCTCGAGCCTTCGACCAGCCCCGCGCCTGCGAATAGCCGCGCGCGGTCTCCGCGGAGCAGCGCCGAGCGGAGCGCCACCGCCAGCTCCGCGCGGCCGGCGCCGAGCAACCCCACCGGGCCCGCGTAGAGCCCCCGCCGTAGCCCCTCGCGCGCGGCGAGGAAGCGCAGCGCCTCCGCGCTCGGCACGCCGGCGACGGCGGGCGTCGGGTGGAGCGCCGCCAGCACGTCCCCGGCGCTGACCCCGGGTTTGAGCCGCGCGGAGATCGGCGTGAGGAGGTGGACGAAGTCGGTCAGCTCGCGCAGGCGGGGCATGGGCGGGGCGGTCACGCGCTCCGCGAGCCGGTCGAGCCCCGCGAGCAGGTGGTCGACCACCCAGCGGTGCTCGCGGCCGTCCTTTCCGGAGCGGAGGAGCTTCGCCGCGTCGGCCGTGGGCGCGGTGCCCGCGAGCGCTTCGGTGACCAGCTCGCGGCCGTCCACCGTGCAGAGCAGCTCTGGGGTGGCGCCGAGGAAGTGCGCGCCGTCGTCGCCGCGCAGGCAGAAGATCCGGCAGGTCGGGTGGCGCCGCTCCAGCTGCACCAGGGCTGGGCGCGGGTCGAGCAGACCCTGCGCGCGCACCTCGATGGCGCGGGCGGCGACCACCTTGTGCAGGCGGCCGGCGGCGAACTCGCCGAGCGCGGCGTCGATCAGGGCGTCCCAGCGGGCGCGGCTCTCAGCCTCGGGGGGGGCCGAGTAGAGCGCTGGCTGCACGGGCAGCGGGGTCTGCGGCTGCGCGAGCCGGCGCTGCAGCCCTTCGAGCGCCCGGGTGAGCTCGGCGCGGAGCTGCACCGGGTCGCCCGGACCGGCCGCCAGCGCGCAGGCGAAGTGGCGGCCGCCGCTCGTCCACGAGAGCAGCCGCGGCACGAAGAAGCGCCCGTGGCCGAAGCCCGCGAACGAGCGGCCGGTGGGCTGCGCAGCATCGAACGCCGCTGCGCCGAGCCAAGGGCCGGGCACTGCGAACGAGGTGGGCCAGCCGTCTCCTCCTTGGCGAGAGGCGCCGTTCTTCTCGTCGAGCCAACGCACCTCGGGTCCCGCGCAGAGCTGCCCCACCAGCCGCGCCGCGCCCGCCTCGGTGACCGCGCGCCGCGCCGCCTCGCCGAAGGCGATCACCCGCACGCCCTGCGCAGGCCTGGACCAGTAGAATGATGGCAGCTCCAGCGCCAACGGCACCTCGCGCGCGAGCTCCACGCGCACGCCCCAGAGCGGCGTCGCCTGCGGCTCGTCTGTGCGCTGCGTCTCGCTCATCGCCGCCTCCGCCGCGCCCCCGGTGAAGGGAGCCGCCTCGGGTTTCGCCGGGGCCCCTTGCCACCGGGACCCGCGACCGTTAGATAGCACAAGGTTTCAAAAGTTTCTGAAGACTTCGAATTTCCTGAGAACCGCGGAGGCAAGGGTGCGTGACAGCGAGCGAGATCCGGCGTTTGGCGGGCCACCGCGCCCGCCCTCCGGAGAGCCAGCGGAGCCGATCCTGCCGTCGTTGGACGGCCTCTTGGTCGGCCGGCGGCGCCAGCCGAAGGGCAGCCGGGTGGTGCTGCGCGGACCGCGCGGCGAGATCCCGCTCGGCGGCCCGTTCGTGCTGCTCGCCGGTCCGTGCGCGGTCGAGAGCGCAGCCCAGGTGGACGGCGCCGCGCGGGCCGCTGCCGACGGAGGCGCGGCGGTCTTGAGAGGCGGCGCCTTCAAGCCCCGCACCAGCCCGTACGCCTTCCAGGGCCTGGGCGAGCCCGGCATCCCGCTGTTGGTCGAGGCGGGCCGCGCGCACGGGCTCTGCACGGTCTCTGAGGTCATGGAGGCCTCGCAGATCCCGCTGCTGGCCGACGTCGATCTCCTCCAGGTGGGCGCGCGCAACATGCACAACAGCGCGCTGCTCAAGGCGCTCGCGCGGTCGCGCCGGCCGGTGCTGCTCAAGCGCGGTCTCTCGGCGACCATCGAAGAGTGGCTGCTCGCCGCCGAGTACCTGCTCGCGGGCGGCAACGACCAGGTGGTGCTCTGCGAGCGCGGCATCCGCACCTACGAGCCCGCGACGCGCAACACCCTCGACCTCTCCGCGGTGGTCATCGCCAAGCAGCGCACACACTTACCGGTGCTCGTCGATCCGTCCCACGCCTCGGGGCGGCGCGAGCTGGTGATCCCGCTCTCGCTCGCTGCCGCGGCGGCCGGCGCCGACGGGCTCCTCCTCGACGTGCACGACCACCCGGGCGCCGCCCTGTGCGACGGCGCGCAGGCGCTCGTGCCGGCAGACCTGCTGGAGCTGAAAGCGCGCCTCTGGCCGCTGCTGGCCGCGCTCGGCCGCCAGCCGTGGGCGCCGACGTGAGCAGGGGCGAGTGGTGGGCAGTGCAGGTGCAGTGTGGCGTCAGTGCGGGTGCAGTGTGGCGTCAGTGACCTTGCAATCAAGGAGTCCAGGATGAGCGCCGAAGTGCAGAAGATGTTCGCCTCGATCGCCCCGAAGTACGACATCACCAACGCGGTGCTCTCGCTCGGCGTCCACGCGCTCTGGCGCAACGCGACCGTGCGGCGCTCGCAGGTGAAGCCCGGCGACGCCGTGCTCGATTGCGCCACGGGCACCGGTGACCTCGCGCTCGCCTTCAAGCGCGCCGTCGGTCCGGCGGGTCAGGTGACGGGCACCGACTTCTGCGCCGAGATGCTCGCGCCCGCGCCGGACAAGGCGCGGCGCGCGGGGCTGGCGGTGGACTTCAAGGTCGCCGACGCGATGGACCTGCCCTTCGAGACGGCCAGCTTCGACGTCGCCTCGATCGCCTTCGGGATCCGCAATGTGGACGACCCGGTCCGCTGCCTCCGGGAGATGGCCCGCGTGGTGAGGCCCGGAGGGCGCGTCGTCGTGCTCGAGTTCGGGCAGCCGACCGGCGTCTTCGGCGGGCTCTTCCGCTTCTACAGCCGCGCGGTGATGCCGCTGGTGGGCGGGCTGATCACCGGCAACCGCGCCGCCTACGAGTACCTGCCGCGCACCAGCGCCGCGTTTCCTGCGGGGGACAGCTTCCTCGAGCTGGTGGACCAGTCGGGCGCTTACTCTGAAAGGAGCGGCACGCCGCTGACGTTCGGCACGGCCTGGGTCTACGTGGGCACGGTGAAGTAGCTCACCTGGCCTTCAGCGCTGCCAGCGCGGCCTTGGTGTGCCTTCCTGCGCTGCAAACCGGTGCTGCACGCTTCACGTCTGCTTGAGGCGCTCGTCGGGAACCAGGCAGGCCCGATCTTGGCGGACTACTCCCCGAGCGCGCGCTGCGCCCGGATTCCGCCCCGGGTCGCTTCCCACTTTCGCTGCGCTTGTGCCTACTGTCCTCGGATGGGTGGGGAGCGGTCTTCATTCCTGCACGAAGCGCGGCGCCGGGGCGTCCTCGGCGCGCTGGTCGCTTACGTCGTCGCTGCCGCCGGCGGCCTCCAGCTCTTCGACGTCGTCAAGAACGCCCTCGAGTGGCCGCCCTGGATCATGAAGGCGCTGCTCGTCGTGGCCGCGGTCGGCCTGCCGGTCACGCTGGTGGTCTCTTGGTTCTACAACCTCACGCGGCACGGGCTGGTGCTCTCGGAGCTGCCGGCCGCGCGCAAGCCGAAGCGCAGCCAAGGCGAGGCGCGGCCACCCGAGTCGCTCGAGGAGGCGCCAGGGCAGCCGTCCGCGCCAGCGCTCGCCCCCGCGCCCCGCAAGGCCCCACCAGCGGCGCCCGTGCGGCAGCCGCTGGGCGCGCGGCCCGACCCGCGCAGCTTCGAGCCCGGCGGGCTGCTCGCAGGCCGCTACCAGCTGCTGCGGGAGCTCGCGCGCGGCGGCAGCGGGCGGGTGCTCGCGGCGAAGGACACCAAGCTCTCGCGCGAGGTGGCGGTGAAGGTCCTCACCGACGCCTTCGAGCCCCACAAGGTCGCCCGCTTCGAGACCGAGGCGCGCGCCGCGGGCAGCCTGCTGCACCCGAACGTGCTCGGCATCTTTGATGTCGGCGAGCACGGCGGCGTGCCCTTCCTCGTCTGCGAGCTGCTGCAGGGGCACACGCTCAAGAAGGAGCTGCTGCAGGGCCGGCTCGCGCTCGCCTCCGCGGTGGGCTGGGCGCTGCAGCTCGCGCGCGGGCTGTCGGCGGCGCACCAGAAGGGCGTGGTCCACCGCGACCTGAAGCCCGAGAACCTCTTCCTCACCACTGGCGGCGTGCTGAAGATCCTCGACTTCGGGCTTGCCAAGCTGGCCTTGGACGACACCGACGGGGGGCTGGGCCTGACGCCCACCGGCGCGATCTTCGGCACGCCCGGGTATCTCTCTCCCGAGCAGGCCCGGGGCGAGCCCGCCGATGCGCGGGCCGACGTCTTCGCGGCGGGCGCGGTGCTCTACGAGATGCTCTCTGGAGTGCGGGCGTTCGCGGGTAATACTCTCATCGAGGCCGGTGTCTCGGCGCTGACGCTGCAGCCCGCGCCGCTCCCGCGCGAGGTGCCGCCGGGGCTGGTGGAGGTGGTGCGGCGCGCGCTGCAGAAGGACCCGGCGCG
>JAYWAO010000462.1:0-10100 GCA_043782365.1 Deltaproteobacteria bacterium
GAAAGATGTGACCAATCATGAGGTCAAAGTCCGCCAAGTTGAAGGTGCCCCGCCTCGCGCGCTGCCCCCTCCAGCCCCTACTGCAGGGATCTGCACCCCCCTCGCTTGTCCAAGCTCCCTCGCCAGGCCGCCTTCCTCCGCATCTTCCACCACGAGACGATCCCCGTCCCCAGCATGGTGAGCAGGCCCAGCGCGCTCAAGAGGCTCACCACCCCGCCAAACCACCCGGCCCACCTGCCCTCGTGCAGCCCGTGCCCCATCTACGCCACCTTGGTATTCAATTCGCGGAGACCAGCACCGCGCCCCCGGGCACCGCCTGCACCACCCGTTAGCCGCCACCACCCACTGCCATGTTTTCGGTCTGCGACAACGACGTCGTTGGCGTAGGCGGCGCCACGGTTGTTGCCTCGACCCGTGTCACGCTAGGATCGTCGGGATCGGGTGCGCCGGACGTGCAAGAACTCCGCGGCCTTCATCCTGCCAAGCCTACCACCCGTTCTCACGCGCCCCAACCACCCGCCGGGCGCCGCGCCCGGCTCCAGCTACGACGAAGGGTCGGGCACGATGGCGTCCTCGCGGATGCGCCACCCACCGTCCGGTTGCCTTACCCAGACGGTCAAGTACCGGCCGGTGCGCGTGACCGGAGCCGCGTCGCCGACCTGCACGACCAAGCGGTTGGTGCCGATCTCGTAGGCCGTGTCGCCCTCGACCTCGACCGAGGCCGTCGTGATGGTCACCTCGACGAATCGGGTCGTTTTGAACCTCGCCGCAAAGACCTCCTCGATGGCAGCCCGGCCGGTGACGAACCCCTTTGTCGCGGCGGTGATGTACTGGCCATCGTCCGTGAACAGGGTGGCGACGGCCGCAGCGTCTCCGCGCTTCATCGCCGCGCTGAACTGGCCGAGGACGCCCTCGATAGCGGTGCGGACCGCAGCAGGGTCCTGGCCCACCGGCACTCCCTGGCCCACGTGGGCGCAGGCCACTGCGTGAAACGCGAGGATGACGACGACGGCACCAGAGCGCAACATAGGCTTGGCCACGAACGTCTCCTTGCTCGAGGACGCCAATCCTACCAGACCAACTTGCCGTTTGGCAGCAGCCGCGAAAACGGATGGTGCGTGTGCCCGACCACCAGCAGCACGGGAGAGCGGGTTCAGGCGCCGCGGCCCGGTGAGCATCCGGTCGCGTGAACCTACAACCCGAGCCTCCGCTTCACATCCTTCACGAGCCCGCCACCCAGCCACTGGTGCTTCCACCCTTTCACCCCGAGCCACAGCGCCAGGACGAGCGCGCCCCCCGCC
This sequence comes from Deltaproteobacteria bacterium, assembly GCA_043782365.1. Taxonomy (GTDB): domain Bacteria; phylum Myxococcota; class Myxococcia; order Myxococcales; family 40CM-4-68-19; genus CAIWCD01. The sequence goes on from JAYWAO010000462.1 coordinate 1,302, forward strand.
GCAGACGGCCAAAGCCCCGAGCCCCTCCAGGACAGCGTCGCCCCATACCGCAGCGCGGGCACCACCCGGTCGGCCGCCGTCAAGAAGATCGCCAAGAGCGCCCACGCCGCCACCGGGTTGTGCTCCTTGCGCAGCACCCGCGCCCAGGAGAACGGCGGCGTCGCCTGGGCGTCAGGGGGCGGTGCAGCGGTGAGCCGCGGGAAGAAGCGCGGGACCCGCGTGGTGAATTCGATATACACACTACCGAATCTCTCGGTGAGGAACGCCTCCTCCACCGCGATGATCGCCCGGTACTGCAGCCCGAACGCGAGCACGCTGAGCCCCAGCACCCACGGGTCGTGGGCGACCAGCGCGAGCCCCAGCGTGATGCCCAGGTTGCCCAGGTAGAGCGGGTTGCGCGTGTGCGCGTACGGCCCGGTCTGGTTGAGCGCGGTGGCGATCAGCGCCTCGTTCTGGCCCGAGGTGCCGTCGCGGACCTGCCCGAGCACCCACGCGCGCAGGGCCTGTCCGAGCACGCAGGAGAGGAGGCCCAGGGCCAGCCACACCGGGCTCGCCCGGCCCCGGCTCTGCCAGAGCAGCGGGACGGCCACCGCGAGCAGCAGGAGCGGCGTCAGCGAGCGGAAGCGGAACAGCCCGTGCCCGGCCCGCTCCAGCCACCCCTTCGACGACGCGGCGGCCGCGGCGCGCTGCTGCACGCCCTGCTCCTCCTGCTCCTCCTGCTGCATTGGCTCCGGACTCTGCGCCATGGGCCGCGCCTGCTACCAGGGAACAGCGGGTTGCACCAGCCCTGTCTGCCGGTCTGTCTGCCGGTCCCCCGTTGCCGGTCGCTCCCGCGGGTGGTACCTCCGCCGCTCATGCTCTTGTACCGCCGCCTCCTCAAAGCCCTCCTGCCGCACCGGCGCCTGCTCGTGCTGGCCGTGCTGGCGATGACGCTCCTCTCGCTCGCCACGGGCCTCTTCTCCTGGCTGACGGGGCCGCTCTTTCAGTTCGTCTTCGCCGGCGGGTCGCTCCCCACCGAGACGCTCCAGCGCGCGCTGCCCTTCGTCGACGCCGGCGTGGTGGCCCGCCTCGACCGCGCGGCGATGGTGCGGCTGATGCCCGCGCTGATCCTCGGCATCGCGATGGTGCGCGGGCTCGCCTACTTCACCCAGTTCTACTGCATGGGGATGCTCGGCCAGCGCGTCGTCGCCGACCTGCGCCTCGCGCTCCACCGCAAGCTCCTCTCGCTGCCGCCCGCGTGGTTTTCGCGCGCGGCCTCGGGCGACCTGCTCGCGAGGTTCGCCTCCGATGTGTCCGCCGTGGAGTTCGCCGTCACCTACGGGCTGGCGGCGTGGCTGCGTGACGGCCTCCAGGTATTGGTATTACTCTTCGTCTCCCTGCAGCTCGACTGGCGGCTGGCGCTGCTCGCCTTCGTCGCGGTGCCCGTCACCGTGGTGCCGATCGTGCGGTTCGCCAAGCGGCTCAAGAAGATCGCCACCCGCGGGCAGGAGCAGATCGGCCTCCTCTACACGCTCTTGCTCGAGGCGCTGCAGGGCGTCCGCATCGTGCAGGCCTTCGGGATGGAGAAGTACGAGGAGGAGAAGTTCGACGCCGAGCAGCAGCGGTTCCTCGCCACCCAGCAGCGCAGCTTCTTCGTGCGCGCCATCTTCACGCCCACGCTGGAGCTGATGGCGGCCATCGGCATCGCCGCCACCGTCGTCGTCGCCGCACGCGCGGTGCAGGCCGGGACGCTGCAGCCCGACCGGGTGATCTCCTTCCTCGCCACCGTCGTGCTGCTCTACACGCCGCTCAAGAGCCTGGGGAACGTGGGCCAGGGGGTGACGCAGGGCCTCGCGGGCGCGCGGCGGCTCTATGAAGTCCTCGACGAGCCCGATGGGCTGCCCGAGCGGCCGGGCGCGGCGCAGGCCTCGGGGCTCTCGGCGGAGCTCCGCTTCGAGAAAGTGTCGTACTCCTACCAGGTGCGGGCCGACACCTCTGACGCCGCGCTCTCGGGCGGGGCCGCGCGCGCGCTCGGACCCACGGTGCTCGACGGCATCGACCTCGTCCTCAAGCGCGGCGAGGTGCTGGCGCTGGTCGGCTCGAGCGGCGGCGGCAAGAGCACGCTGCTCTCGCTGGTGCCGCGCTTCGCCGACCCCACCCTCGGCCGCGTCACGCTCGACGGCCAGGACCTGCGCGACCTCACCCTCGCCTCGCTGCGCGCGCAGGTGGCGCTGGTGGCGCAGGAGACCTTCCTCTTCAACGACACCGTGCGCGCGAACATCGCCTACGGCCGGCCCGACGTCACCGAGGAGCGCCTGCACCAGTCCGCCCGCGACGCGCTCGCGCACGACTTCATCACCGCGCTGCCGCAGGGCTACGACACGCTGGTGGGCGAGCGCGGCGTCACGCTCTCGGGCGGGCAGCGGCAGCGGCTCTCGATCGCGCGGGCGCTGCTCAAGGACGCGCCGGTGCTGCTGCTCGACGAGGCGACCTCTTCGCTCGACACCGAGAGCGAGCGCGAGGTGCAGCGCGCCCTCGACCGGCTGATGCGCGACCGGACCTGCCTCGTGATCGCGCACCGGCTCTCGACCATCCGGCACGCGCACCGGATCGCGGTGCTCTCCGGCGGGCGCATCGTCGAGCTGGGCACCCACGACGCGCTGGTGGCCCGCGGCGGCGAATATGCGCGGCTCTATGCGCTGCAGTTCGCGCCGCTGGAAGAGCGCGGAGGCTGAGGACCGCGCGAGGTGGAGACAAAACTGATCAGCGCCGCCCCCGAGACTGAACCCATTTGTCTCACCAGGGCGCTCTGGGAAGGCAACCCCGAGTGGGCTCCGGGTGAACGCTAGCGCCGGGAACGCCTCTCCGGGGACCTCCGTGCCCGCGCCCTCCGCGCCGCCGGCCTGCCCCGCGCCGGCCTCTGCCGCGGGGGCGGGCTCCTGGCGCGGCTCGGTCGCCACCTACGACGCGCTCTACTCGGTCGAGGCGGGCCGCGGGTGGCAGCAACGACAGCGACACGAACTTGAAGACGGTGGAGGCCTACAACCCGGCCACCAGCACGCGGGCGCCATCGGCGGCATCCCCTGCGCGGTCGGCGGCACCAACGCCCCCAAGGGGCTGGCCACCGTCGAGGCCTACGATCCCGCGACGAACGCGTGGCGCGCGGTCACCTCGCTGCCCTCCGCGACCGCCATACCAGCGGTCGGCGTGATCAATAACCTGCTCTATGCCGTCGGTGGCTATGGGACCGCCGGAACCGACCGGCTCAGCGCCCTGCAGGTGCTGAGCCTGAGCGACCGGTGCGCCGGTCCAGGCCTTGGCCTCGCTTGACCGGGTGGCACAGGGGACTACGGTGTAGGTGTGGTCTTGAGGTACCGCTCGGTGGAGCGCTCGCGGTCCGCGACCTCCAGACAAGACACGAGGTGTGGACATGTCGATCTCTCGCCTGGTCGTGCTCCTCCCGGCCGCGCTCCTGGCGGCCTGCGGGACCACCGCCGTCTCCAACTCGCACCTCGCCATCAGCGCCACGCCACAGGCGCTCGACTTCAGCAGCCAGACCGCGGGCACCCAGTCCTCGAAGACCTTCACCCTGCGCAACGACGGCGTGGGCACGCTCTCCATCACCGCGGTCACCGTCACGGGCGACACCCGCGGCGCGTTCGCGGTGGGCGCCACCCCGAAGACACTGAGCGGCGGCTCGAGCGCGGTGGTGCAGGTGACCTACACGGCGCCTGCGGCCGAGGGGCCCGACGGCGCCTCCCTGCACATATCCAGCAACGCGGACAACGCTCCCGATCTGGCGATCTCGCTCTCGGCCCGCAGCGTCCTCACCTGCCTCACCGAGACCGACCCCGCCTTCTGCACGCGGCTCGGCAAGAACTGCGGGCAGGTCAGCGCGGCCGACAACTGCGGGGCCAACCGCACCGTCACCGGCTGCGGCAGCTGCACGAGCCCCCAGCTCTGCTCGGGCGGCGTGGCCAACGTCTGCACCACCCCGACCTTCCCGGTGGCGGTGACGCTGGCCGGCACCGGCAGCGGCTCGGTCGCTTCGAGCCCGGCGGGCATCAACTGCGGCGGTACGTGCAACGCCAGCTTCGCCGCGGGCACCAGCGTGACGCTCACGCCCACCGCGGCCAGCGGCAGCGTCTTCGCGGGGTTCTCCGGCGACTGCTCCGGCTCTACCTGCGCGCTCACCGTGGGCGCGGCCAAGGCCGTCACCGCGACGTTCACCCCGCAGCACACCATCACGGTCACCGTGGTCGGCAGCGGTTCGATCTCCTCGAGCCCGGTGGGCATCACGGGCTGCACTTCGGCCGGCGGCGCGGCCTGCACGGGCACCTTCACCGATGGCGCGGCGGTGGTGCTCACCGCCACCGCCAGCGGCGGCAACATCTTCTCGGGCTGGAGCGCGGGCCCCTGCTCGGGCACCTCCACCTGCTCGATCACGCCCTCGGGCGCCAACGCCGCCGCCACCGCGACCTTCACCGCCGTGGCGCACTCCATCACGGTCACGGTGGTTGGGAGCGGCTCGGTCAGCTCGAGCCCGGCCGGGATCACCGCCTGCACCTCGGCGGGCGGCGCCGCCTGCACGGGCACCTTCACCGACGGCGTCGCGGCCGGGCTCACCGCCACGCCTGGCGCAAACGCGGTCTTCTCGGGCTGGAGCAACGGGCCCTGCGCGGGCACCGGGGCCTGTACCATCACGCTCTCTGGCGGGAACGCGGCCGCCACCGCGACCTTCACCCCGCAGCACACCCTCACGGTCACCGTGGTCGGGGGAGGCTCGGTGACCTCGAGCCCGGCGGGGATCACCGCTTGTACCTCCGCGGGCGGAGCGGCCTGCACGGGCACCTTCACCGATGGGGTCGCGGTGGTGCTCACGGCCACGGCTGGGGGGAGCGCGGTCTTCTCGGGTTGGAGCGGCGGCCCCTGCACGGGCACCGCCACCTGCCAGGTGACGCTCTCGGGCAGCAACGCGAGCGCCACCGCCACCTTCGCGGTGCCCGCGCCGTCGAAGCTGAACACGGCGCGCGCACAGCACTCGGCGGTGCTGCTGCCCAACGGCAAGGTGCTCTTGGTGGGCGGCATGGGACCAACGGGGCCGCTCAAGGACGCTGAGCTCTACGACCCCGCGACCGGCGGCTTCACTGTCTATGGCCCCACCACGCACGTGCTCGCGTTCTCCACCGCGACGCTGCTCAACGACGGCCGCGTCTTCATCGTGGGCGGGTGGGACACCGTCAGCTACGCGAGCGGATTCTCCAGCGACACCTGGTCCTGGACCGAGGCCAGCGGGTTCGTCGCGGGTCCCGCGCTGCCGGCAGCGCGCGGCACCCACAGTGCGGTGCTGCTGGCGAACGGCAAGGTGATGATCGCCTCGGGCATCACCAACGGCTCCCCAGCACCGTGCGGGCCGCCCTACTATCCCCTTGACAGTCAGGTCTTCGACCCCGCCGCCGCGAACGGCGCGGGCGCCTGGAGCACGTCGGGCAACCTCAAGGCCTCCCGCTCCAACGCAACCATGGTGATGCTGACGGGCGGGCTGGCGCTGCTCACTGGAGGCTCGGCGATCAACTGCCCGTCGAACAACCCGGGCCAGGCGGAGGCGGAGCTCTACGACACCGCGGCGGGCACCTGGACGGCGACCGGCAGCATGGGCACTTCGCGCAGCATCCTCGACCTGGTCGCGCTCCCGAACGGCGATGCGCTAGCGGCGGGCGGCGGCAACAACACGGGCGTGCTGGCCGCGGCCGAGACGTACCACCTCTCGGCAGCCGCCACCGGCGCGTTCACCAGCGCGGGCGCGATGGCCGCTGCCCGCCAGAACGACGGCGCGGTCTTGCTGCAGAGCGGCCAGATCGCCGTCTTGGGCGGCACCAGCAGCGCCACCGCCTACATGACCAGCGTGGAAGTGTATGACCCGATGGCGCGCACCTGGTCGGCGGGTCCTGCCTCGCTCGCCACGGGCCGCTACTTCCACACGGCCACCGTGCTGAAGAACGGCAAGGTGCTGGTGGTCGGCGGCTACGGCGCGGGCAGTTTTCCCAGCACGAAGGCGCTCGACTCTGCGGAGGTGCTCGACGAGACGCCTGGCTTCACCATCGGCGGCACCGTCAGCGGGCTCTCGGGCACGGGGTTCGTGTTGGGGAACACCGTCAACGGTGGCGCCGTGCAGCAGTTTGCGGTTTCTGCGAATGGCAACTTCACGATGCCGAACCGGGCGGCGAGCGGGCAGGGCTACGTAGTCTCCATCGTCACCCAGCCCTCCGGCCCGGCGCAGGCCTGCACGATCGGCGCGGGCGCGGGCAACGCCGCGGCGAACGTCACCTCGGTGGTAGTGACCTGCCCGCCGTCTACCTTGTTGGGTTCGCTCAACGTCCCGGCCAACTCGCAACAGTACAGTGGGCGCCTCTACTACACGGTCGGCCTCCCTCCGACGGTCGCTGATTGCTATTCGGCGCAGGGCTCTGGAGACAAGCTGATGGTGGTCAGCACCAGCGGCGGTACGCCGAAGGCAATCGATGACGTCGAACACAATGGCAATGGGAACTGCGGGATCTTCGGAATCGGCTTCGACTCGACCACTGTTTATTGGGCAAACTACCCGACCGGATCGCTCAAGAAGGCCAACCTCGACGGGACCGGCCTTGGCTTGGTCTATACGTTCTCAACCGGATTCGTGAACGGCCTCGTCGTCGGCGCCGGTAATCTCTACTATCACTCATATTATGGGAACAATACCATCGCCCGCGTCTCCACCGCTGGCACTGGCAACACCACCTTCGCATCCATGGGCTCGCAAAACGGCCAGAACATGGCTGCCGACTCCAGCACCCTGTTTTGGACCGACAGCTCCGTCGGCACGGTGAACCGGGTTCCGTTCAACGCCCCCTCGCTGCCTGCTTTGCCGGGGACCATCTCCAACGCTGAGGCGGTGCCCGCAGCCCCTTTCCTGAGCTCGACCGGGATCTACTGGCTGCTCAGCGGTGCCTCCGGCGCCTTGCGGTACTCGCCACTCGCGAGCCCGGCGCCAGTGACGCTCTCGACCACTCCGCTCGCCGCGCCGGGCAGCATGGTGGTGGACGCCAACTTCGCCTACGTACTCGCCTCCGGCACCGCGCCCAACTACGCCGACGGCCGCATCTACAAGATCCCGGTCGGCGGCGGCCCTGCTGTGGTCATCGCGCAGGGGCTCTACCAGCCCAACTCGATCACCATGGACGCGGGCCACCTCTACTGGTGCAACGGCAGCACGACCACCGGCGCCAACCGCAACTCCGACGGCACCATCCAGATGATCCTCAAGTGACCAGCAGCGCCAGCCGGATGCCACTGAACGAGAGGGGGCGGTGACCATGTCGACTGCTCGAGGCAGGACCCATCCCGCAGCCGCGGTCGCGCTGCTCATCTCGCTGGCGCTGGCGCTGCCCGGCGGCGCCGCCCCGCCCGCCGACGCCAGCGTGGAAGAGGCCCGGGCTGCCTACGACAAGGGCTCCACCGAGTTCGACCTCGGCCACTACCAGAACGCCCTGGCCTCCTTCGAGAAGGCCTTCACCCTGCGCCACGTGCCTGCGCTGCTCTTCAACATCGCCCAATGCCACCGCCTGCTCGGCGAGATGAAGGAGGCGGCGACGGTCTACCGCTCGTTCCTCGCCAAGGACCCGAACAACGCCCGCGCCCAGCAGGCCCGCGTGCTGCTCGCGCAGGTCGAGGGCGCCGTCGGCAAGCAGACGGAGGCGCAGACGGCGCAGCCCACCGATGCGCAGCAGGAGGCCGGCGCGCTGGTGCCGCCGAAGGGGCCAGCCCCGCAGCCCGCCCCCCAAGCGCTGGCCGAGCCCCCTCCACCGCCGCCCGCGGAGAGGCCAGCGGACAAGCCCGCGGCCCCGACGGTGCGGGTGGTGAAGGCCGCGGAGGCGGCGCCGGTCGAGCCTGCGCCCACCAGCGACGACCAGCAGCTCGCCTTGGCCCAGCGCTCCGGGCGGACGCAGCTTCCCAAGAGCGCGACCGCCACAGCCCCCCCGGCGCAGAAGAGCGCGCCCGAGCAGCCCCGGCAGCGCGTCTTCACCTGGGTGGCGGCCGGCGGCGCGGCGGTGGCGGTCGGCATCGGTGCGGGGCTCGGCGCGCGCGCCAACTCCACCAAGTCGAGCCTCCAGCAGTCGACCCACTCCGGCGCCGAGGTGGTGGCGCTGCAGACCGACGAGCAGGCCGACGCCCGCCACGCCAACGCCGCCTTCGCGGTGGCCGCGGTGCTCGCGGTGGTCCTGCTCGTCACGATCAACGTGTCGACCGGCTCGCTCGCGTCCTGGATTGCCGCTGTCGTGGCCGCAGTCTCTCTGCTCGCAGGGCTGTTCGCCGCGTTTCGCGAGCGTGAGGGATGGGCCTTCGTGGGGACGTTCGTCGCGATCGCGGCCGCCGTGGCCACCCTGTTCCTGGCGCTCTTCCCCGACGTGATGCCGTCCACGACCAACGCGGCGTACTCCCTGACGACGACGAACGCGAGCAGCACGGCATACACGCTCACGATCATGACCTGGGTGGCAGCGGTGTTCACCCCCATCGTCCTGCTGTACACGTCATGGACCTACTGGACGTTCCGCAAGCGGATCGGCACCCACCACATCCCGGCGACCAGCGTGGGTATCCCTGCGAGCAGCGCGGGCACACTGCCCTGATGCGTCCGTTCGACCCCCGACTGCTCACCCATGTCCCCGCAACGCGAAGACCGGTGGTGGCCCTCGGGGCGATCGGCGTCGTGCAAGGCCTCGCGACGATCTCGCTCGCATTCGCACTGACCAACCTGGTCGTCGCCGTCGCGGAAGG
>JAYWAO010000463.1:0-3646 GCA_043782365.1 Deltaproteobacteria bacterium
GCGTGCGCTGCTCGGAAGGAGTGACGAAATGAGGTTCCTTGGAGTCATCGGTCTCGCGGTCGCGGGCCTCGCGGCGCCGCTCTTGGGCTGTGTTTCGACGAGCGAGGTCCGGGGCGACTCGCCGACCAACGCGGCGACGGCGCCCCACGAGCGCGGGAGCCTCCTGGACGACGTGTGTCCGGTGAAGGTCCCGGGCACGACGGCAGCGTCGGTTGACGTCCAGGGCGGCGGCGCGCTCATCTTCACCACCAGCGCCAGCAACGTCGCCGAGCTACGCCGACGCTTGCGGCGAATCGCCGAGAGGCACAATCGGCACTACGCCTCCAGCGAAGCGATGCCTGGCGAGGGCAACGCCAGCGCGAGCCATGCGCACGAGGCAGTCGTCGCGCCTGGTCGCGAAGCGCGGGATCGCGAGGGCATGATGATCGATGGGGGCATGATGATGCCCCTCGCAAGCGCCGCGGTCGAAGAGATCGACGGCGGCGCTCGGCTCGTGCTTCGACCCAAGGACCCGACGCAACTCTTGTCGCTGCGTGAACACCTCCACCAGCGACTGCGGCGGATGGCTGGGGGAGAGTGCCCGACGATGGCGCCCGAGGCCGAGAGGCAAGCGCTGCCTGCGCTGAGCGGGCAATGACCGCGATGCCCCGCGTGCGGCACACCAAGTGCAACGGATTGGGAACAGAAAGCGGGTACCAATGATGACCTCAATGTGGTGGTGGTGGATGATCGTGATGTTCCTCGTCCTGGTGCCTCCGATTGGCTATGGGGGGTATCGTGGTTGGGGCCTCCCGTATCCGCGGTACCTGCAGCGGCGCCGAAGCCGCGCGGCTGCCGCCGCTGGTCTCTCGACGGTGGACCACCATGCTTGGGGATGGGGCGGCGACTTCATCTGGGTGGCGCTGTTCATCGGGGCTTGCTGGGCGTTAGCTGCGTTGTGGTGGCGGTAGCTAAACCAAGCTAGGAAATCAAGACCCTCGCGTGTGCGTCACGCCTTCGGCGCCGCCCGGGGAGCACGGAGGGTTTGCGCCGCCGGCGATCGCCAAGCATCCGTTCGACTTTCCCTGCCCTTGCGAGCCCCTCGCGCCCCCCGGCGCGCAGCGGTCGTCCGCTGATTCTGCGGATCCGCAGCGGCCCCTTTGCTAGAACGCTCGCACGCGCTGTACAGCGCGATCAGCGGCGATCGGCCGGAGTGGCCGCCCGGCTCGGTGCAGCTTCCTCGGGGCGGTGCCGCAGCCGGCGCCCACCTCAATGGTGTTTGTAGAACCCCACGTCCACGATGTCATTCCATCCCGTCGTATTGTGGCACTCGAAACACTGGTCCACCCGCGCCTGCTCTTTATGAGCAAACTTCTGCGAGATCATCCCGAAGTGCCCCATGAAGTGGCTCGGCGGAGGCAGGTGGCACTGCACGCACATCTGCGACTTCGGCGACGGGTGCAGGTATCCGGGCACGCTCCAGGTCTCGAGGATGTGGCACTGCGCGCAGTCGCTGCCGAACCGCTTGAAGTGCGGATCGTGGCGGTCGTGGCAGCCTGCGCAGTTGAGAGAGGCGCGCGCGGCGCCGGCGTCGAGCCTCTCCGGGCTGCGAACGCGCAGCCAGACCTCCAGCGAGGCGAGCGTGGCAGCGCTGTCGGCGTCTCGACGAGCGGCGCGGGCCAGCGTCCGCGCCCCAACCTTCGCCAGCACGAGGTGATCCATCACCAGCGGGCGCGGAGAGACCCCTTGGTGCTCCACGTGACAGGCCGCGCACTCTTGGATGCTCTCGTGGAACAGCGTGGGCTGGCGGCCGAGGAGCCGCGCTGCGCTCGCGTGGCAGGACGTGCAGTTCGCTACGCTCACCCCCTCCGCCTTCTGGTGACAAGCCTCGCAGCGGTTGGCGAGGTAGGCGTGCCCCTGGGAGAGCGGGCCCGGGCTGGCGAGCTGCTTCAGCGCGGCGCGGCCTGTCCCGTAGTGCGCTACCGCGATGGACCCAGCGCCGATGACGGCCGCGGCGACGGCCAACCAGACCGCCAGCGTCTTCACTGCAGCCACCGAAGGCCGAAGTAGATCCCCGACCCGACGTGCAGCGCCAGCAGGCCATAGAAGAGGACGGAGAGGATGAGGTGCAGCCAGAGCCATTGGCTGCACCAGCGCTTGAACAGCTCATGTGTCCGGACTGCGTACTCGAGGTCGGCCACCGACTCCGCGATCACGGTGACCGGGCCTGCCGGCACCCCGAAGGGCGTGGCGAGTTGGAGCGCTCCCCAGGCGTTGTCGAGATCGCCGCGGGCCGTCTGCAGCACGAGGAGCTTGTCCTTGATCTCCCGGTTCGAATAGCTGAGCAGGTAGCGGCCGACAAAGCCGCTCACCACGACGAGCAGCATGGCGGCGGTCAGCAGGAGCCCGAGCAGGCTATCGAACTTGTGGCCCGTGTGGAGGATCGCGAGCAGCGGTCCGAGGATCCCCGCATAGACGTGAACGGCGAGCAGCGTCGGCAGCGGGACGTGCCGCAGGAGGCGGTCGTGGAGAAAGGGGATCCGCTTTGCGAGCGGATAGGCGAGCGGGACGAGCATGAGCACGGCGCCAGCGATCCCGAGCACGGCCCCCACGCCGCTGCCCGGAAACCGGGGCGACCGGTGGAGGAGGAAGCCCAGCCAGGCCAGCAGCAGGACGCCGAGGACGCCGGTGACGACGACGCGGTCGGGCTCTTTCATGGCTAGGCCTCGACCGCGATGTCGCCCAAAGGCTTTGCCTGGCAGGCGAGGATGACACCGCTAGCCTTCTCGTCTGCCGAGAGGGAGTCCTCGACCGCCATCGACACCTCTCCAGAGGTCATCTTCACCTTGCAGATGCCGCAGGTGCCGACCCGGCAGGAGTTCTCGATGCCGATGCCGAGCTCCTCGGAGAGCTCGAGGACCGTCTGGCCCGTGTGGATCTTGGACGACTTGCTGTTCTTCGAGAACGTGACCACCGGCCCGCTCGGAGCGGAGGGGGCAGGAGCAGCGGTTCCCGGCGCGGGCGGGGTGGGCTTGGTGGCTCCGAAGGCCTCGGTCTTCAGCTGACCGGGAGGGAGTCCGAGCTCGGAGAGGAGCGCCTTGGCCGACTCCATCATCGCGGGCGGACCGCAGAGGTGGACCCTCCGCGTGGCGAGGCGCGGGATCGTCTTGCTGAGGAACTCCTTGGTCAGATGCCCGCGCGCGCCGCTCCAGGAGGAGCCCTCAGCGCGGGTCATGGTGACGGCGACGTGCAAGCGCGGATTGAGACCCTGGAGCGCCGCCAGCTCCGCTTGAAAGACGAGATCGGCAGGCGTCCGGCAGACGTAGACGAAGAAGATCTCTCCCGGCCAGGAGCGCTCGGTGAGGTAGCGGGTGATGCTCATCATCGGCGTGATCCCCACGCCTCCGGAGAGCAGGACGATGCTGTCGGCCTCTTCTCCGGTGAAGGTGAAGCGCCCGACCGGACCACCGGCCTCGATCTGGTCACCGACCTTCAACAAATCCAGGAGGTGCCGCGAGACGGCGCCGCGGGGCTCGCGACGCACGGTCAGGTCGAGAGAGTCTTCCCGTCCAGGCGAAGAGGAGATGGAGTACGAGCGGTTCATCCTCGCGCCGCCAATCCAAAACGCGAGGTTGAGAAACTGTCCGGGCACGAAGGTGAAGGGAAG
>JAYWAO010000464.1:0-10080 GCA_043782365.1 Deltaproteobacteria bacterium
GTCTCGATCATGTGGACCGGGATGCGGATGGTGCGCGCCTGGTCTGCGATGGCGCGGGTGATCGCCTGCCGGATCCACCAGGTGGCGTAGGTGGAGAACTTGTAGCCGCGCTTGTACTCGAACTTGTCGACGGCCTTCATCAGGCCGATGTTCCCCTCCTGGATCAGGTCGAGGAACTGCAGGCCGCGGTTGGTGTACTTCTTGGCGATGGAGACGACGAGGCGCAGGTTCGCCTCGACCAGCTCGGCCTTGGCCTTCTCGGCCTTGCGCTCGCCGGCGATGATCGAGTTGTAGCTCTTGCGCAGCTCGTCCACCGGCAGCATCGCCTCTTCCTCGACCCGCTTCACCTTGCGGGGCGCGGCCGCGATGGTCCGCGCGATCTCGCCGATCTCCTCCTCGGTGAGGCCGAGCTTGCGCAGGTGCTTGCGCGCCTGCTGGCCCGGCTTGCCCTCGTCCTCGGCGGCGCGCAGCTGGGCCTTGAGCTCCTTGAGCGGCTCACCGGTGCGGCGCTCGATGTCGCGCAGCTCGCGGTCGACGAGATCGATCCGCTCGATGAGCTTCTTGAGGTTCTCGATGATCCGCTCGATCTGCCGCTTGTTGAGCTTGATCTCGGCGAGGTCCTCGGCCATGCGCTGCTCGTTCTTCGCGACGGCGTCCCTGACCTCCTTGCGCTTCTGCTCGGTGACCTTCTTGCCGCCGCGCGTGTCGAGCTGCTCGACCAGCTTCTCGTTGTCGGCTTCGTGGCGGCGGATCTTGTCGATCAGCTTGACCACCATCTCGGCGCGGCCCTGCTCGTCGAACGTCTCGTCGTCCTCGTCCGGGGCGTCGCGGATGACCTCGCGCACGCGCATCTTCCCCTTCTTCAGGCGCTCGCCGATCTGGATGATCTCCTTGATCGCGATCGAGGAGTGCAGCACCGACTCGAGCACCTCGCGCTCGCCGTCCTCGATGCGCTTGGCGATCTCCACCTCGCCCTCGCGGGTGAGGAGAGACACCGAGCCCATCTTGCGCAGGTACATGCGCACGGGGTCGTTGCTCTTCGAGAAGGCGTCGTCCTCGGCCTCCTTCTCCTCCTCCTCCTCGGACTCGACCTTCACCGGCGTGGGATCGGGCTCCGGCGGCTTGGTCTCGGGCAGCTTGACCTTGCTCGCGTCGTCCACCACGGCGATGTCGTTGTCGCCGAACATCGACATCACGTCGTCGATCTGATCGGACGAGACGATGTCGGCCGGCAGCGCGTCGTTCACCTCGTCGTAGGTGAGGAAGCCCTTGTCGCGCCCCATCGCGAGCAGGTCCTTCACTTCCTTGCGCTCGGTGGCCTTGCCGCCCTTCTTGGTGACTGGGAGGTCGTCGTCGTCGTCGTCCGCCTCGCTCACAGGCGCGTCGTCGTCGTCGTCACCGGCCGCAGGAGGACCCCCGCGGGCAGGAGGGCCGTCCTCGCCGTCCTCGTCGTCCTCGCCGCGCGCCTTCTTGTCGGCCTTCTTGGGCGCCTTGGCGTTCTTCGGCGCCTTCACCTTGAGGCCCTCCCCTTCCTTGGCCTCCTTGCCGGCCTTGGGCTCCTTCCCCTCTTTGGCGACGGCCTTGGCTCCGGCCGCCTTCTTGGGGCTCTCCTCCTCGGAGGGAGCGCGCTTCTCGGCCTTCTTCTTCGTGTCGGCCTTCGCGGCCACGGCCTTGCTCTTCTCGGGCATCTTCGGACTCCAGGGCCTTGCAGGTGCTCGGGGGAACGGACGAATAACGCGAAAGAGCGCTACGCGCCTGTTTTTTGATCGGGTTTCGGTGGTTTGACGGACGCCAGCTTGGGCCTGCGCCGGATCTCTTCCTCGGCGGCCGCGCGGGCGTGTTTCTGCAGAGCGAGCAGGAGGCCTCGGCGGTCGGTCTCGCCGAAGCGCGGGTCGGCGGCGAGGCCGTGCGCGGTGGCCAGCGCGGCCTCGTCGAACCGCTGCTGCAGCTCGCGCCGGGAGGCCTCGTCCTCGAGCGTGGAGATCAACGCCCGGCCGTCAAAGAGTCCTTCCCGCGCAGCGGCAAACGCCTTCTCCGCGAGCTCGCGGAGCTCGGCGTGCAAGAAGGCGTGGATGTGGCCGCTCTCGTCGGCCGATTTCACGTGCTCGTTTGACTGGAGCATGCGGGCCACCAGCGAGAACTCCTGGAGCCGGACCTCGCGCGGGACGGGCCGCACGAATGGCTTGGGCTCCTCGGCCTTGGGCTTGGGCCGCGAATCCTGGCCCTGCTGCTGCGGACCGCGCCCTGGCTGCACCCCTTGGAGCCGCGGACGCTGCGCCTCGGGCATCGGCTTGCCTGCCAGCTCGGCAGAGCGCTCGACGGCCATCCGCACCGCGTCGGCGGAGGCGCCCAGCTTCTGCGCCACCTTCTCGATGTAGAGGTCGCGCGCCAGCGGGCTCGGGGAGGCGCGGATGATCCCTGCGACCGAATCGACGATCCGCACCCGGGCCTCGATCGACGCGCCCTGCCCCACCGCCGCCAGCGCGCGGTCGAGGAGGAACTCCAGCGAGGGGGCCGCCGCCGCCAGCAGCCCGCGGAACGCCTCCAGCCCGACGCGGAGCACCGTCTCGTCGGGGTCTTCGCCGTCGGGCGGCACCAGCACGCGGGCGGAGATGCCGGCCGCGGCCGCGATCTCGGAGGCGCGGGTAGCGGCGCGGATGCCCGCCGAGTCTCCGTCGAAGACGAAGACCAGCTCCTTGGCCCCCGCGCGCGTGACCAGCTCGAGGTGGCGGTCGGTCATCGCCGTGCCGCAGGTGGCGACGGCGGTCTGCACGCCCGCCTGGTGCAGGCCGATGGCGTCGAAGTAGCCCTCCACGAAGAGGACCACGCCCTCTTTGCGGATGGCTTCGCGGGCCTTGTCGAGGCCGAAGAGCGTGCTGCCCTTCTGGTACAGCGCGGTCTCGGGCGAGTTGAGGTACTTCGCCTCGCTCTCGCCCTCTAGCAGGCGGCCGCCGAACGCCACGGTGCGGCCGCTCTCGCGGATGGGGATCACCAGCCGGCCGCGGAAGCGGTCGTAGTGCGAGCCGCGCCCAGTGCCCTGCTTGCGGGGGACCACCAGGCCGGCCTCGTCGGCGAGCTGCAGGTCGATCTTGCCGCGCGTCAGCGACTTGCAGAGCGAGTCCCACAGATTGGGCGCGTACCCGAGCCGCCACGCCTTGGCGGTCTCTACCGAGCAGGAGCGCGCTTCAAGGTGATCGCGCGCGATCTTCCCCTTGGGGTGCTCCCAGAGGACGCGCTCGTAGAACGTCGCGGCCTTGTCGTTCACCTCGGCGATCGCCGCCCGGCGCGCGGTGCGCTGGCGCCCTTCGGGGTCGTCGGCTTCGAGCGTGACGCCGAACTCGGTGGCGAGCTGCTCGACCGCCTCGCGGAACGACCGGCCCTCCATCTCCATCACGAAGCGGATCGCGTCGCCGGTCTTGCCGCAGCCGAAGCAGTGATAGATGCGCTTGTCGGGGACGACGTAGAACGACGGCGTCTTCTCGCCGTGGAACGGGCAGAGCCCGCGCAGATCGTGGCCCGAGCGCTTGAGCTGGACCCGGCGCGCCACGACCTGGGCGACGTCGACGCGGTCGCGCAGCTCCTGGAGCTTCTCGTCGGAGATGCCGGCCACTGCGCCCCTTCGCCCTTGATCAGGTTCCGCCGATCGACGTGCCGCCAATGTCATTCGCAGCCGCTCGCCCGTGCGCCTTGGCTCTGCCTGCGCCTAGGCGCCGGAGAGAGCCTTCTTCACTGCGTCGCTGACCCGCCTGCCCTCTGCCCGGCCCTGCACCTTGGGCGTGAGCAGCTTCATCACCAGCCCCATCTGCTTGGGCTCCTTGGCCCCGGAAGCGGTCACGGCTTCGGACACGAGGGCGCCGAGCTCTTCGTCAGAAAGCTGCTGGGGGAGGAACGCCTCGAGGAGCGCGATCTCCGCCTTCTCGTTCACGGCCAGCTCCGGGCGGCCAGCGCCCTCGAACTGCGTGACCGAGTCCTTGCGCTGCTTGATCTGCTGCTGGACGACGCCGATCAGCGCCGCCTCATCGAGCGGCGGCTTGCCTGCCTCCTCGTCCTTGATCTCGCGGTACTGGATCGCGCTCTTCAAGGCGCGCAGCAAAGTGAGCCGGCGGGCATCCTTCGCCCGGGCCGCTTCTTTCAGCTCGTTGCCGATCCGCTCCACGATCACGACTGCCTCCGGCTCTTCACCAATGCAACAGCCCCGCGCGCGCAGGAAGCGCAGCGCGGGGCTTTGAAAACCCTTTGAAAGACTCGTCAGGGCAAGAGAGGCAAAGCCTCTCTAGATCATGCCCTTCCGCATCTTCTTCAGGGCGCGCTTCTTCGCGGCCAGCGCCTTCTTCTTGCGCTTCACCGACGGCTTCTCGTAGTGCTCGCGCTTCCTGATCTCGCTCAGGATGCCTGCCTTCTCGCACTGCTTCTTGAAACGCTTCATGGCGTTTTCGAACGACTCGCCTTCCTTCACGCGCACGCCCGGCATTGTTTTTCACCACCCCTCGCCGCCCTAGGAACAGGGCGGAGGTTTTTGGGTCCTGCTGGACCCGGTGCGGAGCGACCCTTGGGGCACTCCGGAACTTTGAAAGCGGCGCACTATAGCGATCGGCCGCGCCCTGTCAATTGGATCAGGAGCGCGGCCGGGTGGGGGCGCGTCGTTCAGTGCGGGCGCGGGGCCCGCCGGCCACTACTTGGTCGGAGCGGCGGCGGGAGCAGCGGCGGCGCCCGAGGGCTCGCCCTTGGCCCACTTGCCCTTCTGCTTCGAGCACTCCTTGTGGGTGGCCTTCACTTCCTTGCCGTCCACTTCGCAGTGGTGGTTCTGCTTGTTCATGGCGCCCTTGGCGAAGGCGGTGGGGGCGATCATCAGTGCGGCGGCGAACACGAGGATCTTCTTCACGGGGTCTCTCCAGTCGGGCCGGCGGCGGGCCGGCGCGGGCGGTCTAGTAGCTTGCAAGACGCCCGCGCGCAAGCTTTGGTCACGGCCTTCTGCGCGCTGGAGATGGTGCCGGCGACGGACTTGCTAATCGTCGTCCTTGTCGCTCTCGCCCTCGGGCATCGGCTTGCCCGCGCCGGCGTTCACCCGCTCGCGCAGCTCCTTGCCCGTGCGGAAGAGGATGCCCCGCTTGGGCTTGACCGGGATCACCTCGCCGGTCTTGGGGTTGCGCCCGTTGTAGCCCTGGTAGTGCTTGACGTGGAACGCGCCAAGGCCGCGGATCTCGATGTTGTCGCCCTTGCAGAGCGCGTCTTTCATCGAGTCGAAGATGGTCTCGACCGTCTGCTCCGCCTGCTTCTGGGTCAGCTGCCGCTTCGCCACCAGCATGGCGATTAGATCGCTCTTGAGCATGCTTGCACTCCCTCGGACTTGGGCAAAACGCTACCGCGCTGCCGCACGTCCGGCAAGCCCCCGATTGGAAAAAAGAGCGCGTGTCTCGGTGGGTTGAGCCTCCGGACCGCGCGGGGGGCGGGGCTGCTACCCCTGCGGGGGCTGCGCACGGCGCGACTGGATCTCTGGTGAAACCCCGAAACCGCGCAGGAGCCGCCAGCCGTGCACGGCCCCGGGGACGGTCTTGGCGCTTCCTGGCCTGCTGGCTTCTCGGTCTCCTCAGGGCTCTGCTTTTACGAGGCTCCGCCCTGTGGAAGCCTCGGGCGCTGGCGAATCCACCGTCACCGGCGGGGTCTTCGGCAGCACCCGCGCGAGGAACGCCTCCACGCTCTCGCCGAGGAGGGCGGACGCCGCGGCGTCGGCGTTCTCCCACAAGCTGACCAGCTCGCGAGCGATCGGATCGGCCTCGACCCGCGGCACTTGCAGGGTGGACCGCGCCGCCGCCCGCAGCTCGGCCAGCGAGATGCTCCCGAGCGGCCGCGCCGGGAGCCAACGCCCGCTCTTGGTGGCAGCGGCGATCTTCGCCGACGAGAGCGCCTTGAGCGCCTCGGCGACCAGCCCCCGCTCCACCTCCAGCTCGGCGGCGATCCAGCCGGCCTTCACGGGCTGCCCACGGGCCGCGAACTGCCGGCCCAGCTCGAGCAGGACCCGCGCGCAGAGCGCCTCCCTGGTGGCAGCGCCCTGCAGCAGCGGGTGCGGGTCCGGCTTGCGCGACTCCTCGAAGGCCATGCACATGCGGCAGCCGACCAGCGCGATCATCCAGGAGATGTAGATCCAGGTGAGCGTGATCGGCAGCACCGCGAGCGAACCGTAGATCTTGTGGACCTGCACCATCCGGGTGGAGGCCCAGGCGAAGATGAACTTGGCGATCTCCCAGAGCGTACCCGAGACCAGCGCCGCGATGATCGCCGCGCGCAGTCGCACCTTGGCATTGGGTAACACTTTATACAGCAGCGTCAGCCCCGCGTAGGTGATCGCCACCGAGGAGAGCGCGGTGAGCACGTGCAGCGCTTCGCTGTGGCCCTTCTCGTCGTGCCCGTGGATCGCCTGCAGCGAGGAGATGCGCCAGGTCAGCGCCAGGGAGCCCGCCAGCAGCACCGGCCCGAGCGTGAGGAACGACCAGTACTTCAGCAGCCGCTCCAGCACCGCCCGCGGTCGGCGCACGCCGTAGATGTGGTTGAACGCGCTCTCGATGTTCCAGAGCAGCGAGAGCGCCGAGAAGAGCAGCGCGGCGAAGCCGATGCCGCCCACGGCCTTGGCGGAGGCCTTGGTGGTGAGGTCGGTCAGCTTCAACGAGATGGCCGCGCCCGCGCCGATGCCCAGCTGCGAGTTGATCCAGGCCATCACCGCGCCGCGGACCTGCTCCTCGCCCGAGACGAGGTCGATCACCGAGTAGACCACCGCCAGGAGCGGGACCAGCGAGAAGAGCGTGAGGTAGGTCAGCGCTGAAGCCCGCAGCGTGATCGCCTCGCCGCGAAAGCCGTGGCCGAGGAGGATCACGCCGCGCAGGAAGCGGCTGGCGCCGGGCACCGCCAGCACGAGATCTCGGCCGTGGAGCAGCGCAGCGCGGGCCCTCTCGAGGAGCGGAGCCGCGCGGGGTTCGAAGGCCTTGGGGGAAAGCGGAGACGTTTCCGGCACGGGGAGTGACGATCCTCTTTGCGAGGGAGCGGGTCAAAATTCCTCGACAGCGGGGGTGCACCGGGGCACGCAGGGGCAATCGGTGCCCGCGCGTCCGCCCCGAGACCGGCCGATCCGCTCGGGCAGCGCTACGCCGGCTCGGGTGGCTTCGCGTCGGTGGCGCTCTCGGCCTTGTGCTCGGCCTTCGACTCGCCCTTGCCCTCGCGTGACTCACGGGCCTCGCGCTCACGCCCGCCGCCACGCCCGCCGCGATCACGGCCGCCGCGTCCACCGCGCTGGCCGCCGGACCGCTCGCCGCCGGACGGCTGTGCCGGCTGCTCGGCAGGCTTCTCACCTGCCGCTGCTGCCGGAGCTGCCTCGGGGCCGCCTTCCTTGGGCCTGTCGCCCTCGGTGCGCACGCCCGCCTGGCGCGGGGGTCCATCGCGCCGCACCGGGCCGCCGCGCGACTGCTGCGCCAGCTCCGGCCGGCTCCACTTGCCGTGCAGGTCGAACTGCTCGATGTGGTACTGCGGCTGCGCCCGCACCACGATGCTCTTGTTGAGCCGCATCATCAGGAGCCGCAGCGCCTCGCGCTCCTGGCCCGAGAGCAGCCGCGCCACCTCGGCGTGGCAGTTGACGACGATCTGGTCCTCGCGGGTCTTGCGCGCCGCCCGCTGCGCCTCGCGCATGATCTCGTAGGCGAGCGTGATCGGGCTCTTGATCTGGCCGCGGCCATCGCAGGTGGGGCAGGCCACGTTCATCAGCCGGCCGACGCTCTCGCGCACGCGCTTGCGGGTCATCTCGACGAGGCCGATGTCGCTGATCTTCAGGACGTTCGTCTTCGCCCGATCCTTCTCGAGGGCCTCCTGCAAGGTCTTGAAGACCTTGTCGCGGTTCTGGCCCTTGTCCATGTCGATGAAGTCGAGAATGATGATGCCGCCGATGTTGCGCAGCCGGAGCTGGTAGACGATCTCCTTGGCGGCCTCGCAGTTGATCTTGGTGATGGTCTCCTCGAGCGACTTCTTGCCCGTGTAGCGGCCGGAGTTCACGTCGATCGCCACCAGCGCTTCGGTCTGGTCGATGACGATCGACCCGCCGCTCTTGAGCCACACCTTGCGGTTGGACGCGCGGACGAGCTCGTGCTCGATGCCGTACTCGTCGAAGATCGGCTCGCCGCCCGTGTAGTGCTCGACCGAATCCTTCAGCTCCGGCGCGACCTGCGAGACGAACGAGACCACGCGCTCCCACTCGTCGCGGTCGTCGATGACGACCTTGTTGACGTCGGCGGAGAAGAGATCGCGGATCGAGCGCAGCACCAGGTCGAGGTCCGGGTGGATCAGCACCGGCGCGCGCAGCTGGTCGAGCTTCTTGCCGACCTCGTTCCAGAGCCCGAGCAGGAACTTGATGTCGGCGGTCAGCGCCTCGTTGGTCTCGCCCTCGGCGACGGTGCGGACGATGAAGCCCGTGCCCGCGGGCCGGTACTTGTCGACCAGCTCGCGCAGCCGGCGGCGCTCCTTCTCGTTCTCGATGCGGCGGCTGATGCCGACGTGGTCCACCGTCGGCATGAACACGAGGTGCCGGCCCGGCAGCGAGATGTGGCAGGTGATGCGTGCGCCCTTGGTGCCGATCGGGTCCTTCACCGCCTGCACGAGGACCTCATCGCCCTCCTTGAGCAGGTCCTGGATCTGGGCGCGGCGCGAGTTGTTGTTCTTGTCGCGCTTCTCGCCGGAGTGGCCTCCGCCGCCGTGCCCACCGCCCCCGTGGCCGTTGCCGCCGCCGTTCGCGCGCGAGCCGCGGCCTTCGCGGCGCTCTCCACCGCCGCCGCCCTCCTTGTCCTTGCGCTCGCCGCCCTCCTTGCGCTCGCCGCCCTCGGACTTCTTCTCCTCGCCGGCCTTGCCCTCGCCGCTGCGTCGACGTCCGCGTCCACCCCGCCGCCGGCCCCGACGCTCGCGCGCCGCGGAGCGGCTCGGATCGTTCGCGCCGCGCTGGCCCTCGTCCGGGAGCGCGCCAGCAGCGGGCGTAGCCCCCTCTGCGCCTTCGACAGCAGGGGCCGCGTCGGTGTTGGCTGGAGCGCCGCCACCCTGGGTGGCCATCTCGGCTGCCATCGCCGCTTCGGCGGCGGCGTGGGCGGCGTCGCCCTCGTCGAGGTCGCCCTCCTCGGCCTCGCCCTCGGCGTGGTCGTGGCCTTCTTCTTCTTCGTCGTCGCCTTCTTCGTCGCCCTCCTCGTCTTCTTCGTCGTCGCCCTCCTCG
Source organism: Deltaproteobacteria bacterium (assembly GCA_043782365.1). Classification (GTDB taxonomy): domain Bacteria; phylum Myxococcota; class Myxococcia; order Myxococcales; family 40CM-4-68-19; genus CAIWCD01. Next base: position 9,236 of record JAYWAO010000464.1, read on the forward strand.
GCGGCGGCGGCGGCGGCGGCGGCCTCGGCGACAGGCGCAGCAGCAGGGGCCTCTGCGGCGGGAGCGGCAGCGACCTCGTCGACCGGTGCGCCGGCAGGCGCTTCGGCGGCAGGGGCATCGGCGGCAGGGGCATCGGCGGCAGTGGCCGCGGCGACGGGCGCGCTCTCGGCGGCAGGCACGTCGGACGGTGTAGCCTCCGCGGCGGCCTCGACCGGTGCGGCGGCGGCCTCTGCAGGCGCCAAGGCGACCCCGGCCTCGAGCTCGGCCGGCACCTCGGGAACCGGGTCGTCGGAGGGCTCGGGCAGGTCTTCGACGTCGCGAGGGTCTCCCTCGGTGGCGCCAGCCTGCTCTTCGAACTCGTCGCTGAACCCAGGGAAGTTGGGATCGTTCACGACGTCGGCGACGTAGAGGAACGCCGCCTTGTCGAGCCCGATGTCGACGAAGGCCGCTTGCATGCCCGGGAGCACCCGGACGACGCGACCTTTGTAGATGTTGCCTACGATCCCTTTCTCGTTCTTCCGCTCGAGGTAATACTCAGAGATCGTTCCCTGTTCGATCAGCGCGACCCGGGTCTCCTGACCCGAGGCGTTGATCACTAGAATGTTCGACATCGAAAAGGTCCTCTGCCGATGCCGCACGGTCGCCAGCTACCCAGGCGGCGAGCGGACACGGCTTGGCGCCGGAGCGCCGGTTGGTGAACTCGAAGGCTGGAACGCGACCGGCCAAGCCTGTCTCCCGCGCCCGAAGAGTGGCTCGCGCGTGATTGGTCGCGCGAGCCGGGAGGGCGCTGGTGCTTCGAGGTCTGCGCGCTACTACACAACCGTGCAGCAGATACGCAGTCGGAT
>JAYWAO010000465.1:0-3638 GCA_043782365.1 Deltaproteobacteria bacterium
CCGGCGACGACACCCGCCATGAGCAGAGCCTTGCGCTTCTTGTGGCTCTTGTGGCTGCCCTTCGTACCCTGGACGCGTTCGACTGCATCGGTCAGCTCGGCGAGCGCCCGCTGCAGGTTGCCGTGCACGTCCTTGTCGGTGGCGAGCTTCGTGGCGGACTGCGTCAGCCCGTTCGCCTTGGCTAGATCGCCGTAGACGCCGCGCGCAGCCTCGACCGCCTCGCGCACGTTTCCGCGGAACTCGTCGTCCTTGAGAGCCCGCTCGATGTACGGCCGCAGGCTGTCGACGGTGACGCCGAGCCGCTCGTTCCGTTTCTTGGCCATCGATGGCCGTCCTTTCCTCGAGTGCTTCCTGACGCAAGTATGCCGCTCGCGAGCCATCATGCGGGCACTACGATGGCCCGATGCTGACGGTGAAGCGCATCGCGGCCGCGTTCGGGCTGTTTCTCGGCGGCATTGCGTACATCTGGTACGCCGGCGTCCGTGCTGTTCCGGCGGTCAAGCGCCGGAAGGCCGCGCTGCGGGCCGGCGCCACGCGGCGCCAGCGGTAGATGGCTCATCGCTCTCCGCCCGCGGTGCGTGGCGGGATCGTCGTGCGGTGGATCGCGCTTGTCTCCGGCCTCGGACTGTTTGCCTTCGGCATCGTGCTGCTGCTCGAGTCGAGGCTCGGGCTGTCGCCTTGGGACGTCCTCTCACAGGGAATCGCCAAGCACAGCCCGCTGAGCTTCGGGAACGCGAACATCGCCTCGGCGCTCGTCGTTCTTGTCGTCGCGTGGCGGCTGGGCGCGCGCGTCGGCCCGGGAACGGTGGCGAACGCGATCCTGATCGGGCTCTATCTCGACCTATTCCTCTCGCTGGGTGTGGTCAAGCGCATGGGACACGAGCCGCTTGCAGTGCGCGTTCTCGAGCTGGTCGTCGGGATCCTGCTGATCGGCGGCGCCACGGCGCTCTACATCGGTGCCGCGCTTGGTGCGGGACCGCGTGACTCGATGATGCTCGTTGTCTCGCGACGAGCCGGCATGCGAATTGGGATCGTGCGGACGGCGATCGAGAGCGCGGTGACGGTTGGCGGCTTCGCCCTCGGTGGGAAAGTCGGGATCGGAACGCTTGCGTTCGCCTTCGGGATCGGTCCAGCGGTTGAGGCGTCATTTTGGCTCTTGGCGCGCTCGCCGGCGTCGCTCTCGAGTGCGACGCCGAGTACGATCGAGCCGGCATGAGAGGACTGATCTGCGCAGGTGGCGAAGCGACCCGGCTCGGGGAGTTGACCCGCGCGACTAACAAGCACCTGCTGCCGGTCGGCAGGGAGCCGATGATCTTCCACCCGGTGAAGAAGCTCACCGAGGCGGGCATCGACGAGATCCTCATCGTCACCGGCGTGGACCACATGGGCGACGTGGTCAACCTGCTCGGCAGCGGCCGCGAGTTCGGCTGTCGCTTCACCTACAAGGTCCAGGACGAGGCCGGCGGCATTGCGCAGGCGCTCGGGCTGGCGGAGAACTTCGCCCGCCACGACCTGCTCTGCGTCATCCTCGGCGACAACATCTTCCAGGACCCGATCGGCCCCTACGTGCGCGCCTTCGAGGCCCAGGCCCGCGGCGCGCGGCTCTTGCTCAAGCAGGTCCACGACCCGCAGCGCTACGGCGTCGCTGAGGTCGACGGCACCAAGGTGACCAAGATCGTCGAGAAGCCGAAGGAGCCCAAGAGCGACCTGGCCGTCGTCGGCGTCTACTTCTACGACCCCGAGGTCTTCACCTTCATCAAGACCCTCAAGCCGAGCGGCCGCGGTGAGCTGGAGATCACCGACGTCAACAACCACTACCTCGCCAAGGGCGTGCTGCAGTGCGACCGGCTCGCGGGCTGGTGGACCGACGCCGGCACCTTCGAGTCGCTGCACGCCGCCACCGAGCTGGTGATGGGCCGCGCGAAGGACGCGCGCGAGGCGGAGCGCATGCTGGGCGGGGCGGGGCAGCAGTGAGCGCGAGCGCCGCCACCTTCGACGCAAGCGCCATCAAGAGCGTGCTCATCACGGGCGGGGCCGGCTTCATCGGCGGAAACCTGGTGCGCCTGCTGCGCCGCGAGCGGCCGCACTGGACCCTCGTCAACCTCGACAAGCTCACCTACGCGGGCAACCTCGAGTCGCTGGCGGATCTGGCGGGCGACCCGAAGCACGTCTTCGTGCGCGGCGACATCGGCAACCAAGAGCTGGTCGCGCACCTCCTGCGCACCCACGCCGTCGACGCGGTGCTCAACCTCGCAGCCGAGAGCCACGTCGACCGCAGCATCCTCGGGCCGCAGATCTTCGTCGAGACCAACGTGGCCGGCACGCAGGTGCTGCTCGAGGCCGCGCGGCAGGCGGGCCTCAAGCGCTTCGTGCAGGTGAGCACCGACGAGGTCTACGGCTCGCTCGGGCCGCAGGGGAAGTTCACCGAGAGCTCGCCGCTGCAGCCGTCGTCGGTGTACTCGGCGAGCAAGTGCGCCGCAGATCTATTGGCGCTCAGCTACCAGCACACCTTCAAGCTCGACGTGGTGGTCACCCGCTGCTCGAACAACTACGGGCCGTACCAGTTCCCCGAGAAGCTGATCCCGCTGATGATCGCCAACGCGCTCGAGGACAAGCGCCTGCCGGTCTACGGCGACGGGCTGCAGATCCGCGACTGGATCCACGTCGAGGACCACGCCCGCGGCATCCTCCTCGCGCTCGAGAAGGGCGCCTCCGGCGAGGTCTACAACTTCGGCGCCGAGAACGAGCAGACGAACCTCGCGACGGTGAAGTCGCTGCTCGGCCTGCTCGGCAAGCCGGAGTCGCTGATCCAGTACGTGCAGGACCGCCCGGGGCACGATCGGCGCTATGCGATCGACGCGTCCAAGTCGCGCGCAGCGCTCGGCTGGGCGCCGCGCGGCCAGTTCGACGCCGGGCTCGAGGCCACCGTCGAGTGGTATGTGGGCAATCGCGCCTGGTGGGAGCGCGTCCGCTCTGGGGAGTATCGCTCCTACTATGAGCGGCAATATGCCCACCGCGCGGGCGGGAGCCACGCTTGAGCGCGCGGCCCGTCCTGGTGGTCGGCGCCAACGGGCTGGTGGGCTCGCGGCTGGTCGCGCAGCTCGCGCAGGCCCGGCGGGTGATCGCTGTCGGCCGCGGTGAGCCGCGAGGGCAGCTCGCCGCGCTGCTGGCGAGCGGGGCGCAGGCAGAGGAGCGCGTCGGCGAGGCCGCGCTGCTCCCCACAGGCCAGCACGACGAGTCCGGGGCCGAGGGCGCCGGCCTCTCGCAGGGCGTCGAGTACGCGGCGGTCGACCTGCTCCACCCGGGCGACCTCCAAGACTTGATCGCCACCCGCGAGCCCGAAGTGGTCTTCCACGCCGCCGGGCTCACTGACGTCGACGCCTGTGAGCGCGACCCCGTCACCGCCTATGCGCTCAACGTGCGGTCCTTCGAATCGGCGGCGCTCGGCTGCCGCGAGGCCGGGGCGCGCCTGATCGCGCTCTCGACCGACTACGTCTTCGACGGCGACCACGGCCCGTATCGCGAGACCGACGTCCCCAACCCGCGCGGCGTCTACTCCCGCACCAAGCGGCTCGGCGAGGAGGCGGCGCTGCTGCTCAACCCGGACACCGCGGTCTGCCGGGTGGCGGTGGTCTTCT
>JAYWAO010000466.1:0-3635 GCA_043782365.1 Deltaproteobacteria bacterium
AGAGCGCCGAACGGTTTGACTCCCGTCGCCAGACCGGCGGCTCGAGACCCTGTCTCGACCCGCCTCGAACGATGCCTGTCGCATCGCTGCGTCGGCTTCTCCTCAGAGACGCCCGGTCTTCTTCGTCGTCGCTCCTTGCGCTGCTCGGGCCTCGTTCGTCTGGCTCGGTCCGTCAAACCGATCGGCGCTCTAGCTAAGCTGCCCGCGTCGCCGCCGCTTCGGTGCGGCCCGCGAAGCACACCACCTTCACCCCGCCGAACCTCAGGCTGGGGTCGGCGATCGCGATCTCGAAGTGGGTCTCCTGCGCCTCTGCCGCCGCTCCGCGCTGGGCTGCGGCGAGCTGCAGGGCGAGGACCTCGCCGGCGGCGCGCTGCTCGTCATCGCTGAAGGCGAGCCGCTCGAGCTGGTCTTCGAGCGCCTGCCAGAGCGCCACCAGCTCAGAGGCGAGCAGCACGCCGTTGGTCGGACGGGCGTCGATGCGGAGGACGCCGCCGCAGCGGATCCACGGCGTCTCAGGGCTCGCGCCGTCGGCCAGCGCCGCGCCGGCCTGCAGCACCAGCTCCGCCGCCGCCGCCTCGAGCGCGCGCGGCACCTGGCCCCGCCCGCCGAGCAGCTCGCGCCAGCGGCGCGACACCGTCTCGCGGGCCCCGATCAGCTCTGCCCCCAGCCGCTCCCGCGCCGTTCCCCAGTCCATGGGCGCTGTTGTGTCAGAGCCTGGGTCCCACCCGCATCGGAACAGTGACCGACTGCAGGCCGACAGCGCCAGATGACCGATCCCGTCGCGCGCGCTCGCGCGGGACACGCTCGGGGTATGCGGCGGCCCGCTCTGGACGCCCCCGAGGAGCTCGGGCAGGACCGTCTCGGGCCGAGGCAGGGAAACTGGCCCCTGGGGCGAGCGGGGGGTACTCTCGGGGCATGGACGGTCCCGATCTCCTCCGCGAGCTCAAGCGCACTGTCGACGAGCTCGGCATGCTCAACGAGATCGGCAAGGCGCTCACCTCGTCGCTCGACATCGGCGAGGTGATGCACCTGATCCTCGCCAAGGTGTCCGGCGTGCTCAAGCCGCGCAACTGGAGCGTGCTCCTCGAGGACGGCAGCACCCACGAGCTCTACTTCAAGGCCGCGGTTGGCCCGGGCTCCGAGCGGCTCGCGTCGCTGCGGGTGCGGCCGGGCGAAGGGATCGCGGGCTGGGTGGCGAAGCACAACCAGCCGCTCTTGGTCGCCGACGTCTCGCTCGACGAGCGCTTCGCCGCCCGCTTCGACGAGGCGTCCCGCTTCCACACCCGCAGCATCCTCGCGGTGCCGCTCGCCTCGCAGGGCAGGATGCTCGGGGTCATCGAGCTCGTCAACGGGCAGGAGGATGCGCCGTTCACCTCCGAGGACCTGCGCATCCTCCTGACGGTCGGCGAGTTCGCCGCCATCGCCATCGAGAACGCGCAGAACTTCCAGAAGGTCCAAGAGCTCACCGTGCTCGACGACCACACGGGGCTCTTCAACTCGCGCCACCTGCGCCGCACGCTGGAGCAGGAGGTGCTCCGGGCCACGCGGTTCGGGCATCCGGTGAGCCTCGTCTTCTTCGACCTCGACCACTTCAAGGCGGTCAACGACCGCCACGGCCACCAGGTGGGCTCCAACCTCTTGCGAGAGGTGGGACAGCTCCTCAAGAAGACGCTCCGCTCCACCGACGTGCCCGTCCGCTACGGCGGCGACGAGTTCGTGGTGCTCTTGCCCGAGACCAGCAAGGACCAGGCGGTCGAGTGCGGGCGCCGCCTGCGCGACGAGCTGGTCAACGCCAGGCTGCTCGCGCACGAGCCGTTCGGGCCGGTCAAGATCGGCGCGTCGTTCGGCGTGGCGGCCTTTCCGGACGACGCCAAGACCCCCGACGACCTGCTCACCCGCGCCGATCAGGCGATGTACCGGGTGAAGGCAGACGGGCGGGGCGGTGTGGCCGCGGCCCCCCCGCTCGCGCGCCCGCCCGACCCCGGCTCCACCAAAGAACCAGCAGCGCAAGCGGTCACGAAAAAGACGGTGCCCTGATGAAGCTCACCCCGCTCGATCTCCAGCAGCACCAGTTCAAGTCCCAGCGCTTCGGCGGCCTCGACCCGAAGGAGGTCCGCGCGTTCCTCGACAAGGCCGCGGCCGAGATCGAGGACCTCGTCCGCAAGACGCACCAGCAGGACGAGGAGCTGCGCAAGCAGTCGGCGCGCATCGCCGAGTACCGCGAGCGCGAGATGCTGCTGCAGAGCACGCTGACCACCGCGCAGAAGATGTCCGAGGACCTGAAGGGCCACGCGCGCCTGGAGGCCGACGTCATCCTCTCCTCGGCCGAGCTGCAGGCCGAGAAGATCATCGCCAACGCGCAGGCCAAGCGGCTGCAGCTGATCGGCGAGATCGAGGAGCTCAAGCGCACCAAGACCGCCTTCGTCTCGCAGCTGGCGGCGGTGATCGAGACGCACCGGGCGATGCTGGAGACCATCCGCGCCGAGGGGACCTACGAGCCGCAGCGCGTGCCGGTGCCGCAGCAGGGGGACAACGTGAGCTTCCTCGCGCCGCCGGCGAAGCGGGGGGAGACGAAGTAGCCACGCGCGGTACCAGGAGCGCCGGGCATGCCCTAATGATTGGTCACATCTCGTGGGTACCCGACGACCTTGATCGAGCGCGGGGGACGCTTTCAGGTCAGGGTGACGCGATGATCTGGGAGCCGGGCCTGTCGGCCCTGGCTTGTACAGGGGCTCCGCCCCCGTACCACCCCCGGCGCGCTCTACGGTGACCAGGGATTCGCCGCGTCGACAACTGCGACCAAGGCATGCGTCCACGGATCCAACCCCGGCAGCAAATGCCGGGGCTGGGACGGGCTGGGACTGCAACCGCCCCTCCGGGGTTGTGAGCCCATAGCTCGCTGCTTGTTGCCGCTGGCGAGGCGAGGAAGCAGCCCCGGAGGGGCGTTGGTCCTTCCAGACCCGGCAAATGCGGCTCCTCGCGATCTTCCGTGCACGGACGTGGGGGCGCGGCGGCTTGGTGTGCAGAGAATCCGAGAATCCACAGATTCCAGAGAAAGGTGCCCAATCAGGAGCCCCGGCATTTGCCGGGGCTAGAAGGACGGCCGCCCTCCGGGCTGTGTGCCACGGCCAACCACAGCTCCCGAGGCGTCCGGCCCGGTCGATGCGTTCGTTCGGGCCAGGTGCTATTCGCCGGCCAGTGGCTCCCAGTCTGCCTCGGTCTGACGTTGAAGGTGAAGGTGCTTCTGCTGGGTGACGTAGCGCTCGACCGCGCTGACGTGCCGCGGGCTCACGCTGAACGCACCGTAGCCGCTCTGCCAGGCGAACGCGGAGCCGGGCATCAGGCTGCGCCGCACCGCACCGGACGAGGTGGCTTTCAGGACCCCGGCCAGGCGCGCCAGCGAGACGGAGGGATGCACCCTCGCGAGGACGTGAACGTGATCGGCCATGCCTCCGATCGCGAGCACGCTGCAGTGCTCCTCCACGCTCTTCGCTCGGATGACGCCATGCAACCGCGTTTCGCACTCGGGGGTGATCCATTCTCGGCGCCGGTGTGTCGACCAGACGAGGTGGGCAAACTGTTCGACTCTGCTGCTCACGGTCAGGCCTCCGGCGCTGTCGCTGGCGGAGGACTCT
>JAYWAO010000467.1:0-3607 GCA_043782365.1 Deltaproteobacteria bacterium
GCGAAGTGCGCAGGGCTGCCGGGTGCCAACTCCACGGCTTGGCACCCGGGCGGGCCGCAGCAGATCTTCATCGGCGACACCTCGGTCATGAGGGGCTGCAAGGACGCCGACACGGGCTGGTAGCTCGGGACACCACCACCCGCCGGGCACACCGCGCCCTGGTTTTCAATTCCTGCGCCCGCTATGGTTGCAACGGTAGCCCTCCAGTTGTCCCCAGAATCGGAGCCGCACGCGCATGAGCGTCGAGACCATCGTCGCGAACCTGTTGCACAAGAAGGTCGTTGGCCGCGAGTTCCGGCAGCTGCAGGCGTTCGGACAGGAGCTGGTTCGACCCGGCGACCAATGGTTCGTACTCAGGCACGCCGAGGCCGCTGGGAGCGACCTGCTGCGGCTGGTCCTCGCGGTCAACCCGATGGAGGGGGCCGACGATTCGCTCGCCGAGCTCGTGGTCGAGAAGCCCGGGCAGGTCTCCATCGGGGATGCGAAGGTGGAGTTCACTGGCGCTGCCTACGTGCGCTTCCAGGAGACCGCACTAGTAGTGAAGGGGGCGGACGTCGTGGCCACCGAGCGCGGCCGCCCCGGCTCCACCTTTCCGCGGCCCGCAGGACCATCGCTGCTCCTGGCCTGACCCACCCGACCCCGGGGAGATCCACCGCATGCGTCCGATCGCCCTCATCTGCTGCGCCGCCCTCCTCCTCTTCGCCACCTCCGCGACCGCGAAGGAGACCGATTACCAAGTCGCCAGGAGCTGCTCGATCGCGCGCTGGTCGCTGCCGCACGCCGCACAGCAGTTCCTCGACCCCGCCACCGACAGCGAGGCATCCTCCAGCGGGCTGGTCTCCGGCGGCTACTCGGGCGTGAAGCCCGATGGCGGGGGCGGCGTCTGCAGCGGCCGCGTCTACAAAGTAGTGAAGCCCGGCCTGAAGCTGTGGCGGGTGGCCTCGAAGGACAAGCTGCCCGACGCGCTCGGAAGCTGGTGGTCGTTCGACGAAAGCGATCACGCCTTCGCCTCCCGCGCGAAGTGGCGCGCGGCGAACGCGGTCTGCAGGGGCTGGAACCCTTCGGCCGACTACCTCTTCGCCTGCACCGTCAAGAAGGGGGCGTTCATCCTCGTGGGCGGCACGCAGAGCGCCGACTGCGCCAAGGCCGGCGCGGGCTCGGTCGAGAAGTACCCGCAGAGCCCCACCACCCAGGTCGACCTCAACGCCCGCCAGGCGATCGACCTCAAGCTCTGCAGCAAGCCCTCGCGCATCAAGCGCTGGACCGACAAGGGCAAGTAGCCGGCGCATGCGAACAGACCGCTTGGTGCGCCAGCCATCACCCGAGCACAGGCACGACCCGGGGGCCGCGGGAGCTCTAAGGCAGCCCCGTCCCGCAAGCGAAGCAGAAGTTCACATTCAAATTCTGCGTCCCGCAAGCCGGGCACCGCGTGATGTCGTCCCCCGTGATGTCGGCCGCCAAGAGGAGCGCCTGCACCGACACCGGCTTCTTCCCGCACTTCTTGCACGCCCCGATCTTCACCTCGGCGAACGTCTTGGTGACGATCTTCGGCTGCTCCGTCCCGCAGTGCGAGCACCAGATGGTGTCGACCTTCTTCTCCCGCTTCGCCTTGCGCGTGGCCATGTCAGCTCCTACTTGCAGACGGGGGCGTTGTGCTTCGCGAACGCGCTGCAGCCGCAGAGCGCCTTGAGCCCGGACTTGGTCGGCTCGTCGAGGTGCCCGTCGAAGATCTTCTCGCGGCCCTTGGTCCAACCATAGACGTCATACCGGTCGGTGGTCGGCGACTTCTCGAGTGTGATCAGCTTGCTCTTCGCCCAGCCGTACCTGGCGCGCTCCACTTCATTGAACCAGGCCACGACCCGCTTCTCCAGGGTGGTGGCGTTCGGCACCATCCCTTCTTTGACCATCGGGATCGAGAACGTCCCGGAGAGGATGTTGAGCTTGAGCTCGGTGTTCGACTTGCGGGCCTCGCCCGCCGCGACCACCTTCCGGCCGTGCGCGAGGTGCGCGTGGCGCGTGCCGATCTCCCAGGCGTCGATGGGGTGGCCGAAAGACGTCACGCCGTCGAGGGTGACGATCCAGGTGTAGACGCCGTTGGGGAGCGTCATCGCGTCGTGGTCTTCGTAGACGCGCCCCTTCGCGCACGCGACGTCGCCATACGAGAGCCAGACCTTCAGCTTGCCCTTGCCCGGCACCTGGAAGTTCTTCTCCCACTTCTCGCCGTTGTCCTTGTGCGTCGGGGGCGTGCCGCCGCCGCCGAAGACGGTCTTCACGCCGGCCTTGTCGGCCTTGGGCACCGGGGCGGCCTGCGCCGGGACGGCGAGGAGCGCGGCGACGAGAGCGAGCGGGACGAAGAGCGACTTGCGCACGAGGGACCTCGGGGGAAGGCGCCGGGACCTAGCAGAGGCGCGCTCGTCGTCAATCGGGCGCTCCTCCGCCTCGCCGCGGAGCGCACCGACCCCCTCGCCGCCCCCGAGCCCCCACGAAAGTGGCCGATCGGCCTCATCTTCACAATGTCGCCATCCGCTAACACCGTGTGGCCACCCGCCAACATTGCTACCCTGTGGCCGATCGCTCGCGTCGCCTCGCTCGCCGCAGAGCTGGGCAAGGCAGCGCCGCAGATCCGCGATCAGCTGCACGCAGAGGGGCTCGGAGCGCCGCTCGTCGCTCGCCTCGCCGAGGCCCTGGTCGGGCGGGCCGACCGCTGCGCGGCGATGCTGTGAGCCCAGCCCGAAGGCGGCGGGAGTGAGGCGAATCGACCAGGCCAGGCCCGCGCTGGGCGCGCCCTAACCCCCTCGCCCCGAGAGGAACCAGGTCTTCACCGCGCCCTTCCCCTCGATCTCCAGCGTGCCCCGCTCCTCGACCACGAACGGCGCCCCAAGCAGCCGCCGGGTGCCCTCCGCCACCTGCACCCGGCCGGCGACCCCGTGCGACTCCATCCGGCTGGCCGTGCTCACCGCGTCGCCCCACACGTCGTAGAGGAAGAGCCTCCGGCCGATCACCCCAGCCGTGACCGGGCCGCTGTCGAGGCCGACCCGCACTTGCAGCTTGCACGACCTCCGCTCGTTGATCCGCTGCAGCCCCTCCGTAAAGTCGAGCGCCAGATGGGCCGCGCGCTCGGCGTGGTCGCCCTCGGGCACCGGCACGCCGGCCACCGCGAGGTACGAGTTCCCCAGCGTCTTCACCTTCTTCACCCCGCGCGCGTCGCAGAGCTCGTCGAAGAGCGCGAAGACCTCCTCCAGCAGGGCGGCGGGCGCGAGCCCTGGCGGCAGCGCTGCGAAGCCCACCACGTCGGCCACCAGCACGGTCGCGTCGGCGAACTGGTCGGCGGTCACATCGCGCCGGGCCTCCAGCCGCCGCGCGATCGAGGTCGGCTCGGCGTGGAGCGCCAGCCGCTCGGAGAGCTTGCGCTCGGCGAGCACCTGCTCGAACAGCCGCGCCAGCTCGGCCTTCTGGCCCTGGACCAGCGCGTGGCTCGCCTGCAGCTCCTGCAGGGTCCGGCGCAGCGCAGCCGCGTAGAGCCGCACCTCCAGCAGGTTGTGGACGCGCGTCAGCACCTCGGCCAGGTCGAACGGCTTGCTGATGAAGTCGGTGGCCCCGGCCTTGA
>JAYWAO010000468.1:0-3603 GCA_043782365.1 Deltaproteobacteria bacterium
CGGCTACGGTGCGTTCAGCGTGAGCCCGCGGCACGTCAGCGCGGTCGAGCGCTACGTCACCCAGCAGAAGCACCTTCACCTTCACGTCAGACCGAGGAACACTGGGAGCCACTGGCCGGCGAATAGCACCTGGCCCGAACGAACGCATCGACCGGGCCGGATGCCTCGGGAGCTGTGGTTGGCCCGTGGCCCACAGCCCGGAGGGCGGCCGTCCTTCTAGCCCCGGCATTTGCCGGGGCTCCTGATTGGGCACCGTTCTCTGGAACCTGCGGATTCTCGGATTCTCTGCACACCAAGCCGCCGCGCCCCCACGTCCTTGCACGGAAGATCGCGAAGAGCCGCATTTGCCGGGGCTCCGGATTCGGGTGCCTCGACCGGGGTTGTTTGACCTGTATTGAGCCACATAGGGGAGAGACTTCGGACGCGCGGCAACTAGGTCCAGTCGAAGCGCTCGGCGATCGCCTGCGCCTGCGGGTGCAGCTCGAGCGGCCCGCGCACCTCGATGGTGCAGGTGCCCCCTTCGGTCACCCAGAGGCCCGCGTGCGGGCCGTCGTAGTCGAGCGCCACCCGCAGCTCGTCCTGGAAGCCGGCCTCCGGCGGCGGGTCGGGAGCGTGGTGGGGGTGCTTGCGCGAGAGCCGGAGCGTGCGGCCGCCATGCAGCGGGAGCTCGAGCCGCGACCAGTCGAAGCCCGGGTGCTCCTCGAACGGCGGCCAGCCCGGGAAGTGCACCTTGTCCGGCGGCCCCCGCTGTCCGAGGACCGCGCCGAGCCGCAGCACCAGCGCCATCGCCGCCTCGATGCGCGCGGGCTCGAAGCGGTCTCCCGGCGTGCTCCGGCGCGCCACCACCGCCTCGGTGAGGGCGGAGATGAGCCGGTTCTTCTCCAGGTCGAAGTAGAGCGATTCGGCGTCGAACCTCACCAGCGCGAGGTCCTTGAAGTACGCCACCACCCGGGCTTCGATGGAGCGATCGTAGGAGTCAGCGCCGCTCCGGCCGCCCCAGCGCCGGATCCGCACGAGGTCGCCTTCGCGCTGCTGGACACAGACGTGGGCGGAGACCCAGCCCTGCGCGTCTTTGTCGAAGTAGCCCTCGTCGTAGTCGCAGCCGAACGCAGGGACCTTCATGCCCGCGGAGGATACGCCTCTTGACCGCGTCGTCCAGCCAGCCGGTGGCCCCGCTGCGACATTCTGTCCTGGCGGTAGCTCAGTCCCCGCGGCAGGGGGACGCTTCGCGGTGCGCCTCCGGCGGCCGATCGGGCTCAGTAGTCCCAGACCAGGCCGAGGCGCACCGGGATGAGCGTCGTGTTGGAGGTCCTGATGGTGCCCCCCTCCTGCGTGAGGTAGGCGCCGGTGCCGAAGAGGGCCCCCGCAGTGAGCCTGACGCCGAAGTGGTGGAACTGCAGCCCGACGTCCGCGCCCACGCCGACATCGAAGCCAAGCCAGTAGGTCCTGGGCGCGATCGGATAGGAGACCGCGAGCCCCAAGCGCAAGCTCCCGGAGGCGAACTCGAGCCGGGGGCCGGCCGTGAAGGGCACGACGAGGTCCTTGCCGAAGACCTCGGGCGACCCCGACGTGAACGCTTGCAGTTGGAGCGCCAGCGAGAGCGCGCCGAACCGCCAACCAGCCTCGACGTCGAGCCCGAACTCCGGGGCCGTCTCCCGGTCGGTCGTGGTGTTGGACGCCGCGGAGTAATACGTCGGGCGGCTGAGGACACCCAGGCCGGCGGAGAGGCACGCGGTCAGCTTGAAGCCCGGTCGGGGACCAGGTTCGGGAGGCGCTGCGACCACGGGCGAAGGCTGGAAGGGCGCGGGAGCCTTCTCAGGCGGCGCGGCGGGAGCGACGGACACCTCCGCCGGCTTGACCGCTGCGGGCGGATTCGCCTCGGACGGCTTGACCGCTGCGGGCGGATTCGCCTCGGCCGGGGAAGGCACGCTGGCCGGCGGGGGCGTCGTCGCCAAGGTCTCCGAGAGGTCGAGCGTGAGATCCCCACCGACCCCCGCCTCCACCGTGTCAGGGGCAGGGGCCGGCTTGGCTGCTGCCACCTCTGCGGCCGGGCCGCTGCCCTTCTTGTGCCGGGTCGCCTTGTGCTTCACGGGGGTCAAGTCAAGGTCCAGCCCGACCTCGAGGCGCATCTTCGGGACCGCCTGCTGCGCGTGTCCGGCCTTGAGCGCGGCGAGGTGGGCTTGGGCGTCGGCCTGGTGGGGCCCCCCAGGCAGCTTCGCGAGGTACTCCTGGTAGCTGGCGATGGCGTTGCCTCTGTCTCCGACGAGGCGGTACGCCTCCCCGAGGAAGAAGAGCAGCGAGGCCGCCTGGCTCTCGGCGTAGGAGGCCTTGAAGGCCGCGACCGCCGCTGGGCCCCGCCTGGCGTCGAGGGCGGCCTCACCCTCCTTGAAGAGCGCACGCGCCTTCGCCGCATCTCCGGCGTGGGCGGTGAGAGTGCACGACAGGCAAAGCGCCAACAGCCGTCGGTCGAGACGCATCGGAACCCCCGCCAGAGCGATCTTGAATCTGTAGCCGAGTATCGCACGGTCCGAGGTTGCCCTTGAATCCCTCCCCCCGGACTGGCAATCCGCCCCCGATCCATCCACACTCGCGCGCCGCCAGGAACACTCGCCGTCCCAGGTGCCCATTGCCCAACCTAGAACTGCAGCGCAAGGACGACATCTCCAGCTTCCGCAAGATCGCCATCGGCACCTGGGCAGACGCCTGGGACCCTTCGGTCTACGGCACGCTGGAGATCCGGATGGACGAGGCGATGCGCTACATCGCCGCCTTCCGCGCCAAGACGGGCAAGAAGCTCACCGTCTCGCACCTGATGGCCAAGGCGATGGCGCAGGTGCTCAAGGAGTGCCCGGACGCCAACTCGATCCTGCGCTGGAACCGCATCTACCAGCGCAAGCGGATCGGCGTCTTCTTCCAGGTGGTGATGACCGACGAGGGCCACCACAAGGCCGACCTCTCCGGCGCCACCCTCTACGACGTGGAGCAGAAGTCGCTCTTGGAGATCATCGAGGAGTTCAACGGCAAGGTGGAGAAGGTCCGCGCGCGCAAGGACGAGGCGCTGGAGAAGACGCGTAATACATTTCTCGCGGTGCCGTACTTCATGCTCAACCGCCTGCTCAAGCTGATCTCCTTCTTCAGCTTCACCCTCAACCTCGACCTGCGCTGGGCCGACATCCCCAACGACCCGTTCGGCAGCGTGATGATCACCAACGTCGGCTCGCTCGGGCTCGACTTCGCCTACGTGCCGCTGGTGCCGTACTCGCGGGTGCCCATCCTGCTCGCCACCGGCGAGGTGAAGGACGCGGCCCTCGTCATCGATGGAGAGGTGAAGGTCGGCAAGCAGATGTCGGTGAATGCCACTTTCGACCACCGGATCATCGACGGGTTCCACGCGGCGATCATGTCGAAGGTGATGCGGGCGTGGCTCGAGCACCCGTTCGAGCACTTCGACGCGCTGTGAGCGGCAGGGGGCTGCGGGCGCTATCCCCTGATCACCACCACGGCCCGCCCCGAGGGGGTGGTCGCCTGAGCGGTGGTGGTGCGCTGGGAGAACCGCGCGAGCCCCGGGCGGCGGTCGAAGATCACCAGCCAGCCGGTGGCGAG
>JAYWAO010000469.1:0-9988 GCA_043782365.1 Deltaproteobacteria bacterium
GGCCGCAACTTCAAGCCGGGCGTGGGCGCCACCGTCGGCGGCAAGCCGCTCTCGGGCTTCTCGCGGCCAGACACGGGCACCATCCAGGGCACCACCACCTCGGCGCCCGGCGGTTCGGTCGACGTGGTCGTCACCAACCCCGACGGGCAGGTCGACACGCTCCCGGCGGCCTACACCTTCACCGACGCGTCCCACTCGTGCCCGCAGGGCAGCGGCTCCGCGCTCGCGCTCACCCGCGTGGCGCCGGGCAGCGGCCCCAGCACCGGCGGCACGGTGGTGACGCTGATCGGCGGCGGCTTCCTCACGGGGGCCACCGTGAAGTTCGGCGACGCCCCGGCGACCGACCTCAAGCTGCTCGGGGCCGGGCTCATCACCGTCACGCTCCCCGCCAGCGCGCGCCTGGGGCCGGTCGACGTCAGCCTCACGCTGTTGGACGGCCGCTCGGCGAAGCTCCCGGGCGCCTTCACCTACTTCGATCCCGCCAGCAACCTGCCCGCGCCGCAGGTCTCGGCGGTCTCGCCCAACGCGGGCCCCAACACGGGGGCGTCGGTAGTCTTGGTTACCGGAAGCAACTTCGTCACCGGCGCGCGCGTCTTCTTCGGCCCTGCCGAGGCGCAGCTGCCCACGCTGGTGGACGGCGGCCGGCTGATCGTGGTCACCCCCACCTCGCCAGCGGGCCCGGTCGATGTCGTCGTGCTCAACCCCGACGGCAAGTCGGGCACGCTCGCGTACGGATTCGCCTTCTACCAGGCCGGCGCCGGCGGCGCGCCTCCGCAGGCCACGCGCTGCGAGCCGCGCACGGGCTCCACGCTCTCGGCCACCCAGGTCAACGTCAGGGGCTCGGGACTGCTCCCGGGCGCGCAGGTCTTCTTCGGCGGCGCGCCCGCCGGCAACGTGCAGGCGCAGGGAGACGGCTCGCTGCTGGTCACCGTACAGCCGCAGGCCCCGGCCACCGTGGACGTCACCGTCACCAACCCCGACGGCCAGTCGAGCACCATCGCCCAGGGCTTCACCTTCTCGTCGCCCGCGCCCAAGCTCACCGCCATCGCTCCCTCGGTGGGCCCGCTCGCGGGCGGCACCACCGCGGTGATCAGCGGCACCGGCTTCACCAAGACCGACCTGCTCGCCTTCGGCGGCACGCTCGCGGCGGTCAAGGTCCTCGACGACACCGCCATCTTCGCCACCGTGCCCCCGCACGACGCCGGGAAGGTGGACGTGACGCTGGTGCGCAACCAGGTGACCGCCGACACCCTGCAGGCCGCTTACACTTATGACCCGAGCTTCGTGCAGACGCCGCCGCCCTCGGTGGCCTCGCTCGAGCCCGCCACCGGCCCGCTCTCGGGCGGCACCGTGCTCTGGCTCACCGGCGCCAATCTGCTCCCCGGGATGAAGATCTTCTTCGGAGCGATGCCGGCCGCAAAGATCGTGCTCGCCGACGCTGGACACGCGGTGGTGACCGCGCCCCCGGGCGTCGCCGCCGGGTTCGTCGACGTCAACGTGATCAACTCGGACGGACAGGCCGGCGCGCTCTTGCGCGGCTTCAGCTACGTCGCCGACGCGCTCCTCTCTGGCCTGCCCCCGAAGCTCACCTCGGTCACGCCGAACGCCGGCCCCGAATCGAGCGACACCACCGCCATCCTCACCGGCCGCAACTTCGTCTCGGGCGAGTACGTCTTCGTCGGCGCGGCGCGCGGCGCGGGCGTTCGGCTGCTCTCGGCGAGCATCCTGAACACCACCTTCCCGCACCAGCCCGCCAGCGTGGTCGACGTCTCGGTGACCCACCCCGACGGCCGCTCTAGCGTGCTGCCGAACGGCTTCACCTTCCTGGCCCGGCCCTCGCTCGTCTCGGTGGCCAACACCAACAACCAGGGCGCAGGCGCCACCGGTCCCACGGTGGGCGGGACGGCCATCACCATCGCCGGCACCGGCTTCCAGCAGGGCGCGACCATCACCTTTGGACGCGCGCCCGCGACCAGCGTGGTGGTCCGCAGCGAGACCATCCTCACCGCGGTCACGCCCCCAGGGACCGCCGGGCCGGCCGACGTGCAGCTGATCAACCCCGACGGCCAGACCGCGCTCTTGCCCGGCGGCTGGCAGTACGTGGCCCCGCCCAAAGCCACCGCGCTGACGCCGCCGACGGGACCGAAGGCGGGCGGCACCTACGCGATCCTCTCGGGCACCGACTTCAACCAGAGCGCGGTCGTCACCGTGGGCGGCGTGCTGGCGACCACCCTGTGGGGCTCGTCCACCTCGATGCTGGTGACCACCGCGGCGGCCAGCGTCGCGGGCGCGGTCGACGTGGTCGTCAAGAACCCCGACGGCCAGACCTCGACGCTGACGGGCGGCTTCACCTACACGACCGGCCCGTTCGGCCCCGCGCCCACGCTCGCCCAGATCGCGCCGGTCACGGGCCCTGACACCGGCGGCACCTTCGTGCAGATCACCGGTGGTAATTTCAGTAATCAAGGCGGCGGCGCCATCGGCATCGTCGGCGGCAGCGGGCTGGGCCGCAACAAGGTGATCGGCGCGGGCACCCTCACTGGCCTGACGGGCCCCGGGGCGATCAACGCCGCGGTGGTGGTCGCCGTCACCAACCCGGACGGTCAGTCGGCCCACCGCGACGGCGCCTTCACCTACCGCGACCACGCCATCCTCGCGGCGCCGCCCTTGGTCGACCACGCCTTCCCGGCCCACGCGCTCGCCCCCGGCGGCGTGGCGGTGGCCGTCCTCGGCAAGTTCTTCTCCACCGCGCTGCCCCCGCTGGTCTTCATGCAGGGCATCCCCACCGCGGTCTCCTCGGGCTCGAACGACCACCAGCTCAACGTCATCACGCCCGCCGCGCAGCCCGGCCCGGCCGACATCGCGGTGGTCAACGGCGACGGCCAGACCTCGCTCGCCACCAACGCCTTTACCTTCGACATCCCGCCGCCGCAGTTCGACGGCACCACCCCGCTCTGCGTGGTGCAAGGGGCGAACTGTATGACTCCGCCCAAGGGCCCGACCGGCGGCCAGACCACGGTGCGGATCAGCGGCGCCTACTTCCAGGCGACCCCGGCGGTGTTCTTCGGGCAAGCGCAGGGCACGGTGCTCGGCGACCCGTCGCTCACCAACGACCACCAGATCACCGTCGTCACGCCGGCGGGCACGCCGGGCTTCGTCGGCGTGCGCATCGTCAACACCGACGGGCAGTCGACCAACGCCGCCAATGCGCCGCAGTACTACTACCAGGCGCCGCCGCTGCTGGTGCCGCCGCTCAACCCCACCAGCGGCGATCCAGGCGGCGGCCAGCTGATCACGCTGAACGGGCAGTACTTCTCGGGCACGGCCAGCACCATCAAGGTGCTCTTTGGCGCAGCGCCCGCGCCGGTGCAGGGCACGCCCACGCCCAATGTCATCCAGGTGCTCTCGCCGGCCCAGAGCGCCGCCGGGCAGCTGACGGTGGCGGTGACGGTCACCAACGACGACGGCCAGAAGACCACCGTCCAGGGCGCCTTCATCTACCTGCCGCCGCCGCAGCCGCCGCTGCTGACCGCCATCACTCCCAACGCGGGCCCCGCGCAGGGCGGCAACACGGTGACGATCCTCGGGCAGCACTTCCAGTACGGCGCGCAGATCTTCTTCGGCGCGGTGCCCGCGGCGGCCGTGTCGGTGAGCTCCGACAGCGCGCTCGGCTGTGTGGTGCCCGCGGCGGCCGGGACGGTGCTCACCCCCACCACCGTCTCGATCAAGATCGTCAACCCGGGCGACTCCCCCTCCAGCCCGCAGCAGGCGACGCTGGCCAACGCCTACACCTACGTGCCGGGCCCCGCGCCGGCCACGTTGCACATCCTCGGCATGACGCCCTCGCAGGGCGTGACCACCGGCGGGACGCAGGTGGTGATCTACGGCAGCGGCTTCCAGAGCGGGCTCTCGGCGTCGCTGTTCCCCCGCAGCACCGGCCAGTGCCCGGGCGGCTCGAGCTGCGCGCTCGGCGCCATCCAGGTGCTCGGACCCACCGCGGTGCTGGCGGTGGTGCCGCCGCAGCCGGTGTCGGGCCAGGCCGGCTACGACCTCTACGTGCAGAACCCGAGCGGCTCGAGCGACCTCTTGCAGGTGGCCTGGACCTACGGCAACGGCGTGCGCCGGTTCACGCCGTACGGCCTGCGGCTGCCGATGGAGGCGGACAACAACAAGTTCGAGCGCGGCACCGACACGGGCACGCTCAACGGCAACTACATGCCCGCGCCGATGGGCGCGACCGCCGACTTCACCCGGCCGCAGAACACGCAGCCTTTGACCGACGTCTTCATCGGCCGCAACGGCAACCGCCACCCGCGGCTCTACCAAGGACAGCTCGACCCCACCATCGGCACCAGCGGCAAGCCGCGTGTCTTCCGCGACGTGACGTCGACCAACCTCAAAAACCCCGACGGCTCGGCGGTCCGCGACAACTGCTGCGGCGACGCCACCCAGAACGGGTGGAACTACGGCGTCTACAAGCCGCGCGCGCTCGACCTCAACGCCGACGGCCAGACCGACCTCGTCTTCTGGAACGACGCCTACCCGAACTACGGCTTCACCGTCTTCTGGAACAGCGGCGGCGTACTCACCAGCGCCTTCTACAACCAGCCGTGGGGCTACGGGGCGAACGCCACCGACTGGGCCGGTGGGTATGACGAGTTCACCGGCGCCATCGTCGACTTCAACCTCGACGGCGCGCCCGACCTGGTGGCGGTCAGCGACGGCGGCCGCTTCCCGATGGTGATGCTGAGCTGCAACGGCACCGCGCTCGACAAGGTCACCCAGGTGACCACGCGCAAGCCGGCCTCGCCCTGGTGCAACGTCTACGGGGGCTCGGGCCAGTGGGCGCGGATCAACGGCGCCATCGCGGCCGGCTCGGTGAAGATCACCGCGGCCAACACCAGCTACTTCACCACCGGGAACTTCGCGCAGTTCCTCTTCCCGCCGGGTGGGCAGGTGCCCAGCGGGACGAAGCTGGTGGTCGACACGGGCACGAACACCGAGATCGTCACCGTCTCGGCGGCCGACACGAGCAGCTTCACGGCGACGTTTACCAAGGCGCACGCCGCCAACACGGTGGTGCTGCCGATCTTCGAGGCCAATGGCCACACAGTGAGTGGCAACGCCATCGCCGCCAACACCGACGTCGTCATCAAGCTCGACTCGATGTCGGGCTTCGGCGTCTATGACTGGTACCTCGAGATCGATGGCGGCACCGCCACCGCCGAGTGGGTCCGGCTCAACAACGTGACCACCGACTACGTCAACGCGAAGGCCACCATCCACTTCAACCAGGCCCACGGGAAGGACCTCCACCTCGCGGTCGGCAACCCGCAAGGCTTCGTCTACGACGGCAGCCGCTTCAACGCGACCGGCGACACCTGGTCGGTCGTGGCGGGGGACATCGACGGGAACGGCTCCACCGACGTGATCACCGGCAGTCGCAACGACGGCCTCAAGGTCTACCTGAACGACGCGGCCGACCTGGTCGCCAAGGGGCAAGACCCGATCGCCTTCGCGATGGTCACCAGAGCGGACATCATCAAGACCACCTTCCCGAGCGACCCCACCGGCGGCAACACCCGGGCGCTCTCGCTGGTGGACCTCAACGGCGACGGCCTCCCGGATCTCTTGGTGGGCTACAAGGACAACCAGCAGGAGAAGCTGTTCATCAACCGCGGCGGCGGCAAGTTCTACGACGAGGGGATCACCGCGCCGGGCGGCACCTGCACGAGCGGCCAGCCCGGCCGCCTCCCCAGCCCGATCAAGGACTCCGTCGTCCGCTACGAGATCCGCGACTTCGACGGCGCCAACGGGCCCGACATCCTTGCCTGGATCCAGACCAGCGGCGCCTCGGGCACCTACAACAAGCCGCTGCGCCTCTGGCTCAACGACGGCAAGGGCTGCTTCATCGGCGAGCCCACCGACTTCACCACCGGCGGCGTCACCGACGCGCTGCTGCCGCCCGCCAAGGGGCTGCTCCACACCTGGTCGTACACCATCGGCGACTTCAACAAGGACGGCCTGCCCGACATGCTCGCGGGCTTCGACAGCCAGCAGACCCGCAGCTACGTGAACTACGGCGGCGTCTTCGCCGACAAGACGGTGAGCAACTTCCCCGACTCGACCACCGCCGGCTCCTCGGTGGTCTGGTGGAAGTACACCAACGCCTCGCTCCTGGTGGACATCAACGGCGACGGCTTCCCCGACCTGATCACCTCGCAGCAGAACCGCGATCCCAACGTCAACTATGACCAGGGGTATGGCAACAGCTGCGACTACAACGTGCCCACCGTCTGCGACCCCGACGGCGTCATCCGCGTCTACAAGAACGACCAGCAAGGCAACTTCCCCAGCGACGACACGCTCACCACGCTGCCGGTCGCGGCGATCCCCGGCATCACGCCCACCAAGCTGGGGAGCACGCTGCCGATCAACAGCTACGGGATGGACGTGGCGAACCTCTACCCGGGCGGGCCGCAGGCGCTGATCATCGCCTCCTCGACCGACTACCTGCACGGCACGCCGCCGATCCTCGCCAATACGCCGTTCGCGAATCGGTACGGCGCGACCCGGCTCCTCATCAACAACGGCAAGGGCGCCTTCACCGACGCGAGCTACCCGAACCTGCCCACCAACGGGCAGATCTTCGGCCAGTACGCGGCGGTGAAGTTCGTCGACCTCGACCTCGACGGCTACCAGGACATCGTCATCGGCGACGTCTACAGCGGGAACATCCACGTCTGGAAGGGCACCGCGGGCGGCTTCTTCATCGACGTCACCGGGAGCGCGGTGCAAGGGGTGCCCACCATCAACAACGGCACCTATAACTTCGTCTACCAGATCATCGTCGATAACTTCGATAACGACAACCTGAAGCGGCCCGACCTGCTCTTGATGCGCAACCAGCAGATGCGGCTGGTCATCAACCACTCCGACACGGTGACCCACACCATCCTGCTCACCGACGAGACGCAGGGCGCCACCGGCCAGCCCAACCCGCGCCTTCCCAACCCGCCGCCGAGCGGCTTCGCGGCGGTGGTGGCCAACTTCGACTGCCAGGGCGGCGACGACATCTACTACCTGGACATGAGCGGCGGAGAGCACCTGCTGGTCAACAACGCCTGCCTCGCGGGCAGCCCGAACTGCGGCTTCTTCAACGACGTCTCCTCGCTGCCCGGCATCCTCGCGCCGGAGAGCAAGGGCCAGAACTGCATCGGCACCGACTGCAGCGGCAATGTCGGCCTGGTGGGGCTGCAGTTCGCCACCGCCAACACCGATCTCATGATCGTCCGCTCGTCGGACACCGGCAACGTGGTCCGGCCGCACCGCATGCTGCAGAACAACTGCGGGCAGTTCGTCGACATCACCAAGGCCTCGTGGAGCCCGATGCCGTTCGACAACGACCCCGTCTATACCAACGGCGTCTTGACGGGCGACATCTTCGGGCACGCGCTGCGGAACCCGCCCGATGGGAACGGTACCGTGCGCGACGTGCTGATCATGAATCCGTACGGACCGCGCGTATACCAGAACACGCCGTAGACGAGAGGCCTGGACACGGCCATGTGCGTGAGGCTCTTCGGGGCGCTGCTGGGAGGCCCCGGGGGGCTGAGCGAGGCTGCGGGGCTGGCCGGGCTCGACCTCGTGCTGCCGCCTGCGCTGCAGGGCACCGGGCGGGTGCTGTTCGAGCTCGCCTTCGAGGGGAGCGGGTGCGCCTGCGCGCTGGCGAAGACGCCGGGCGGCGGCGGCCGGCTGGTGCGGTTCGCGGCGCCGCTGCTCGAGCGCGGGGCCCGGCTGCAGCTGCTCCTGTGCGACGCGGAGGTGGGGCCCGGCAAGTTCGACGCGGCCTCGGCGCTGGGGCTGCCGCTCTCGCGGCTCTCTGCTGGGCTGGAGCCGCTCGCCTCGGGCCAGGTGGCCGAGCTGCTGAGGTAGGACCCAAAAAGAAGAGCGGGCGCCCGGAGGCACCCGCTCTTGAAACATCTCCGGCGACACCGATGTGGTCGAGCTAGGAAGTGCGAGCTTGGAAGAACAGGTGACGGACTTGGTTGTCGTACGGATGTGCGAGCAGGTCGCCGGGATCTCTCGAAAGCGGGCGTTACCTAGCACGCACTCCGGCGGGCTGCAAGCGTCGATCCGGTGTCTCGGTAATGTGGCGGATGGCCGCGGCTACCGGATGCCGGCGATCCGCACCCGGGCCTCGCCTAGCGCCCGCTCGATCTCCTCGAGCGCGCTGCGGCTCTCGAGCGCCTCGTCGGCCTCCGCACGGGAGGTGAGCAGGGCGGCCTCGAGCTCTTCCTTCTCACCGCGGACGCGCTGCAGCTCTGCCCGGGCGGCGTCGCGCTCGGCCACGCGGGCCTCGAGCTCTGCGGCCAGCCGGCGGGCCTGCCCGCGCGACTCGTCGAGCTCGCCCCGCTGCTTCTCCTGCGCGCGCGCGCCGTCTGTCTCGCGGACCCGCGATTCGCGCAGCTCCTTGGAGAAGCGGGCCACCTGTCCCAGCGCGCCGTCCCGCTCGGCCTCGAGCAGCTCGAGCTCCTCCAAGAGAGCGCGCGCGGCGCTGGTGCGCTTGTCCACCTCGGCCGCGAGGCGGGCCACCTCGGCGCCCTGGTCGCGCGCCTCTTCAGCGGCCTTGCGGAGCGCCGTGAGGGCGCCGTCGAGGTCGGCCTTGAGGCGGGAGCTGGCGTCGGCGGCCAGCTCCAGCTCGGCCGAGAGCTCCTTGGCGAGCTGCGCGACCTGCAGCGCTCCCTTGCGCGCGCGGCGTGCGGCGGCGGCCGGGCCGGCGCTGGCGGCTCCGTTCGCGTCGATGGTGGAGGTGGATGGCCCTTGCGCGCGCGGCAGCTCTGCGTACGGCTCCGAGGCGGCGAGCGCGCTCTGCTTCACCTGCGCGAGGCGGTCCTGGCGGGCCTGCTCGGAGGCCGAGGCGGCCACGGGGCTTGCCCAGTCCGCAGCGGGCGCCGCCGCGGAGTGTCCCACCGCGGCGGGGACGGGCGCTGCAGCCTCCGGAGCAGCAGCCGCGGGCGCTAGCATGGCAGCGGCGGCCAGGTGCTGCGGCGCGTGCGCGAGCTCCTCGTGCGGCGGCGCCACCGAGGCGTTGGGCTCTTCACCAGCCCCCAGCTCCTCGAGCGCGCGACCGAGCCGCACGCGGGGACGGATCTTGGGGACATTGTCGTCGAACCCTCGCTTCACGTGCCCTCCGCCGCTGGCGGCGTGGCTGCCGGCGCGGGCGCGCTGATCGGCGCCGGCTCGGCCAGCTTGAGCCGCTGCGGCTCGCCGATCTTGGTCCTCACCTCATCGAGCACGGCCTGGATGTCCTCGGCGCCGTTGCTCTTCGCGTCGTAGGCGAAGATGGGGATGCCCTCGCTGGAGCTCTGCGCGAACTTGGTGCACTGCCGGATCACCTGCTTGAGGAGGAACTCTGGGTAGTGCTTCTCGAGCGCCTCCCGCGCCTCCTTGGCGATCTTGTAGGTCGCGTTGTAGGCGTTGATGACGATGAAGATGTGGTCGAGCACGTGCTCGAGGTCTTCCTCCAGCGACTGCACGGTCTCGAAGAGCAGCTTGAGCCCGTGAAACGACAAGAAGTCGGCGAGCACGGGCACGAACAGGTCGTTCGCGGCCATCAGCGAGTTGAGGTTGAGCAGCCCGAACGACGGCGGCGCGTCGAGCACCGCGTAGTCGTACCGGCCCTCGACCTCCTTGAGCGCGTTGCGCAGGCGGAACTCGCGCGCCGCGAGCGGCATCAGCGAGAGGTCGATGGTGCTCATCGAGAGGTTCGAGGGGACGAGGTCGAGGCCCGGCATCCCCGTCGGGACGATCACCTCGGAGAGCGGCTTCTTCTTGATGATCGAATCGAAGAGGGTCGCCTCGGCGTCCTCGCCCGCGACGCCCAGGCACTTGCTGGCGTGGCCCTGCGAGTCGAGGTCGATCACCAGCACCCGGTAGCCCATCTCGGCGAGCCGGAAGGCATAGCTGGTCGAGACCGACGTCTTGC
>JAYWAO010000470.1:0-9978 GCA_043782365.1 Deltaproteobacteria bacterium
GCCGGAGCGCCGGGCATGCCCGGCGCTCCTGCCTGGTGCGCGAAGCTGAATGGCCCTCCAAGTTCCGGGAGTAGGAATTACCGGACAGCCTGTAGCTAGGGAGGCGCGCCCACCTGCTCGAGGAACCCGCGGCTCTTCATTTCGCGGCCCACGTGGTGCTCGAGGAAGAGCGTCATCCCGGGCGCCGACGCAGCCGCTGCCAACTCGAAGGCGCTGCCGTCAGCGGGCCTCCCTGATCCATCCGCCGAGAGCGGAGACTCGGCCCCGTTGTAGCCGCGCTGCTGCAGCTGCACCAGCGCCAGGCGCGGACCGAGCGGGAGCAGCGGCCGGCCCGGCGCGGCGCAGCGGCGGCAGAGAAAGCCCCCCGCCCCCGCGTCGAAGGTGGCGCCGCCCGAGGGCAGCTGCGAGCCGCAGCGCGCACAGGCCGTGAGCTCCGGCGCCAGCCCCGAGGCCTCCAGCGCGAGCAGCTCCAGCGCGCGCAGCCGGGCCGAGGTGGCCGGGCCGCGCGACAAGAGCGTGAGGAACCCTTCGAGCGCCTCGAAGAGCGCGTCCGCCGGCTGCCCCTCGCGCGCCAGGTCGTGGCAGAGCTCCGAGGCGTACCCCGCGTGGGCGATGCGGTGCAGGTCGTCCTTGAGCGGCGCGTGCGCCTCGAGCAGCGACGACTCGCGCAGCTGCCAGAGGGCCCCTTGCCTGCCCTCGGCGAGCATCACCTCGCAGAGCTGGAAGGGCTCGATCGGCCCGAACCGCTTCTGGCTCTTGCGCGCCCCGCGCGCGAACGCAGGCACCCTCCCGAGGCCGCGGGCGAGCAGGTGCACGACGAGATCATTCTCTCCATAGGGCAGCGTCCGCAGCACCAGGGCCTGCAGGCGCGCGGCGCGCAGGTCCACGGCGCGGCCGCTCGGCTACAGCGCCTCGTCCGGGATCGGCTGCGGCCCGGGCACGATGCCGGCGATGTCTGGATCCACGCCTTCCGGGACGGGATTGTCCTTCTCGTGCTGCTTGCGCTTCTCCTTCTTCTCCAACTTCTCCTTGCGCTTCTCTTCGCGCGCCAGTTCCTTCTGGCGCTTGGTCGGTCCGGTGCCTCGGTACACTTCACACCTCCTGAGGGGGATCAGTCTAACCCGATTTCGAACCGGCGCAGTGGTCTATCCACACCGGCGGTGAGAAAGGAAAGGCCCGGCCCCCCTGCTGGGAGACCGGGCCCGCGGAGCAGCAGGTCGCGCTTGGGCAGACCTGCGAGCTACGACGACGCGCGGACGTTCTGCGCCTGCAGTCCCTTCGGGCTTTTGGTGACGTCGAACGTCACCTTCTGGCCCTCGGCGAGGGTCGCGCCAGGGCTATGGCGGCGCTAGCGCCTTGGTCCAATCAACAATGGGCACGGTCTCCTTGGCGACGCGGAAGGTGATCTCCTCGCGGGTCCCTTCGCCGTCCCCGCCGATCTGGAACGGCATCGGCCGCGAGAAGGTGAACTGCACCGCGGTGGCGAAGAAGTCGTGCCCACCGGGCTGCGGGAAGTCGCCGCGCCAGAGCGACAACATGTTCTTCACCGCCTCCAGCACGGGCTTGTCGTAGATGCGGACGTTGATGAACCCGGGCTTCTTGCGCGCGAGCGGCAGCCCCTTGAAGCCGTACCCGAACTCTTCGGTGGTGCCGCTGCCGCCCACCGAGACGGGGCCCTCGTAGAGCTTGCCCGCCGGCCCGCCGCCCTCGTGAAACAGCTCCCGGAGCGCGCCCGTGTCGTCTGCCTTGAAGACCTGCCCGCCGCGGTTCTCCACCAACACGCGCGGCTGCCCCCCGTCGCGCAGCGCCACGTACTCCTCGGGGACCGTGTAGCGGAACATCGAGTAGAGGTAGCCGCCGAGCCCCTTGTGGAGCCAGGTGGCGATGGTGGAGCCGACCAGCTGGCTCGAGCGCTTGTCGAGGTTGCGCAGATAGTCGTTGAGGATCTTCGCGTCCCAGCCCACGCCCGTGAAGTGGCAGAGCCGATCCTCCACTTCGACGAGGTCGTACTGCACGGTGGGCAGCGGCCGCGGTAGCTGCGCCAGGGCGCGCGCCAACTTCGACTGTTCGGGCGCACCCGACACGCGCGCCCAGCCGTTGCCCGTGCCGAGCTTGAGCACGCCGATGGTGGGCAGCGGCGACGCGCCTGCCTCCCGCAAGAGGTTCAGCAGCGCGCAGATGGCGCCGTCTCCGCCCCCCGAGAGCACCAGTTCGGGCTTCTCGGCGACGATGCGGCGCGCGTGCCGGCGGGCCTGGTCGAAGTCGTCCGAGACGAGGATCAGCGCGTCGGGCAGCGCGCGCTCGAGGGCCCGCACCACCTGCGGCGTGACCCGCTTGGCGCGCCCGTTGAGCAGCGCCGCGACCCCCTTGCCCGTGCCGATCCGCTCCATCGGCGCCGCCTACTCCGCGTCCATGAACGGGTAGCCCACGCTCACCGGCGGTACGAAGGTCTCCTTGATGGTGCGCGCCGAGGTCCAGCGCACCAGGTTGAGCGCCGAGCCCGCCTTGTCGTTGGTGCCCGAGGCGCGCGCGCCGCCGAACGGCTGCTGGCCCACCACCGCGCCGGTGCACTTGTCGTTGATATAGAAATTACCGGCCGCCGAGCGCAGCTCGGTGAGCGCCACCGCGATGGCCTTGCGGTCGCGCGCGAAGACCGCGCCGGTGAGCGCGTACGCCGCCGCCTGGTCGCACTCGCGCAGCGCCTCGAGATAGCGCGCGTCCGGGTAGACGTGCACGCCGACGATGGGCGCGAAGATCTCCTCGGTCATGATCTGGTGCCGGCCGTCGTGCAGGCGCACCAGGGTGGGCTCGATGAACCAGCCCTTCGACTTGTCGCCCTTTCCGCCCGCGATGATCTCCGCCTCGCCCTTGGCCGCGCTCTCGTGCGCGAGCGCGAGGTAGCGGCTGGCGCGGTCGAACGACCGCTCGTCGATGACGGCGGAGACGAAGTTCCGGAAGTCGCGCACGTCGCCCATCTTCAGCCCGGCGATCAGCTCGCGCAGCTTCGGCTCGAGCACCTTCCAGATCGACTCCGGCACGTAGACCCGCGAGCAGGCCGAGCACTTCTGCCCCTGGTACTCGTAGCCGCCGCGGACGATGGCCACCGCCAGCGCGTCGAGGTCGCCTTCCGCCGAAGGGTGGGCGAAGATGAAGTCCTTGCCGCCCGTCTCGCCGACGATGCGCGGATATTGCCGATACGAGTTGATATTGGCGCCGATGGTGCGCCACATCCCGTTGAAGACGCCGGTGGAGCCCGTGAAGTGCACGCCGCCGAGGTCGGGGCTGGCCAGCGCGGCGTCGCCGAGCGGCGCGCCGTGGCCCGGGAGGAAGTTGATCACGCCGTCGGGGAGCCCGGCCTCGCGCAGCAGCTCCATCACATACCAGCCCGAGAGCGCGGCGGTGTGCGAGGGCTTGAGCACGACGGTGTTGCCCATCAACGCCGGCGCGCAGGCGAGGTTGACGCAGATGGCGGTGAAGTTGAACGGCGCCACCGCGAAGACGAAGCCGTCGAGCGGCCGGTAGTCGGTCATGTTCCACACGCCCGGGCCCGAGATGGGCTGCTGCCCGAGCAGCTCGTGGGCGAAGTGGACGTTGAAGCGGAGGAAGTCGATCGCCTCGCAGGCGGCGTCGATCTCCGACTGGTAGGCGGTCTTCGACTGTCCCAGCATGGTGGCCGCGTTGATCCGCGCCCGGTGCCTGGTGGCGAGCAGCTCGGCGGCCCGCAGGAAGATGGCGGCCCGCTCGTGGAACGGCGTGCGCGACCAGTCGGTCCTGGCGGCCATCGCAGCGTCGATCGCCTGCCCGACGTGCTCGGGCCCGGCCTCGTGCAGCGTGGCGAGCTTGTGGCCGTGCGCGTGCGGCATCCGCACGTCGGAAAGGTGGCCGGTGTGGATGCGCTCGCCGCCGATGATGGTGGGGATCTCGATCACCTCGCCGGCCATCTTGCCGAGCGCCGCCTTCAGCTCCGCGCGGTCGGGGCTGCCGGGAGCGTAGCTCTTGATGGGCTCGTTGACGGGCGCGGGCGGCTGGAGGCGGGCGTTGATCAAGGGGGTCTCCTGAAGGGGGCAGGCTTCGAGGGGGCGCTGAGGATAGCGCAGCGGAGGCGGTTGCGCCCTGCGGAAATCATGGCCCCACGGGAGAGTCCCTGCCCATTGTTTCGTGAAGGTGGGTATTGTCCCCGTATGCCCAACTGGAAAGAGCAGATCGGCCCCGACGAGGACAAGAAGTTCAACCAGTACGCCGCCGAGCTCCGCGCGATCCAGGCGGCCCGGCCGAAGACCCCGGAGGGCCCCGGCCGCGCCCTGCACACCAAGCCCCACGTCGGCGTGGTCGGCGAGCTGCGCGTCAACCCGCTGCAGGCCCCGCTGAACCAGGGTCCGTTCGCCACGCCGGGCACGTTCCCGCTCTACCTGCGCTTCTCCAACGGGACCTTCGGCCGGCAACACGACGGCGTCCCGGATGTCCGCGGCGTCGCGCTCAAGCTGGTGGGCGTGCCGGGCAAGAAGCTGATCCCGGGGCTCGAGGACAAGCAGACGCAGGACCTCCTGCTCATCCAGAACAAGGCCTTCGGGATGAAGGGCCCCGACGAGTTCATCAAGCTCGTCCGCATCGCCGTGAAGGGCAAGGCGCTGCTGGTCCCGCGCCTGCTCGCGGCCTTCGGGCTGGTCGGCGGGTTCAAGCTGATCAAGGGCATCGCCAGCATGCCCAAGGTGCCCTCGATGGCGACGGGCACGTTCTACACCTGCGTGCCGCACCGGTATGGCGAGGACGCCTGCAAGCTCTCGATCGTGCCGCTGCAGCCGCCCGCGCCGCCGCCGGCCAAGGGCTACTCCTCGCTGCGTGACGACCTGATCGCCCGCCTCAAGACCGGGCCGCTGGAGTGGAGCCTGCGCGTGCAGCTCTTCCTCGACGAGGCCACCACGCCGCTCGAGGACGCGTCGGTCGAGTGGCCCGAGGACAAGTCGCCTTTCCGCGAGATCGGCCGCGTGGTGATCCCGCGGCAGGACGTGACCTCGGCCCGCGGGCAGGAGATCGAGGCGCTGGTCGAGAGCCTGTCGTTCGACCCGTGGCACTCGGTGGAGGCGCTGCGGCCGCTCGGCGCGGTGATGCGCGCGCGCAGCGCCGCCTACCGGGAGAGCACGATGGAGCGCAAGGCGGCTGCGGAGCCGGAGACCGTGCTGGCTCCAGGCTGACGGGCGAGGCCGGGCATTTGTTAAGACTGCGCCTGCGCGAGCGGGTCGCGAGGCGCCTCGGCGTGCCTGCTACTTCGCCGCCTTCCGCGCGCTCCAGATCGGCACGCTCCAGTGCGCGTACCCCCGCGGGTCGCGCGCCGCCCCGATCACCTCGGCCCAGAGCGCGGCCACCTCCGCGCGGGTGAGCTTGGTGCGCTGCACCATCGCCTCGCTGTAGCCGTCGCGCCACGCCTCCCAGATGCGGGCGATGGTGTCGCGCGGGACGCGCAGGGTGTCGATGGTCAGGTAGTCGACGGCGATCTGCTGGTAGCCGAAGTCGGTGAGCATGGTGAACATCTTCCGGCCCACCCGGTTGTCGGTGCCGACCGCGTCGCCGAAGACGAGCGCGCCGTCGTGCCAGAGCTTGTCCGACCCGAGCGGGCCGAGGTGGCTCCAGAGCATCCCGTAGTCCTCGGCGAGCAGGTGCGCGACGCCGCCGGCCTCGAGCACCCGCCGGATCTCCGCCACCACCCGCTGGGCGCTGGGCACCGCCTGCAGCACGTGCCGGCAGACCACCAGGTCGAACGAGGCGAACGGGAACGGCAGCGCGAGCGCGTCGCCCGCCTGGAAGCGGACCCGCTCGCCGAGCGCGGCGCACCGCTCGCGGGCCCGCCGGAGGTGGGCCTCTTCCAGGTCTACGCCCGTCACCTGGGCGGTGGGAAACAGCTCCGCGAGCCGCAGGGAGATCTCGCCGGTGCCGCAGCCCAGGTCGAGGATGCGCGCGCCCTCGGGCAGGTGGTAGCGCGAAAACAGCTGCGACTCCTGCGGCCAGATCGCCTCGGCCTGCGCGGCGAGGTTGCGGACCATCGACTCATCGGCCATCTGCTCGGCCTGCGGGCTGCTCGGGTTCATGGGGGCCTGAATACCACTTCCAGTTCATCCAGGACCCGCTCGACCACCTGGGCCGCACGCACCACAGCGACCTCGACACCGCCGACCACGCGCTGCCCGCCGACCTGATGCAGGCCTCTGCGGTCGTCGCGTCCTTCGCCTGCCACGCGGCCAACCACCCTGAGCTGTTGCCCCGCAAGCCGCTGCCCAGGCCGCTGCCGCCGAAGCGGCCGCTGCGGTAGCGTCAGGGGACGATGGTCGCCTTCTTCACGAAGTCGAGCGCCGCGAACTCCTTCTTCAAATATTCGTTACCTTCGTTGTTGATCCGCTCCTGGTCGGGGCCGCGGCCCGAAGGGGCGCCCTCGCCGTAGCCGGCGTGCAGCGCGTCGACCACCTCCATGCCCTTGACGACCTTCGCGAACGGCGTGAAGCCCATGCCGTCGAGGCGCTTGTTGTTGCCGAAGTTGATGAACACCTGGGTGGTGCGCGTGTTCGGTCCGGCGGTGGCGAACGAGACCAGGCCGCGCTCGTTGGAGGCCATGCCCTTGGCGTCGTCCTCGATGTTGGCGTCCTTCCACTTGGTGTTGACCGCGGGCGTGCCGTGGATGCCGAACTGCACCATGAACCCCGAGACGACGCGGAAGAAGCGCACGTCGCTGAAGTAGCCGGCCTTCACCAGGTTGAAGAAGCGGTCGGCGCCCTTGGGCGACCAGTCGCGGTGCGCCTCCAGCACGAAGTCACCCTTGCTGGTGGCGAACTTCACCTTGAAGATCCCGGGGGCCTTGGCGGTGGCCTTCTCCGGCGCGAGCAGCAGCGGAGAGGGAGCGCCCGTGGAGGCCTGGGCCTTCTGCGCGGGCTTGGCGACGGCCTCGGCGGCGGGCTCGTCGGCGAGCGAGCCTTGGGCGAACGTGAGAGCGAGGGCGAGCGCGGCGGCGAAGAGACGGGAGTTGGTCATGCCGCCGCGTTTAGCCAACACAGGCGGGCCGGGTCAAGAGCGGCAAGGGCCCCGCGAGGAAGCCTTCGAGGGCGGAGGAGGCGGCGGAACGCTGGGGGACCTGCCTCAGAGGGTCAGGTCGAGCCCGAACTGCGCGCCCCAGAAGAGCGCCCCGGAGAACGTGTACACCCGCCCGCCGACGCGCGCGTGCAGCACCTCGAGCAGCGGGAAGCGGAAGTAGCTCTCCAGCGAGGGCTCCACGCCGCCGCCCGTGAAGAGCAGGCTCGGGCGGAGCTCCAGGCCCACCGTCCGCAGGCCTTCGCGCCAGAGCGTGTATTCGTGCGGCAGGCCCAGCTCGAAGCCGTCCTGCGAGAGGTCTTGGAAGAGGGCGCGGCGGTACCCCAGCGAGAGCCCGCCCTCGACGTGCTGCTTCGGCGTCACGCGCAAGAGGAGCCGCGCGGCGAAGCCCGAGGTGGACCGCGACGAGCCGTCGAACTGGAACTCGGTGGCGACGTGCTGGTAGCCGAAGAGGAGCCGGCCCGTGCTCACGCCCTGCGCGGCGTTGCCGAGCACGTCCTTGGAGGTCTCGACGCCGCCCGTCCACTGGAACGAGAAGGTGGGGCAGGAGAACCGCTCGAGGACGATGCGCTCGGCCGGGTCATCGAAAGAGTAGAGCACCACGGGCAGCGCGGCGATCGCCACCACCGCGAGCACGAGCCACGCCTTGTCGTCGGAGTTGCCGAGGTTCGGCGTGCCGAACCCGCCGCCGCCGCCGCCGCCGCCTCCTCCACCGCCACGACCGCCGCTGATCGGGACCTCGCCATAGATGCCGATCGGCGCATACCCGCCGTGGGGCACGCCGAAGCAGCGGTCGTAGTAGCCCGACTCGCGCATCCCGCGGTCCTGCGGCGGGCTGCGCGGCGGCGGGGGGCCGGCCGGAGGAGCATCGGTCTCGAGTGGCTGCGCTGCGTGGGAGGGAGGCGGCGGCCCTGCGGCGGTCGCGGGCCCCGGGTCTTCTGGCAGCGGGGGCTCCTCCTCTGCCTCGCGAGCGGCGGGCTTCCCAGGAGCGGGAGCAGCAGGTGTGGGCCTGGCCGCGTCGGCCGCGGCAGCAGCGGCCTGGGCTGCCGTCTGCTGGGCCTGCACCGCAGACGGGTTGCTCCAGACGAGCAGGCAAGCGAGCACAGCGGCGCACAGTCGTCGGACCATGCCCCCCTTCATAGCGGAGACCGGCCCGGCCGCAACCTGCTAGCGAGTCCCAGCGACTCCCAGCAATGGAACCGGAGGCCCCGCTACCCTGCGGCGCGCGCGTCCTGTACCGTAAAGAAGCTGCGCAGGTCCCTGATCTCGGGGAGCGCCCGCAGCGCCTCCTGCAGCGGGGCTGCGGCCACCAGCCGCAGCTGCAGACCGAGCGCTGCCTGCTTGAGCAGCAGGTCCGCCACGAACCGGGCTGCGCGCGAGGTGTAGGCTTGCGGCAGACAGGTCACATCGACGATCACGCTGTCCACGCAGGCCTCGGCGAGCCCGCGCAAGTGGTGCTGGAGGCGCTTTTCGAGGTGCTCCAAGTAGGCGTCGAGCCGCGGACGCCGGCCGCGGAAGCTGGCGACGGTCAGGAGATCTTCGCCCTCCAGCGACACCACGCGCTGGAACGAGCCCGTGAACTGGTCGGCGACCTCGGCGATCAGCGTCGCGTCGAAGGGGCGGGCGACCATGTCGTCAAACACGCCCCTGTCCTTCCTCTCCGGCTCACCGTCCTCCTTGGCGACCTCGACGCCCACGAACACGGCCTCCTTCTGCTGCTCACGGAGCTGGTCGATCAACCCTGGCAAGCCGTTCACTGGCAGCTCGGCGTCGAAGAGGATCAGCCGGTAGCTGCGGGCCCGCATCTTCAACTGCGCGTCGAAGATGTTGTGGCAGGTGTGCACGCCGAGCCCCTCAGGGATCAGGGCGGCGAGGGCGCGGCAGGCCGCGTCCATGTGCTCGACGATCAGCACCTTCGCGTCGGCAGGCTCGTCCGGGCTCGTGGGCGCCGGCAACGAGCTGCGCGCGGGCGTCCCCGGCGAGGAGGCCGTGACAGCGGCGCGGGCAGCGGCAACCGACGGCAGCGCGCTCGGGTGCTGCGCTGGAGCCGGCGCAGGGCTCGGCGCAGCCTCGGGCGCCGGAAGGTCTACCGGCACGACTGCGGCCCCGCGGCCCACCAACCGGGCGATCTTCTCCTCCAGCTCTGCGGCGTGCAGGGGCTTGGTGATCATCTCCGCGACGCCCAGCTTCATCAGCGCAGCGAGCGTGGCCCGCTTGAAGTCGCTCATCAGCATGATCACCGGCGTGCGGTCCCCCTGCACGCGCATAGCCTCGACCACCGCGGCCCCGCCGAGGTCGGGCATCCCGTGGTCGATCACCGCCAGCGCGAACCCGCCGGGGGCGGCCTTGTCCACGCCTTCGCTCCCGCTGCAGGCCTCGACGAGCTCGTGCCCCAGGGCGCGGACTACGTCGGCCACCGTCTGACGGTGTTCGGCTTCGTCATCGACCAGCAGGACTCGGGCCATCCAGCACACCTCTAGCGGAGTCATCGGCCGGACCAATGGAGAAGTTGACCCTCAACCTCTGCCTGCGCTGAGCGGCGACGAGGTTGCCCGGCGCAGCCCGGGGAAGGGCGACCGCAGACAATCCACTGCGTCGCGGTCGCAGCCCTCTAGTGGTCGATCTGCCGTTCAATCGCCTGCGACTGCGCGGAGAAACCACGCGCGAACCCCTGGACGATCGACATCGCCGCGAACCCCATCACCGCGACGCCGATCACCGCCGCGGTGACACCCGTGGCGGTCGCCGCCGCCCTGCGCGAGAGCTCGCGGTGGCTGCGGGCGAGCACCGAGAGACCGCGGTCGAGCGTGCCGCTCACCTCGGCCGAGGAGACCTGCGCCAGGAAGGCGGGCGGCAGCGGCACGGCCGAGACCGCCTCGGTGAGCGTGGCGCCGCCGTCGAGCC
>JAYWAO010000471.1:0-3594 GCA_043782365.1 Deltaproteobacteria bacterium
GCGAGGCCAAGGCCGGCGAGCAGCGCCGCTCGGTGATCTCGCCAGCCAGCGCCAAGGCCCGCCTGGGCTGGGAGCCCACCATGCGGCTCGAAGAGGGCCTCGCCGAGACCGCGCAATGGTTCCGCCAGCAGCACGGATGATCTCGGTCGTCATCCCCACCCACGACGGGGGCGCGTTTCTCGAGGAGACGCTCGCGTCGCTTTTGGCGCAGACGCGACCGCCAGCCGAGGTGGTGGTGGTGGACGACGGGTCCACCGGGCCCGCCAGCGTCGCGCTTCTCCAGCGGCTCGGCGCGGGGAGCAGCGGCGCGCTGCCGTTGCGGGTGGTGCGCCAGGAGCGCGGAGGCCCGGGCCCCGCCCGCGCGCTGGGCCTGCAGCTCGTGAAGAGCGACCTGGTGCTGCTCCTCGACGACGACGACCTGCTCCTGCCGGCCGCGCTCGAAGCGCTGGAGGCCGCGCTGCAGGCCACGCCGGGCGCGGCGTTCGCTTATTGTCATACTGAGCTGTTCGGGGCCGAGACCGGCGTCGAGGTCTCGCCGCGGTTCAACCCCTTCTTGCAGACGCACGCCAACGGCCTCACCACCACGGCGCTCTTGCGGCGGGAGGACTTCCGCGCCGCGGGCGTGACCTGGCCGCGGCTCGACGGCAACGAGGACTGGTCCTTCTGGCTCGCCGCCGCCGAGGCGGGCTTGGGCGGCGTGGCGGTCGAGCAGCCGCTCTTCCGCTACCGGCGCAAGCGCGGCGCGGGCCGGATGGCCACCGTGCTGCGGCGGCGCGAGGAGCTGGCCGCGCAGGTGCGCGCGCTCCACCCCGAGTCATACTCTTTCGCCGGACAGGCCGCGCTCAAGGCCCGCTTCGCGCCCGGGCTCGAGGTCGTCCTGGAGGGCGGGGCCACCGCGGCCGCGCTGGGGAGCGCGCTCGCAGGCCAGCAGCTCGACGACGTCGTCTCGCGGCCCGCGCCGTCCTCCGCGCTGGCGCTGCTCGGCGAGACGCGGGCGCGGTTCCTCCTCTTCGCGGACCCGCCGCTGCTCGCGCGCATCGCCGCCTCCTGGCCCTCGCTGCTCGACCAGGCCGTGCGCACGCTCGAAGGCCACCCGCAGGCCGCCGCGCTGGTGGTGCCGACGGACGAGGCCACGCTCGACGCGCAGGCCCGCGCGCGCCGCCTCTGCCCGTTCCCGGCGGGGCGCGCGCTGCTGCCCACCGACCTGCTCTTCGGCCGGGTCGCGGCCTGCACCGGGCTGCTCCCCGAGGAGCTGCCCGCCGCGCTCGGGCCGCGCGAACCCTGGCTGCGCGCGCTCGCAGACGGCCGCGGGCTGCTCTTGGCGCAGTCGTTTACCGATCTGTTTGCGAAGCGCCCTCCCGCGGAGGGGCTGACGCCGCTGCAGCCCGTGCCGCTCCCGGGCCCGCCGCAGCGCGGGCTGCCGTACCAGGTCTGGCGGCTAGGCCGCGGCGCCGCGGTGAGGCTGGCCGGAGAGGAGCGGGTGGCCAAGGCGCTGCAGCCGATCAAGTCGGCGCTCTCCCAACGCCAGCGGCTCGCCGACCGCGACGCCGCCTGGGCCGAGGCGCTGCTGCGCCCGCGCGCGCTGCCGCCCTCCCGCCGCAAGGAGGCCGAGCTGCTCGAGGCGCAGCCCGTGCGTCACCAGCGGCTGCAGCCGCTCGCCCCCAGGCTGGCGGCGTCCGGGGGGTCGCGCGCGCGCATCGCCATCGCCACCCACCTGCTCACCACCGGCGGCGTGGAGCGGGCGCTGATCGACCTGTGCGCCTGCCTCGACCACTCCAGGTATGAGCTGGTCGTGGTCACCACCGTGCCGGCCGCGCACGAGTGGGAGTGGAGGCTGGCGCCGCACGCCGATGAAGTCATACACTTTGGCGGCCTCGTCCCGCAGCAGGAGATCCCGCAGGCGATCGTCGACCTGGCCGCGGCGCGCGGCTGCAGCGCCCTCTTCGTCACCAACTGCTGGGAGGGCTATGACGCCTGCAGGCTCGCCCGCACCGCGCTGCCGGGCCTGCAGACGATGGACTACCAGCACACCGACTTCCAGCCGTCGGGCGCCGACTTCGCGCGCCTCTCGATCGCCCGCTATCGCGACGCCATCGACCTGCGCGCCGTGCACACGGAGTACGTGCGGTCGCGCTACCAGGTCTACGGCCTGGACCCCGCGCCGGTGCGGCTGATCCGCTCGGTGTGCGATGAAGAGCGGGCCTTCAACCCGGAGCTGGTGGCGCCGGGGCAGCTCCGCGCGCGGCTGGGCCTCGGGCCCGAGGTGCCGCTGGTGGGCTTCCTCGGGCGGATGATCCCGGAGAAGGCGCCGCTCTTCGTGCTCTCGGTGTACGCGGCGCTGGCGCTGCGGGTGCCCGAGGCGCGCTTCGTGCTGGTCGGCGAGGGCCCGCTGCTGGAGAGAGCGCGCGCCGCCGCAGCGCTTGCGCCGCTCGCGGGCAAGGTGACCTTCCTGCCCGCGAGCACGCAGGTGCCGCCGTTCCTGCGCGACTTGACGCTGCTCTTGATGGCCTCCGTGCTGGAGGGCCTGCCGCTGGTGTTCCTCGAGGCGCTGGCGCTGCGCACGCCGGTGGTGGCCACCGCAGTGGAGGGCATCCCGGAGCTGCTCGACGACACGGTGGGCGCCTGCATCCCCGACCTCGCGGACCCAGGAGAGAAGCGGCGCAGGCTGGTGGACGCCGCCGAGCCGATCCTGCGCGACCCCGCGCTGCGCGAGCGGATGGGGCGCGCCGGGCGCGCGCGGATCGAGCGGGACTTCTCGAGCGCGGCGACCAGGGCGGCCTGGCGCGAGGTGTTCGCGCTGCTCGCAGGAGGGGTCCGGTGAGCGCGCTGGGCGCGGCGCTGCGGCCCGGAAGCAGCCGATGAGCCGGCCCGGGCGCACGGCACGGCTAGCAGCGCGGCTGCGCGATCCGCTCGCCACAGCCCGCGCGCTCGCCCGGGCTGCGCGCGCGCTGCGAGAGGGCGGCCCGTCGGGCCTGCGCCGTTGGCTCGGGCGGGACGGCTGGCGAGACACTTCAGTGTCGTATTCTAAATGGATGACACTGAATGAGTCATTCAACGACGCTGCCCGTGACGCCGCGCTCGCCCGCGCCGCTGCGCTCTTGGGCCCGCCGCACTTCACGCTGCTCCTGGCCGTTGGCGACGACCCGGCAGCCGCTGCCCGGGCCGTCGAGCGCCTGCGCGGCCAGTGGTGGACGCAGTGGGAGCTGCGCGTGCTGGCGCGGAGCCCGTCTCCCGTCGCGGACGCGGTGCTCGCCGCGGCGGCCGGCGACGCGCGGATCTCGCTGGACGCGCGCGACCTGCGCGCCTCGCTGCAGACCGCGCAGCCCGGCCACCTCGCGCTCCTCCTGCCCGAGGAGGAGCTGTCCCCGTCGGCCCTGCTCGACTGCGCCTGCGCGCTCGCCTGCGCTCCCGACGCGCCGATCGTCTACGGCGACCACGACCTGCGCGGCCCCGACGGCGCGCGGCACAGCCCGTTCTTCAAGCCCGCCTTCGACGAGGAGCTCCACTGGTCGCGCGGCCTGCTGGCGCCGCTCTGCCTCGTCCGCCGCGACCTGCTGCTCCTGGCGGCGGAGGGCACGCTCCCCGACGAGCCGC
>JAYWAO010000472.1:0-26110 GCA_043782365.1 Deltaproteobacteria bacterium
GCGCCGGTCGAGGACGAGGCGAAGGCGCGCCAGTGTGTGACTGCGTTCCTCGAGCAGCTCGGGCCCACCCGGCTGACGCGCGGCGCGCCGCTGAAGGCCCCGCTCGCCTCGGGCGGCGGCGCGCAGGAGCGGGCGGGCTGGGTAGTGAAGACCGGCGCGGGCCTGCGGCTCGTCACCGCCTCCGGCAAAGGCTCGGTCACGCTGGCGATCCAGCTGGGCCACGTGGGCCGCGCCAACGAGCACGCGCTCTCGCACGACCCGCAGATCGCCGCCGCGCAGGAGCAGCTGCAGGGCCCGCTGCTGGTCTGGGTGGGCGGCCGCGGCGCGGGTCCGGTGAAGGGCGCGGTGGTGCGCCTCGCCTGGTCGGCCAAGGCGCTCGACGCGCAGGGGCTGCTCCTGCCCGCACCCGCGAAGAAGGATGCGCCGGTGCTGGCGCAGCTCTTGGATGGCGATTCGCCGCCCGTGTCTGCCTGCGGCCCGGCGCTCTTCTGCGCGCGCGCCGCGCCCGGTCCGCTCCTGCGCGGGCTGCTCGAGCTGGGCCGCGGCGAGACGCTCGGCCGCGCCCTGCGCAGCAAGGCCCACCGCGAGCCGGTCGACCAGCTTCTGCGCGCGCTCCTCGCCGGCGCGACGGGCGGCGCGCTCCTGCGCATCGACAGCTTCGAGCCGCGCCTCGTCGCGCAAGGCACCGCGCGCGACCTGGGCAGCCTCGAGGTCCTCGCCGCCAGCGGCGCGGCCACCTCGACGCCGCTCCCCGGCGCCAACGAGGCGGGCGAGGTGATGCTCCCCGGCCCGCCCGCGGCCTGCGCCGGCCTCGCCAAGGGCCTCGAGTGGCTGGCGTGGCCCTGCAGGCCCCCGGGGCCCGAGGTGGTCACCACCGGCGGCCCGCGCGAGCTGTGGCTGCGGCTCGACACGCCGGCGCTCTGGAAGGCGCTCGGCCCCATCTCCGCGCTCGACGCGCTCAAGGGCCAGGCGGTGGGCACGCTGGTCGCGCTCAAGCTGCTCTGGGGTGGGCTGCTCGCGGTCTCCGGGCCCATCGAGCTGTCGCTGCGGCCACCTGCCGCAGCGGGCCTCCCCGCCGCGCTCACGGGCAGCCTCGCGCTCGACCTGCAGTGGCCTCTTCCGGGAAAGGCTGCGGCGCAGTAGGTTCGGCGCCCCATGAGCCAACCCACCTCCCAATCCGCGCGCGAGAAGCTGCTCTCCCTCGATGAGAAGGCCGAGCTCGGCGGCGGACGAGAGCGCATCGACAAGCAGCACCAGGAGGGCAAGCTCACCGCCCGCGAGCGCATCGAGCTCCTCCTCGACCCGGGCTCGTTCATGGAGCTCGACAAGTTCAAGACCCACCGCTGCGCCGACTTCGGGATGGAGGAGAAGAAGATCCTCGGCGACGGGGTGGTCACGGGCTACGGCACCGTGGAAGGACGCCAGGTCTTCGTCTTCGCGCAGGACTTCACCGTCTTCGGCGGCAGCCTCTCGGGCGCCTACGCGGAGAAGATCTGCAAGGTGATGGATCTGGCGGTGAGCACGGGCTGCCCCGTCATCGGCCTCAACGACTCGGGCGGCGCGCGCATCCAGGAGGGCGTCGTCTCCCTCGCTGGCTACGCCGACATCTTCTACCGGAACGTCCAGACCTCGGGCGTGGTGCCGCAGCTCTCGGCCATCCTCGGCCCGTGCGCGGGCGGCGCCGTTTATAGTCCGGCCATTACCGACTTCATCGTGATGGCGAAGAAGACCAGCTACATGTTCATCACCGGGCCCGACGTCATCAAGACGGTGACGCACGAGGAGGTCTCCAAGGAGGACCTCGGCGGCGCGGCGACGCACAACTCGAAGAGCGGCGTGGCCCACTTCGCCTGCGAGGACGAGGCGGCGGCCATCCGCACCCTGCGCGAGCTGCTCAGCTTCCTCCCCTCCAACAACCTCGACGAGGCGCCCGCGGTGGCCACGCAGGACCCGCTCGACCGCCGTGACGAGGCGCTCAAGACGCTGGTCCCCGAGAACCCGAACAAGCCGTACGACATGAAGGAAGTGATCCGGGCGATCGTCGATGACAAGCACTTCCTGGAGGTGGCCGAGCACTACGCGAAGAACATCGTCATCGGCTTCGCGCGGCTCGGCGGCAAGAGCGTGGGCATCGTCGCCAACCAGCCCGCGTACCTCGCCGGCGTGCTCGACATCGACGCCAGCCGCAAGGCCGCGCGCTTCGTCCGCACCTGCGACGCGTTCAATGTCCCGCTGGTTACGTTTGTAGACGTGCCCGGTTTCCTCCCCGGCACGCAGCAGGAGTGGGGCGGGATCATCACCCACGGCGCGAAGCTGCTCTACGCGTTCGCGGAGGCCACCGTCCCCAAGCTCACCGTCATCACGCGCAAGGCCTACGGCGGCGCCTACGACGTGATGGCGAGCAAGCACATCAAGGCCGACATCAACCTCGCCTGGCCGACGGCGGAGATCGCCGTGATGGGGCCCGAGGGGGCGGTGAACATCGTCTTCCGCAATGAGCTCAACGAGAAGGGCAAGGGCGGCGCGGGGGCGATGGAGGCGGCGCGCAAGGAGCTGGCGCAAGACTATCGGGATACGTTTGCCAATCCCTACAAGGCCGCGGAGCTGGGGTATGTGGACGAGGTGATCCTGCCCGAAGACACCCGGCCGCAGCTGTGCAGGGCGCTGGCGATGTTGAAGAACAAGCGGGCGGAGGTGCCGAAGCGCAAGCACGGGAACGTGCCGCTGTAGGCGCTCCAGCGGGCTTGACTAGTCATCTCAGATGACCCCATGCTCCGCTCATGGCGCGCCCACCCCCCACTGCAGTCACCGTCACCGATCTGAAGGCCCATGCGCTGGAGTTCGTCGCGCGGGTCAACCAGACCGGCGGCTCGCTGGTCATCACCAAGCGCGGCAAGCCGGTCGCCCAACTCGTGCCCTACCAGGCCAGGCACGCCGCAAAGCCGGGCGGCCTGCGCCACACGCTGGTGCGGATGGGTGACCTCGTGTCGCCCAGTTCCGAGGACGGCGAGTGGGAAGCCTCGCGGTGAGCGTGCTCCTCGACACTCACGTCTGGATCTGGTGGCACCTCGAGCCGACGAAGATCCCTGCCCGGCTGCACAAGCTGATCAAGGCGGCGAGCGCGGACGACGACCTCTACCTCTCGGCCATCTCGCCCTGGGAGGTGGCCATGCTGGTGGAGAAGAAGCGCCTCGACCTGACGATGGACGTGCAGGTGTGGGTCGAGCGCGCGCTGGAGGTACCGGGGTTGTCGGTCTATCCGCTCACTCCATCGGTGGCGGTCGCCTCTACGCGCTTGCCGTTTCCGATTCATCCGGATCCAGCCGATCGCATCATCGCCGCGACGGCGTTGGAGTTGGGAGCAACGCTCCTAACCCGTGATGAACGGCTGCTCGAGTGCGAGGGCCTGGCCACACGCTGGGTCGACTGACCGCAGCGCGGCCTGCCCGGCGTCCTGGACTACCTACGGCGTTCTCCCGAAACGTACGTCGCCGGAGGAGTTGCCATCAACGAAATCGAGTCTTGGCTTCTGTCGATTCGCTCCCCACCCGCCTCCTGATACTCACGTCGTCCATGCCCGGCGACGCCTCCGTCCCCTCCCCCGCCCGCCGCCTCACCCTCCTCGACGCCCTCGGCATCGGCATCAACGGCGTGGTCGGCAGCGGCGTCTACCTCCTCGTCTCCCCGCTCGCCCAGCGGGCGGGCGCGGCGTCGGTGGCCGGCGTGGTCGCCTGCGGCCTGCTCTGCACGCTGATCGCCCTCTGCTTCGCCGAGCTCTCCTCGATGCACGAGCGCTCCGGCGGCCCGTATCTGTATGCGCGCGAGGCCTTCGGCCGGGTGGTGGGCTTCGCGGTGGGCTGGCTGGGCGCGGCCACGGGCCTGCTCGGCTTCGCCGCGGTGGCCAACGGCTTCGCCGCGACGCTGGCCCGCGGAGCGCCGTCGCTGGGCAGCCCCACCGCACGTGCGCTCGTCGCGCTGTCGATCGTCTTGCTCTTCGGCGGCATCAACCTCCTGGGCGTGCGCGCGGGCGGGCGCACCTCGACCGTCCTCTCGATCGCG
This sequence comes from Deltaproteobacteria bacterium, assembly GCA_043782365.1. Taxonomy (GTDB): domain Bacteria; phylum Myxococcota; class Myxococcia; order Myxococcales; family 40CM-4-68-19; genus CAIWCD01. The sequence goes on from JAYWAO010000472.1 coordinate 4,060, forward strand.
AAGCTCGGCCCGCTCCTGCTCCTGGTGGTGCTCGGCCTGCCGCGGGTGACGCTGGCGGTGCTCGGTCAGGTCTTCGTCGCGCCGCCCATCGGCCCAGGTGGCGCGCCCGTGCCGTGGGGCCCTGCGGTGGCCTCGGCGGCCTTCCTCGCCATCTTCATGCACTCGGGCTTCGAGTACGCGGTGGTGCCCGCCGGCGAGATCCAGAACCCGCGCCGCAACGTGCCGCTCGCGGTGGTGGGCAGCCTGCTCTTCGCCTCGGCGCTCTACGCCGCGCTGCAAGTGGTCTCGCTCTCGGTGCTGCCCGACCTGGGCCACGCCCTCGCCCCCGGCGCGCAGGCCCGCGCCCAGCCGCTGCTCGACGTGGCGCAGGCGCTGCTCGGCGCCCCGGGTAACACTCTTCTCTCGCTGGCGGCGCTGGTCTCGATGCTCGGCTTCTGCGCGGGCGTGGCGCTGGTGGCGCCGCGCTACCTGGTGGCGCTCTCCCAGGACGACTACCTGCCGAAGGCCTTCGCGGCGCACTCGGCGCGCGGGACCCCTGCGCTCGCCATCGCGCTCTCGACCCTGCTCGTCTGCGGGCTCAGCCTGGCGCTCGGCTACACTTCCCTCGTCGACGCCAGCAACGTGGTGATCCTCTCGGGCTACGCCCTCACCGCCCTCGCCGCGCTGGTGCTCCGCTTCCGGCAGCCCGCGGCGCACCGGCCCGTGCGGCTGCCGTTCGGCGCCTTGATCCCGGCCGCAGCGTGCCTCTCGGCCGTGCTGCTCCTCTGGCAGGCGCACCCGGCAGCCGCCGAGTGGAGGTTCACGCTGGAGCTCGACCTGCTCGGGCTCGCGCTCTGGGGCGCGACCGCGCTCTGGCGCAGGCTGCGCCCCGCGGTTGCCCACCTGCCTTCGTCGTCCTGAACGGGCCGAGCTGCCCAGCGCCCACCTGGCCCCAAGCCTTGACGGGTCGTGCTACCGACGGGGACCCGCACCCTCGGCTACGCGCACCGCCGTGCGCGCCTCCAGCTCCCAGAACTTCCTCCACCACCGCGACAACGCGCCCAACGCCCTCTGCACCGCCGGCGTCCGTTCCATCGTGTCTCTCGCTCTCGTGTTTGTGTCCTTGAGCATCTCCGCCCGGCGCAGGCCGGGCAACCGGGAGTGCTGCGGCACGACGCCCGAGAGCGCTCCCCAGCCGCGCAAGCTTTGCGGGCCTCCTGCCGATCAGGCCGGTGCTCGCCACCGTCCTGTCGCCCGCACCGCCCGCACCGCCCCTTGCCCGCGCCGGGCTTTGCGCCGATCCTCGCCTTCGTGCCCTCGCGCAACGCGGACCCCCTCTCGCTGGCCGCGGCGCTCTTCTCTCCGCTGCGCTGGCTGCTCCTGCCGCTCGCGATGTGCGCGCTGCTCGCGGTCGGCATCCACGCCGCCGCCGACGTGCTCAGCGACCAGTTCCTCACGCTGGTCGACCGCGTCGACGCGGCCTTCGACTCGCTCTTCTCGCTCTGGAGCGTCACCGCGCCGCTGGTGGACCTGGTCGGCTTCTCCGAGCGGACCTTCCTCGCCCGCTCGGCGGCGCTGGTCCTGGAGCTGCTCGCCGGACTCTACGTGGCCTTCCCTGCGCTCGGCTACGACGAGGTGGAGGGCGAGGTGCAGCGCGCCCTCGACGCCGCACGGCGGGTCTGGAAGCGGCCCGCGCTGCTGCCGCTCTCGCGCGTGCCGTTCACCGCGGCGTTCGCGCTCGCGGGCGCCTGCAGCGTGGCCCGGCTCGCGCACGGCTCGCTCTACACCTCGCTGCGCTTCCTGGGCGCCGGGGCCGCGCAGCACCTCGCATCGTTCGGCGCGATCCTGGTGCTGCTGGGCGTGCTCGCGACGATCGCCTGGCGGGCCGCGCTGCACGAGCTGGTGCGCACGCAGCAGCAGGCGCAGGCCGAAGCGGTCACGCCCCGGCAGCGCGTCACCCATGGGCTCTTCGCCGCCGCCCTTCTCTCTCCGCTGGCGCTGGCGGCCATCTTGCGCGCCGCGCCGCTGGCGTCGTTCTTCCGATGAGCGCCCACACGCCACATCGCTTTCCGCAGCGGGCCCAGCTGCGCGCCCGGCCTCGCGGGCTGCTCGCTTCGCTGCGAGAGTCAGGCGAGGCGCTCTGCGCCCTGCTCTGCCTCTGGGCCGCGTGGGCCCACACGCCGCCAGGGGCGCTCTTGCGCACCGCCGTGGCGAAGGTGCTCGGGACGCGCGCCGCTGCCAGGCCATTGCTGTCGTATTACTCGGCTGGCGTCTATCAACCCTCAGCTCGGACGCTGGAACCTCCGGCGCCGCCGCCGCGGGCGCTGCAGCCGGCGGAGGCGTTGGGATATGGCGCGTGGATCGTCCTGACGGGCCTCGACGAGGCCGACCGCGCCGGGGTCGCGGCCTACGCGGCTGGCGAGGGCACGCGCGGCGACCTCGTCGACGCGAAGGCGGGCCCCGCCCTGCTGGGGTCGCTCCTGCACAAGCTCTCGGCGCGCTTCGGCTCCGACGACCTGGCGGCCGTGGCGCTCTATTGCGGTAATGAGGCTGCGGGATATGCCGCGCGGGCCGCAGGCGCCCACGCGTCCCTGGAAGAGCTCGCGCGCGTGCTGCCCGAGCGGCTCTGCGAGGACACCGACCTCGCCGGGCAGACGCTCCAGCAGGCCACCGCCGCGGGCCTCTCCTGGCCCGTGGCCGAGAGCGCGCGGCTGACCTCGCCGTTCGGCGATCGCAACCACCCCGTGCTCGGCGCCGCCCGTCAGCACAGAGGTGTCGACCTCTCGGTGCCCGTCGGCACTCCGGTGCACGCGGCGGGTGGCGCGCGCGTGCGCAGGGCGAGCGAGGACGACGTCAACGGCCGCATCCTGGTGCTCGACCACGGCCACGGCGTCAGCACGCTCTACCTGCACAACGACGAGCTCTTGGTGAGCCGCGGCAGCACGGTGGCGCGGCAGGAGGTGATCGCGAAGTCGGGCAACACCGGCCGCTCCACCGGCCCGCACCTCCACTACCAGCTCGAATTGGGCGGGACGGCGGTGGACCCGCTGCGCTATCGCCCGGGGCGCGCGAGGTAGACTCCGCCGATGTCCCACGACCCGCACCAGGGCTTCTTCTCCTTCTGGTCCCGCTTCTACGAGGCGACGCCGCTGCTCGGGCCGCTCATCCGCGCCCAGCAGGACCTCGCGCTCGCGCGCCTCGCAGCGCGGCCTGGGGAGAAGCTCCTCGACCTCGGCTGCGGGCCAGGCCGTGGCCTCACCGCGCTGCGCGGCGCTGGCTGCACGCCGGTCGGGCTCGACACCTCGGCCGAGATGCTGCGCGAAGCCCGCCACGCCGCAGCGGTGGTCCGCGCCTCGGCGGCGCTGCTCCCGCTCCGGTCGGACGTGCTCGACGGGATCCTCTGCACCAACTCCTTCCACCACTATCCGGAGCCGCTGGCGACGCTGCGCGAGCTGCGCCGCGTCCTCAAGCCCGGCGGGCGGCTGGTGCTGGTGGACCCGAATGCCGAGAGTATCGGAGCGCGATTGGCCATCTATGGCGGCGAGGCGCTCACCTTCGGCCTCGACGTGCACCTGCACACACGGGCGGCGTGGCGGGCGATGTGCCGCGACGCGGGCTTCGCCAGCTGCGAGGTGGAGAAGCTGGGCGGGCCGCTCGGGGAGCTGGCGGCGACCTCGCTCATGGTGACGGCCCGGGCCTGAACGGCCTGGGCGCGGCCGCACGCAGCGCCCGCAGCTGCGCCCAGACCATCACCGCGCCCGCGGCGAACGTCATCCCGAGCGTCACCGCGAACTCTACCTTGGTGAGCCGCTCCACCTCGAGGAACCCGACGACCCACGAGAGGGATTCGGTCTGCGTCAGCCCGAAGAGCAGGCCCAGGTAGAGCGCGGAAAACGCCAGCGGGAAGAGCGCCAGCAGCAGGCTGCGCCGCAGGTTCGACAAGAGGTGGGCGCCGCCCACCACCAGGAGGAAGTTGAGCGAGGTGAGCAGCACCAGCTGCGTCAGGAGCACGGTGCGCGCGCGCTCGACGGGCGCCTCCAGCAACACCAGCGAGACGAAGAAGCTGCCGAGCGCGCCCAGCCCGATCAGCCCGCCGGAGCGACCGGCGAACCGGAGCACGTCGCGCAGGAACGGCGGCGGCGCTCCGGCGAGCGGGGAGCGGGGGTCCGGAGGCCTTCGCGAGAAGGTGATGAACATCGCGGGCAGCGTGATGGCGAAGAGGTTGAGCACCGAGACGTGGCGCGGCACGAACGGGAAGGCGAGCCCGAGGAAGCCGGCGGCGAGCACCAGCGTGAGCGAGAAGGCGTTCTTGGTGAGGAACAGCTTCGCCGCCGTCTCGACGTTGGCGACGATGCTGGCGCCCTCGGCGAGCACCTCGGGCAGGAGCGCGAAGTCGTTTCCCAGCAGCACCAGGTCGGAGACGTCGCGGGCCATCCGGCTGCCCGCGCCCATGGCGATTCCGAGGTTCGCCTCCTTCAGCGCGAGGACGTCGTTGACCCCGTCGCCGACCATCGCGACGTAGCGCCCCTGCGCTTGCAGGGCCCGCACCAGCGCGCGCTTGTTCTGCGGCGAAACGCGCGCGAAGAGCGACTGCGCGCTCGCCGCCGCCGAGAGCTCCTCGGGCGTCATCGCGTCGAGCTGGGGTCCGGTGACGACGAGCGCGCAGTGGCCGGGCCAACCCGCTTCGCGCGCCACCGCCCGCACGGTCTCGGCGGCATCGCCCGAGAAGATCTTCAGCGCGAGGCCCCGCGCGGCAAAGGCGCGCAGCACCCCGGGCGCGTCGGCCCGCACCTCGTCGGAGAGCGAGAGGACGCCGAGCAAGCGCAAGCTGCCTACCGCGGCGACCGGCGCCCCGCTGTCGGTCTCGGCGAGCAGGACGTGGCGCAGCCCGGGGGCCGTCAAGACCACGCTCCGCGCCTCCTCCCGCTGCGCCACCGGCAGGCGCGCGCCGAGCACCTCGAGCGCTCCGAGGACGAGGCCCCGCGCCACGCCGCCGGCATCGACCACGTCGAGGCCGCTCCACTTGTCGCGCGAGTTGAACGGCACCTCCCCGACCACGGTGGCGGAGTTGGCCGCGGGCGCCGCCGTGGCCAGGCGCAGCGCGAGCACGGTGCCGTTCTGCTCGGTGCAGCGGTGCGCGAACACGCCCGCGAGCGCACGCAGCGCGGCCTCGCTTCCACCCGCGGCCGGGGTCGCCGAGCGGAGGTGGAGCTCGTTGCGGGTGAGCGTCCCCGTCTTGTCCATGCAGAGCACGTCGACGTGCGAGAAGGACTCCACCGCGTTGAGCCGCTGGACCAGCGCCCCCTTGCGCGAGATCCGCAGGACGCCCAGCGAGAAAGCCACCGTCGAAAGCAGCACCAAGCCCATCGGCACCATCGAGGTGACGATCGCCGCGACCGACCGGGCGACGTCGATCACCTCCTCGAGGCGTTCGTCGGGCTCGACGGACCACGGGCGGATGCGCGCGAACGCCTGCGCCACCACCAGCACCACCAGCACGCCGGCGACGGCCATCAGCAACTGGACGATGCGGTCGATGTCCTTCTGCAGCGGCGTCTTGAAGGGCCGGTAGACCCTCACCTCGCGCACCAGCCCGTGCAGGTAGCTCGCCGCCCCCACCCGCTCGGCGACGAGCAGGCCTTGCCCGGCCACGCAGAAGCTGCCGGAGCGCACGGGCGCGCCCACGGGCTTCTCCACGCTCTCCGACTCGCCCGTGAGGAGCGACTCGTCCACCTCGCAGTGGCCAGCCGTGGTCTCGACGATGGAACCGTCGACCGGGATCGGGTCGCCGCGCGAGACCTGGATGAGGTCGCCTTGCACGAGCTGGTCCTGCGCCACCTGCACCAGCAGACCGTCGCGCAGCACGGTGCAGGACGAGCGCGCGAGCGCGGAGATCCGGTCGAGCGCCCGCTTGGCGCGGAGCTCCTGCACCACGCCGACCACGCTGTTGAGCAGCGCCAGCCCGCTGATCGCCACCGCGTCGTAGAGCGGCCGCAGATCTTCCGAGCGCAGGTAGAGGACGAGCAGCACCGCCGCCATGCCGAAGACGGTGACGGTGAAGACGGTGGCGAAGTTGCCGCGCAGGATCCCCGCGACGGTGCGCGTCGAGTCCCGCGGCGCGACGTTGCGCAGCCCGCGGGCGGCGCGCTCGGCGACCTCGGTGGCGGTGAGGCCCTGGCGCGCGGTGGCGGCGGGTTGCATTGAGGGAGGAGCGCACGGGGGGAGCGCGCGTGCAAGGGTCGGGCGGCGAGCCCGAGGCCCGCTGTGGGACTTCGTCCGCCAGGGCGGCTCCAGGTCCAGGAGGGCGCCGGGCCCTGCGTTGCCGGCAGCACGCCCTGCTGGACGAGGTACCCGGCCCTGTCCGCGCCGTCAGGCCGCGAGTACGCAACGCCACAGATGCGGTAAGACGCTGCGAGGCAGCAGCTGTCCCAAAGCGCCCGCGCTGCCGGCGCGAGGAGGCTTCGCAAGTGCCCATCCGCAAGGTCCTCATCGCCAACCGCGGCGAGATCGCCGTCCGCGTCGCCCGCACCTGCAAGGAGCTGGGGCTGGTGACTGTCGCCGTCTACAGCGACGCCGACCGCGCCGCGCTCCACGTGCGCGCCTGCGACGAAGCGATCCGGCTCGGCCCCGGCCCCTCGCGCGAGAGCTACCTGGTGCACGACCTGGTCATCGCCGCCGCCAAGCAGACGGGCGCCGACGCCATCCACCCGGGCTACGGCTTCCTCTCCGAGAACGCGACCTTCGCGCGGGCAGTGAAGGCGGCGGGTATTACATTTATTGGCCCGCCGGCCGAGGCGATGGACCAGATGGGCGAGAAGACCCGGGCGCGCCGCACCATGATCGCCGCGGGCGTGCCCGTGGTGCCGGGCCTCCAGGAGCCGATCCCCGACGGCGAGGAGGCCCGCGCGGCCGCGAAGAAGTTCGCCGACGACATCGGCTACCCGATCATGCTCAAGGCGGCCGCGGGCGGCGGCGGCAAGGGCATGCGGCTGGTCGAGCACCCGCGCGACTTCGACGCCTCGTTCGCGACCGCGCAGCGCGAGGCGCTCAACGCCTTCGGCGACAAGAGCGTCTATCTGGAGAAGGCGATCCGGCGGCCGCACCACATCGAGATCCAGGTCTTCGCCGACACCCACGGCCACTGCATCTACCTGGGCGAGCGCGAGTGCTCGGTGCAGCGGCGGCACCAGAAGGTCGTCGAGGAGACCCCTTCGGCGATCGTCACACCCGAGCTGCGGGCCGCGATGGGCAAGGTGGCGGTGCAGGGCGCGCTGGCGGTGGGCTACGTCGGTGCCGGCACCTTCGAGTTCCTCGTCGACGGCCAGACACGCGACTTCTACTTCCTCGAGATGAACACGCGCCTCCAGGTCGAGCACCCGGTGACGGAGCTCTGCTGCGGCGTCGATCTGGTGCGCTGGCAACTGGAGATCGCGGGGGGCGCCCAGCTGCCGTGGACGCAGGACGAGGTGACGAAGAACCTGCGCGGCCACGCGGTGGAGGTGCGCCTCTACGCCGAGGACCCCGCGAAGAACTTCCTGCCGAGCCCGGGGTTCATCGAAGAGCTGGTGCTGCCGGAGGGGCCGGGCGTGCGCAGCGACTGCGGCTTCACCAGCCAGAGCGAGGTCCCGCGTTACTACGACCCGATGATCGCCAAGATCGCGGCCTGGGCGCCCACCCGGGCGATGGCGATCGCGCGGCTGGTCCGGGCGCTCGGCGAGACCAAGGTGAAGGGCATCACCACCAACGTCGGCTACCTCTCGCGCATCCTCGGCCTCGAGGAGTTCCGCGCCGGCGACTACGACACGGGCCTCTTGGCGCAGGCGGCCGCGCGCCTGGAGCTGCCGAAACCCATCGAAGGCGCGCCGCTCGACGCCGCGGAGGAGGTCGCGCTCGCCTGCGCGGCCATCTGGCAGCTGGAGCAGGACCAGCGCCGGTCGCTCGGCGGCGCGAAGTCGAACGGCGCGGGCGCTCCGGCGCCTGCCGAAGCGGACACCAACTGGGCGCGCGCGGGACGGCTCGCGGCGCTGCGCCGCTAGGAGAGACCATGCGCTACCACTCCATCCTCAATGGCCAGGAGCGGCTCGTCGAGGTGGTCCCGCACGGGAGCCACTTCAAGATCTCCATCTTCCCCGACGCCGCCGGCAAGGAGCCGCCGCGGTTGCTGCAGATCGACGCGGCCCACCTGCACGACGCGGCGATGTCGCTGTTGGTCGATGGAAAGTCCTACACTTGCGACCTCGCGCCCGGGAAGGACGGCGCGCTGCAGCTCGCGGTGAACCAGCGGGTGGTCACCCTCGAGCTGCTCGACGAGCGCAAGCTGCGGCTGCGGCAGGCCACCGGCAAGTTCTCCCTCGATGGCCCGCAGCGGATCGACGCGCCGATGCCCGGCAAGGTGGTGCGCGTGCTGGTCAAGGTCGGCGACGCCGTCGTCGAGGGCCAGGGCCTGGTGGTGGTCGAGGCGATGAAGATGGAGAACGAGCTGAAGTCGCCCAAGGCCGGGGTGGTCACCGAGCTGAAGGCGGTCGAGGGCGCGGCGGTGGAGAACGGCGCGCCGCTGGCGGTGGTGACGTAGCCGGTTGGTGGTCCAGCAGTGCGTCGTTAATGATTCGGTAATGTCAGGAGCAGCCGATGTCGAGCACCGATCGCGTGCGTTCTGCGCTGGAGAAGTGGGCCACCGAGGTCTACGGCAAGGCTGCGAGCAAGCCCGGCGCGCTGCGGGCCGCGTCGTTCAAGACCTCGAGCGGCACCGACCTCGCCGCGCTCTACGGTCCGCAGCACGCGCCGGTCGAGACCTATGACGAGAAGCTGGGCGTCCCCGGCGCGTATCCGTTCACCCGCGGCGTGCAGCCCACCATGTACCGCGGCCGCTTCTGGACCATGCGGCAGTACGCGGGCTTCGGCACCGCCGAGCAGACCAACGAGCGGTTCCTCTATTTGTTGAAGAGCGGCCAGACGGGCCTCTCGACCGCCTTCGACCTGCCCACCCAGATGGGCCACGACAGCGACTCACCGCGCGCCAAGGGCGAGGTGGGCCGGGTCGGCGTCGCCATCGACACCATCGACGACCTCGGCCGGCTCTTCCAGGGCATCCCGCTCGGGAAGGTCTCCACCTCGATGACCATCAACGCCACCGGGGCCACGCTCTTGGCGCTCTACCAGGCGGTGGGCGAGGCGCAGGGCGCGGCGGCGGCCGACCTCTCGGGCACCATCCAGAACGACGTCTTGAAAGAGTATATCGCGCGCGGTACGTACATCTATCCGCCCGCCCCCTCGATGCGGCTCATCTGCGATACCTTCGACTATTGCGCGAAGGTGATGCCCAAGTTCAACCCGATCTCGATCAGCGGCTACCACATCCGCGAGGCGGGCTCGACGGCGGCGCAGGAGATCGCCTTCACCCTCGCCGACGGGGTCGCCTATGTGGAGGCGGCCGTCCAGCGCGGGCTCGACGTCGATTCGTTCGCGGGCCGGCTCTCCTTCTTCTTCAACGTGCACAACAACTTCCTCGAGGAGGTGGCCAAGTTCCGCGCCGCCCGCCGGATGTGGGCGCGCCTGCTCAAGGAGCGGTTCAAGGCGAAGGACCCGAGGTCGTGGGCGCTGCGGTTCCACGCGCAGACGGCCGGCTCCACGCTGACCGCGCAGCAGCCCGACAACAACGTGGTGCGGGTGGCGCTGCAGGCCTTCGCGGCGGTGCTCGGCGGCGCGCAGAGCCTCCACACCAACGGGCGCGACGAGGCGCTGGCGCTCCCCACCGAGGCGAGCGCGCGGCTGGCGCTGCGCACGCAGCAGATCATCGCCTACGAGAGCGGCGTCTGCGACCTGATCGACCCGCTCGGCGGCGCCTATGCGCTGGAGGCGCTCACCGACGACCTCGAGGAGAAGGCCACCGCCTACCTGGAGAAGATCGACGGGATGGGCGGCATGGTCGAGGCGATCGCGCGCGGCTATCCGCAGCGCGAGATCGAGGAGGCCGCGTACCTCTACCAGCGCGAGATCGAGGACAAGGCGCGGGTGATCGTCGGGGTCAACGAGTTCGTCAACGCGGCCGGCGCAGGCTCCGGAGAGGCGGCGATGGAGCTGCTGAAGGTCGATCCGCAGCTCGAGGTGGAGCAGGTGGCGCGGCTGCAGGCGTTCCGCGCGGCGCGCGATTCGGCTGCCTCGCAGAGGTCGCTCGAGGCGCTGCGCGCCGCTGCGCGCGGCACCGAGAACCTCATGCCGCCCATCGTGGCGGCGGTGAAGGCGCGGTCGACGCTGGGCGAGATCGCCAACGCGATGCGCGAGGTGTTCGGCGAGCACGGGCGCCGGAGCTAGCCTGTTCTGGCCTGCGGTCTGGCTGCAGGCGGCAGCCTTTGCGGGCGCCACGGCCTTGGTCGTGCTGGCCGCGCGTGGGCAGCAGGCAGCGCGTCGGTAGGCAGCAGCGCCACGGCGCGTTACCATGATCCCCATGTCGAACCCAGCGACCAAGCTCAAGACGACCTTCGCCGAGTACGTCGCCGCCGAGATCGCGAGCGACCGGAAGCACCAGCTCGTCGATGGCGAGGTGTTCGACATGGGTGGCGGTACTCCTGCGCACTCCCAGCTCATCCTCGCCGTGGGCGCCCAACTCCTGAGCCAGCTGCGCGGGCGGCCATGCAAGCCCTTCGGCTCCGAACTGCGCGTCCGAGCCGCGGGGCTCGCCACCTACCCGGATTGCGTAGTCGTCTGCGGGCCCATCCAGACCGACCCCGAGGACGCCAATACGGTCCTGAACCCCAGCCTCCTCGTCGAAGTGCTCAGCGACTCTACCGAAGCCTTCGACCGCGGCCGCAAGGCCGAGCACTACCGCCGCATCCCCTCGCTTCGCGAATACGTCCTCGTCAGCCAGCACGAGCCGCACATCGAAGTGGTGCGCCGCACCGAGCGTGGCTGGATCCTCCTCGAGGCCGGCACGGGCGGAACGCTGCAGCTCGAGTCTGTCGGCTGCTCGCTGATAGTGGACGCCATCTACGAGGGCGTCATCGCGGCCCCCGCTCAGGTCGGGTAGCGAGCAGTCCCCGCGCAAGAGCCTCGTACGCTCCGGGTGCATCGCGCCCCGATCTGCGGTAGACGCCGCCCCCCATGTCACCCACCAAGCGGGCCTCGCTGCAGATGCAGGTCTGCGTCCTCCTCTGGGGGTTCACCGCCATCCTCGGCAAGGCGATCTCGCTGCCGGCGATGCCGCTGGTCTTCTGGCGCATGCTGCTGGTGACGGGGCTGCTCGCCTGCTGGCCGCCCGTCTGGCGCGCGCTGCGCGGGCTGCCGCTCCGGCTGGCGCTCGGCTACATGGGCATCGGCGCGGTGCTCTCGCTCCACTGGCTGACGTTCTACCTCTCGATCAAGCTGTCGAACGCCTCGGTGGCGGCCACCTGCATGGCGCTCGGCGCGGTCTTCGTCGCGGTGGTGGAGCCGTTCATCGCGGGCAAGCGGTTCGAGGCGCGCGAGCTGCTCCTGGGCGTCGCGGTGATCCCGGGCTTGCTGCTGGTCGCCGGCGGCCTGCCGCGGGACCTGCTGGCGGGCGCGGCGGTGGGCGTGCTCTCGGCGTTCTTGGTGGCCGTCTTCGGCGCGCTGCAGAAGCGCCAGGTGATGAAGGCGCCGGCCGCCACCGTGACGTTCATCGAGCTGGGCGCGGGCGCGCTGTTGCTGGGCGCGCTCGCGCCGCTGCTCCCCCACGACGGCGCGGCCTTCGTGCTGCCCGGCCCGCGCGACGCGCTCCTGCTCGGCGTGCTGGCGGTGGGCTGCACGCTGATCCCGTTCACGCTCTCGGTGGTGGCGCTGCGGCACCTGACCGCCTTCGCGGCGCAGCTCGCGATCAACTTGGAGCCCATCTACACCATCCTGATCGCTGCGGTCTTGCTCGGGGAGCACCAGCAGCTCTCGCTCTCCTTCTACGCGGGCGCCGCGCTGATCGTGGCGGTGGTGTTCGCGCAGCCGTTGCTCGAGTCGCGGAGCCGGTGACCCCCGGCGCGGCGCCGGGCGATCGGTGCTCGGACCACTTCACGAGCGGCTGGCGACCTTCTCCTCCCGCAGCGCCTTCGCGAGCTTGAGCAGACGGCCCGACCGCGACCACCCCGCGAGCTGCGCCTGGAGCGGCCTCGCCAGCGCCGCCCGCTCGCGCCGCACCTGGCTAGCCGCGCCGTCGAGGCCTGCCTCGGTGAGCAGCGCGAGGTGGACATCGGCGTCGTGCAGCAGCCCCAGGGACTCCTGCAGCGGCGCGATCAGGCGCGCCAGCGTCGAGAGCGCTTGCGGAGAGGCGGGCAGGAGCAGCTCCGCTTCGTCGCGCAGGCGCTTGAGCCCGCGGCGCAGCGCGTGGGCGGTCTCGGGCTCGAGCTGCCGCGCCTCGCGCAGCAGCGTGTCGGCCTGCACCAGCCTCCTCGCCAGCCGCCTGCGCAGCCGCCGCCCTCCCAGCTTGCCCTTGGGCGCTGCCCGGCCCGCGAGGTGCGCCAGCGTGTGGCGCAGCGACGCCTCGAAGCGCCTGAGCGCCTCTCGCAGCTTGGGGATCCGCGCCCGGAGCGCTCCGGCGAGCCTGGGCTCGAGCGCCCGCGCCTGCGCCCTGCCGGCGCCTCGCTTGGAGTGGGCCTGGACCTTCGCGAGCTGCAGCTGCAGATCGCGCACCGCGCCCGCCCGCCGCTTCAGCACGGCGAGCTCGCGTAACACTTTTTCCGGCGCGGCCCCGAACAACGCCAGCGCCACCCGCAGCCGGCGCACCGCCACGCGCGCGTCGTGGACGGCCTCGAGCTCGAGGGGGGTGTGCGCCCGGCCGTGCAAGCGCGGCACCTCGCGGAGGAGGTCGGCCAGCCGCGCGTTCAGATAGCGCCGCGCGGCCACGGCGGCCTTCGACGCTGCGTTGAGTCCGTCGACCGGCGTCGCGTGGGCCATGACGGCAGGGAGTATAAGGACGCCTCGCACCCGCCGCGCGCCTGCCGGGCGCGTGACCCTCCGCCTTGCACCGATGCCCGACCCCGCGCTCAGCGTCCTCCTCCCCGCCCGCGACGCCGCCGCCACGCTCTCGGAGGCGCTCGAGGGCGTGCTCGCGCAGGAGGGCGCGCCTTCCTTCGAGGTCGTCTGCGTCGACGACGGCTCCACCGACGGGACCGGCGCGCTGCTCGCCGGGTTCGCCGCCCGCGACGCCCGCGTGCGCGTGGTGCACGGGGCCGGAGAGGGGCTGGTGGCCGCGCTGCAGCTGGGCCTCTCGCAGTGCCGCGGGCCGCTGGTCGCGCGGATGGACGCCGACGACCTGGTGCACCCGGCGCGGCTGCGGTTGCAGGCAGCGTTCCTCGCGGCCAACCCCGCGGTGGGCGCAGTCGGGAGCCTGGTGCGCCTCGTGCCGGGGCCGCTGACGCCGGGCCTCGCGCGATTGGAGGCGTGGCTCGACGCCTGCGTCACGCAGGAGGAGTGCGCGCTGGCGCGCTTCGTCGAGGCGCCGCTGGTCCACCCGAGTATTACCTTTCGCAGGAGCGCGCTCGACGCGGTCGGCGGGTTCGTCGACCGCGGCTGGGCCGAGGACTGGGACCTGCTGCTGCGCCTCGCGCAGGCGGGCTACTGCCTCGCCAAGGTGCCCGAGGTGCTGCTCTGGTGGCGCGACTCCCCCTCGCGCCTGACGCGCACGGGACCTGCCTACCGGCCTGGGCAGATGGTCCTCCTGCGGGCCCACTACCTCGCGCAGGGCCCGCTGCGCGGCCGGCCGTTCGACCTCTGGGGGGCCGGGCCCACGGGCAAGCGCCTCCTGCGCGCGCTCGAGCCGCACGGCCTGCGTCCGCGGCGGGTGCTCGACATCGACCCGCGCAAGCAAATGGCCCGCGGCGTCGCCATCACGCCGGCCGCGCAGGTGGGGCCGCCCGGCGACGCGCTGGTGCTCTGCGCGGTGGGCGCTGTGGGGGCCCGGGAGACCATCCGGGCAGCGCTCGAACCGCTGGGTTACCGAGAGGGGCCGGACTTCCTCTTTGCAGCCTGAGATCGTGCTTCCTCCCGCGCCAAAAGCTGCGCTTGGGTGGTAGATCTGAAAGAGTCGTCGGGCGTGCGGCCTCGCGCCTGGCAGGGAGAGGGAGACCAGCCGCTTTGAGTGATGCGCTCGCCAGCCTGGTCAGGATGCTCGTCGACCGCGGGGTCGCAACGGAGGCCGTGCTCGCGCCCGCCCTCGCGCTCGGCCCGGCTTCGGAGAGCCGCTTTCTCTCGCGCGTGCTGCAGAGCGGCGTCGCCGTCGAGGGAGACCTCGTCTACGCGCTCGCGGAGCGGTTCGGGCAGCCCGGCGTCGACCTCTCCACCTCGGCGTTCCTCACCGACGTGCTCGACCTCATCCCGCGGCCCGTGGCCGAGGGCGACCAGATCCTCGCCCTCTCCACCGAGGGCGGCCGGCTGCACGTGGCGGTGCCTTCGCCGAACGAGGCGCAGGCGACCATCGACGAGGTCCGCTTCATCACCGGCATGGAGGTGTCGATCTACGTCGCCCTCGCCGGACCGCTCGAGCGGACCATCACGGGCGCCTACGACGCGCGCGAGCAGGGCGGCACGGTGTGGATCGGCAGCGCGCTCAAGCCGGGCGCGCCGCTCGGGCTCACCATCGTGCAGCCTGGCGCGTCGCTCGGCACCCCGCCTGGGGGCGCGCCGGCGGTCCAGCAGGTGCCGGCGCCGCTCGCCTTCGACGACCGCACCCCGCCGCCGGTGAAGCCGCGAGAGGAGCCCGCGGCGGCAGCCATCACCACGCCGGCCGAGGTCGCTGCGCACGCCGGCGCGCTCCCCGAGGACGAGGTCCACGAGGGCGAGCTGATCGAGGGCGAGCTGCTCGAAGACCCCGAGCCCTTGCTCGATGCGGAGCCAGCGGGCGACGCGCTCGACCCCGCCGTCGACGCGCTCGTCGCGCCCGCGGCCAATGACCCGGACACGCCCGCCGGGACGGCCCCAGCTGCGGCGCGCAGGCCCTCGGAGGAGATCGCCATCGAGATCGGCGACGACTCCGACGACGAGGAGGAGCTCGTCGGCTCGGTCCGCGCAGGCCCCAAGCGCATCCTGGTGGTGGACGACGAGCCCGACATCCTCAAGCTCTGCAGCCGCGCCTTCGCCGCCAAGGGCTGGCTGGTGGACACCGCCGCCGACGGCGCCGAGGCCGAGCAGAAGCTCGACACCCGCGACCCGCCCGACCTGGTCCTCCTCGACGCGATGCTGCCGCAGGTGCACGGCTTCGAGATCTGCCAGCGCATCAAGGCGAACAAGAAGCTGCGCCACGTGCAGGTGGTGATGATGTCGGCCGTCTACCGCGGCTGGCGCTTCGCCCAGGACGCGCGCGAGACCTACGGCGCCGACGACTACCTCGAGAAGCCGTTCCACCTCTCCGACCTGCTCCGCCGCGTCGAGGAGCGGCTGCAGCAGGGCGAGGACAAGAAGAAGACCCAGCCAGGCAAGCGCGTCGCCGAGGTCGCCTACAAGACCGGCATGGAGGCCTTCGACAAGGGCCAGCTCCCCGAGGCGCGGGCGCTGCTCGAGAAGGCCGTGCACGACGACCCGTTCTCGCCGCGCAGCCACTTCGCGCTGGCGCGGACGCTCTCGGCGCAGGGCGACGTCTACCGCGCGATCTCGTCCTATGAGCGCGCGGTGGAGCTGCGGCCGAGCCTCTTCCCGGCGCTGAAGAACCTCGCCGCGCTCTATGTGGAGAAGGGGTTCCGGCGCAAGGCGGCGGAGACGCTCGAGCGGGCGCTGCAGGCGTCGCCGGATCCGGCGACGCGGGAGTCGATCCGGGCGCAGCTGCTCCGGTTGCTGTAATTGTCATACTCTAACTGCGCGGCGCGCGCGGCTTTCCTCACGGCCTGCTAGAGTCCTCGTCCTCACTTCGTACCCAGGAGGATTTCATGGCCGGCGTGATGACCTTCCCCACCCGCATCGTCCACGGCCGCGGCAGCGCTGCGCAGGTCGCCGCAGAGCTGAAGCGGGCCGGCGCGCAGAGCCGGGTGTTCCTCATCACCGAGCCCGAGATCCTCAAGGCCAACCTGCTGCGCTTCGTGGTCCCCGTGCTCGAGCAGGCGGGGCTCAAGGCCACGGTGTGGGCCGAAGCCGACGCCAACGCCACCGAGAGCAGCGTGCAGGCCGCGGTGGCCGCGCTCGGGAGCAGCGGCGCCGATTCGATCGTCGCGCTCGGAGGCGGCGCGGTGCTCGACGTCGCCAAGGCCGCGCGCCTGCTCGCCGCCAGCGACGGCGCCCTCGCTTCCTATCGCGCCGGCCAGGGTGGCAGCCCCAGCAGGGCGCTCTTGCCGCTCGCCGCCGTGCCCACCACCGCAGGCTCCGGCGGCGAGGCGAGCGGCGAGGCGACGCTCTCCCTCGACGGCGTCTACACGGTGCTCGCGCACCCGCGGATGGTGCCCGACGTGGCGCTGCTCGACGCCGACCTCACCGTGGCGATGCCCGCGCTGCCGACCGCCATCGCGGGCTTCAACGCGCTCGCGCACGCGGCCGAGGCGTACGCCGCCAAGGCCGATCACCCGATCGCCGACGCGCTCGCCCTCGAGGCCCTGCGCCGCCTGGGCAGGTCGCTCAAGACCGCGGTGAAGAACGGGCGCGATCTCGAGGCGCGGGAGAATGTGTTGCTTGGCGCCTGCCTCGCGGGGATCGCCGCGCAGAAGGGCCAGGGGCCTGCGCGCGCGCTCGCCTACGGGCTCGCTGCCGTCGCGGGCACGCCGCACGGGCTCTCGCTCTCGGCGCTGCTCGGTCCGGTCCTGCAGTTCGACAAAGCCGAGGCCGAGGCCCGCGTGGCCCAGATCGCCGTCGCGCTCGGCTTCAACGCCGCGGCGCCCGCAGCCGAGGCGGCCGCGGCCTGCGCCGGGCTGGTCGAGGAGCTCAAGATTTCCTGCGGCCTGCCGCGCAAGCTGTCGCAGGTTGGCGTGCGGCGCGACCAGCTCGCGGGGGCGATCGAGAAGGCGGTCGAGAGCCCCGTCGCCGCGCAGGGACCGCGCGCGTGCGGCGAGGTCGATTGCGAGCGGCTGCTCGGCGAAGCGTTCTAGAGTTGGGTCGTGACCTGGCCGACCAACCAAGCTGCGGGCTCCGAGGCTTCGCGCCGCGACCTGCGGCGGCTGCTCTCCTTCGAGCGGGTCGACCTCGCGCGGGCGGCGCTGGCGATCGCGCGGGAGGAGTATCCGGACCTGGAGGACGCGCCGACCATCAAGGCGCTCGACGAGCTGGGGGCGCGCGCGCGGTCCTCGCTGCCGCCGGGCGCCACCACCGAGCGCAAGGTGGGCCGGCTCAACGCGTTCCTCTTTCATGAAGAGGGGTTCCGCGGAAACCGCGACGACTATTACGACCCGCGCAACTCGTTTCTCAATGATGTGGTCGAGCGGCGCTCCGGCATCCCGATCACGCTCTCGCTCGTCTATCTCGAGGTGGGCCGCCGGCTCGGGCTCGACGTCCAGCCCGTCGGCTTCCCCGGGCACTTTCTCTGTAAAGTGTTGCTCGACGGCGGCGAGCTGGTGGTCGACTCGTTCGCGCGCGGGCAGCTGCTCGGGATCGACGAGCTGAAGGCCCGCTTCAAGGCCGCGGTGGGTGAGGGCCACGCGTTCGACGCGCGCGCGCTGCGGCCGGCCCAGCCGAAGGAGGTCCTCGCGCGCATGCTGGAGAACCTCCGGCAGGTGTATCTGCAGAAGAAGGACCTGCCGCGGGCGCTGTCGGCGGTGGATCGGGTGCTGCTGATCGCGCCGGATTCAATCAGGGCCCTGCGGGAGCGGGCGCAGCTCTTCGAGCAGCTCGGCGGGGCGAGCGCGGCAGCGCTGGATCTGGAGCGTCTCCTGGAGCTGGAGCCCGAGGCCACCGATGCCGGGGAGCTGCGGGCGAGGGCGCGGAAGCTGCGGGCGGGTGGGGGGCTGCTGAACTAAGTCAGCGGCCTGCTACTTGTCCTTGAACAGCCTGATCCTCTCCACCGGCGCCCCGCCAGCGAGATGCTCGATGATGTCCGGCACATCCTCCACCGTCACGTGCCCGTACCAGACCGCGTCGGGATACACGACCACGCTGCACCCGTTCTCGCAGTTCTCCAGGCACCCCGACTTGTTGACGCGCACGGTGTCGTCGAGCCCGCGCGCGTGGGCGGCGATCTTCAGCGCCTTGAGCAGCTTCTCAGCACCCTTCGGCGCGCAGGAGCCGCGCGGGGCGCCCTCGGGACGCTCGTGGAGACAGACGAAGGCGTGCTTGGTGTACGGGGGGGTTCCGGCCATGGGTGCAGTGTAACGGTTCGGGGGACCTCTGTCCCGCCAGCGCAGGACCCCAGCCGTTGGACACGAGCGTTCCCCTCTGGTACTCGCGGCCACTCGTGGATCTCGTCCGCCTAGACCAAGCCGTCATCGGCTACCGCGCACCGCTCCTGCCGCCGCTCGACCTCGCGCTGCGCGCAGGCACCACGCTGGGCGTGCTCGGGCCCAACGGCGCGGGCAAGACGGCGCTGCTCAAGTCGTTGCTGGGCCTGCTCCCGCTGCTCGGCGGCAAGCGCACGCTGCCCACGGGCAAGCCCGCCCGGGTGGGCTACGTGCCGCAGCGCGACCGGCTCGACGTCTCCTGGCCGCTCAGCGTGCTCGACGTCGTCCTGATGGGACGCACGGGCCAGATCGGCCTCCTGCGCCGGCCCGGCGAGAAAGACCGCGCGCGCTGCCGCGAAGCCCTCACCGAGCTGGGCATCGGCGACCTCGCCGAGCGGCCGCTGCACGCGCTCTCCGGCGGCCAACACCAGCGCGTCCTGATCGCGCGGGCGCTCGCGGGCGAGCCCGAGCTCTTGGTGCTCGACGAGCCGACCTCGGCGATGGACCCGGCCGCCGAGCGCGTCCTGCTCGAGCTGGTGCAGAAGCTGAAGGACGCGCACCACCTCTCGGTGGTCCTGGTCACCCACCAGCTCTCGGCGGTGGCAGGCTTCGCCACCGACGTGGCGCTGGTCGATCGCGACCGCCAGCTCTTCGAGGTGGGCCCTGCGCGGGAGATGATCACCGAGGAGCGCCTCGGCCGCCTCTATGGCCGGCCCGTCCGCGTGGCCGACGTCGGCGGGCACACCGCGGTGGTCGTCGGTGACCCGCCGGTCAGGAATGGCGACGCGGCCGCGAAGAAGGAGGGCGCGCCGTGACGCCCGCCGCCTTCAGCGAGTTCTGGGCCGGCCGCGAGCTGTGGGCGGAGCCGCTCTTCGCCGGCGTGCTGGCCGCCGCGGTGCTCGGCTACCTGGGCGTCTTCATCGTGCTCAAGCGGATGGTGTTCGTCTCGGCGGCGCTCTCGCAGGCCTCGGGCGTGGGGGTGGCCTTCGCCTTCTGGGTGGGCGCGGTGGCGGGCGTCGATCCCCACCAGCACGGCGTCATCCCGAGGTGGCTCGACCCGGCCATCTTCTCGCTCCTCTTCGCGCTGGGCGCGGCGGTGCTCTTCTCGCTGCACCCAGGCCACCGCAAGCTCGCCAGCGAGACCGCGGTGGGCCTCATCTACATCGTCTGCTCCGCGCTGGTGCTCGCCATCTTGAACAGCCCGCGCATCGCGCAGGAGGCCCACGCGGTGGGCGACCTGCTCTTCGGCAACGCGGTGGTGGTCCCGCGCGCGCAGATCGTGGCGCTGGGGGTCGCCTCCGCGGCGGCGCTGCTGGTGCACCTGCTCTTCTTCAAGGAGCTGCTGTTCGCGAGCTACGACCCCGAGACCGCCGCCGTGCAGGGCGTGGGGCTGCTGCGCTGGGAGGTCCTCGGCAACGTCGCCGCCGCGGTGGTGATCTCGGCGGCCACCCGCGCGATCGGCGCCCTGCCGGTGTTCGCCTTCACGGTGATCCCGGCCGCCGCGGCGCTGTTGATCACCGAGCGCTTGAATCGAACCGCGCTGCTGGCCGTCTCATTCGGAGCATGCGCCGCCATCGCCGGATACTACGCAAGCTGGGTGTACCAACTCCCGACGGGCGCTTGCATGGTTTGCGTAGCCGCGCTCTTCCTGGTGCCGGGGCTCATCCGGCTGGGGCTACGCCGCGGAGGTTGAACGTGAGGTCGCGTCCTACTGTTGTGTTCGCTCTCGTGGCGGCCGCGTTGGTCGCGGGCAGCGTGCAAGCCCAGACCTCGCCGCTGGTGCGGGCGTTCCAGTCGCTCAACCCGGACCTCTCGGTCATCGTCGACTCCGGCGCCGGGTACCAGAGCGCGCCGCCGGGATACATCGCCGGTGACGACCCGCTCTTGCCGGTGAACCGGTTTGG
This sequence comes from Deltaproteobacteria bacterium, assembly GCA_043782365.1. GTDB lineage: Bacteria > Myxococcota > Myxococcia > Myxococcales > 40CM-4-68-19 > CAIWCD01. The sequence goes on from JAYWAO010000472.1 coordinate 24,227, forward strand.
CCACGCGCTCGGGTTCACCGTGCAGGAAGTGGAGCTGGCGTTCTCGGCGGTGGTCGACCCGTACCTGAAGGGCGAGATCTACCTCACCATCCCGAACCTCAGCGGCCTCGAGGTGGAGGAGGCGGTGGCGACGACCACGAGCCTTCCCTTCAACCTGCAAGTGCGCGCGGGTTCTCTTCGGAGCGCCTTCGGCCGGCAGAACGGGCAGCACTTGCACGTGCAGGAGTTCCAGCAGCGGCCGCTCGTCAACGCCGCCTTCCTTGGTAGCGACGGCCTGCGCGGACCCGGCGCGCAGCTCTCCTGGCTGGTCCCGCTGCCTGTTTTTGTAACACTTTATCTGGAGGGCTACTCGCTCACGGCGCCTGCCGACCCGGCGGCCTTCAGCACCTTCGGTGGAGACAACGGCGGACTCACGGGGCTCGCCCACGCCAAGCTCTTCCTCGAGCTCACCGACGACCTCTCGCTCTCCTGGGGCGTCAGCTCTGCGCTCGGCCGCAGCAGCACGGTGACGGGCACGCCCACTGGCGACACCGTGAACCACTTCAACCCCTCCGGCGACACCGCGCTCTTCGGCAGCGACGTGTATTTGAAGTGGAAGCCAGCGAACCAATCGGACGGCTACTTCGCGCTCTCGCTGCAGGGTGAGATCTTGCTGCGCCACGCACCCGACCTGGTCGCTGCTGGCACCAACGCCCGCGTCGCCGCGGCCTGGGACGGTGGCCTCTATGCGCAGGTCGTCGCACAGCTGGCCCGGCGGGTGACGCTCGGCCTGCGATTCGACCTGCTCGGCTTGCCCTCCTCGGCGCTCGTGCCGGAGGTGAACCGCGAGAGCGTCGCGCTCACTTTTTGGCTGAGCGAATTCGCAAAGTTCCGCGCCTCGGCCTACGCCGAGCACACGGGAGGCTACGGCGCAGGCGCGCAGCTCTTCGGTGCCCTGGGCCGGACCGGTCCCAACACCGACACCTTCGGCGCGCTCGCGCAGCTGGAGATGTCGATCGGCGCCCACGGCGCGCACACGTTTTAGGTACTACTCTTCGTAAACACAGAGGAACACCATGCAGCTCGGACGCCAACTCCTAACCCCGCTCGCCTCCTTCGCGGCAGCGCTCGCGCTCCTCGCCGCCCCCGCCTCCCGCGCCGCCCTCAAGGTGGTCTCCACCATCTCCACCCTCGGCGAGCTCGCCCAGGAGGTCGGCGGCGACCGCGTCGAGGTGAAGTCGTTATCGAAGGGGTACCAAGATCCGCACTTCGTCGAGCCCAAGCCGAGCCTGATGCTGCAGCTCAACCGGGCCGACCTGCTGTTGCACGTGGGCCTCGAGCTGGAGATCGGCTGGCTCCCGCCGCTGGTGCTGGGCGCGCGCAACCCGAAGATCCAGTCGGGCGAGCCCGGCAACCTCGACTGCTCGGCCACCATCCCGCTGCTCGACGTCGCCGCCGGGAAGATCGACCGCTCGATGGGCGACGTCCACCCGCAGGGCAACCCGCACTACTGGCTGACCCCGACGAACGCCCGCCTGGTCGCCCGCGAGATCTCCGGGCGCCTCGCGCAGCTCGACCCCGACGGCAAGGCCCTCTACGCCGAGCGGCTCGCCGCCTTCGAAGCGAAGCTCGACGCCAAGGAGAAGGAGTGGGCCCCGCTGATCGCCAAGATCAATGGCAAGAAGGTGGCGACGTACCACAAGAGCTGGAGCTACGTCTCCGCATGGCTCTCGCTCGCCGAGGTCGGCTATGTCGAGCCCAAGCCCGGCATCCCGCCCGACCCGTCCCATCTGGTGCAGCTGATCGCGACCCTGAAGAAGGAGGGCGCCACGCTGCTCTTGATGGAGGGCTTCTACAACAAGGTGACGGCGCAGATGGTCGCCGACAAGAGCGGCGCGAAGCTGC
>JAYWAO010000473.1:0-9926 GCA_043782365.1 Deltaproteobacteria bacterium
GTGATGCTGCGCGCGGCCCTGCAGCAGCTGCTCGAAGGCAAGCACTTCACCCGCGAGCAGTCAGCCGCCGCGATGGAGGCGATGCTCGAGGGAAACGCCTCGCAGGCGCAGATGGCGGCCCTGCTCATTGCGCTGCGGATCAAGGGCGAGACGCCGGACGAGATCGCTGGCGCGGCCTCGGCGCTGCGCCGGCGCGCGCAGACGGTCGAGGTCTCGGCCGAGCAGCGCAAGACGCTGATCGACACCTGCGGCACCGGCGGCGACGGCGCGCACACCTTCAACATCTCCACCACGGCGGCCTTCGTGGCGGCGGCGGCGGGCGCGGCGGTGGCCAAGCACGGCAACCGCGCGGTGTCTTCGCAGTGCGGCTCGGCCGACGTGCTGGGCGCGCTCGGCGTCGAGCTGGAGCTGGGCGCCGCCGGCGTCGCCGCCTGCCTCGCGCAGACGGGCATCGGCTTCCTCTTCGCCCCGCGCCACCACGCGGCGATGCGGCACGTCGCGCCGGTCCGCAAGGAGCTGGGGCTGCGCACGCTCTTCAACCTGCTCGGGCCCCTGGCGAACCCGGCGGGGGCGCGGCGGCAGCTCCTCGGCGTCTACGCAGCCGCGCTGGTGCCGGTGCTGGCGCGGACGCTCCTCGAGCTGGGCTGCGACCGCGCCTTCGTGGTGCACGGCGAAGGCGGGCTCGACGAGATCTCCCCCTCGGGCCCGACCCGCGTGGCGGAGGTGCGCGACGGACAGGTGCGCGAGTTCGAGGTCACCCCAGAGCAGCTCGGCCTCGCCCGCGTGCCCCTGGCGGGCCTGCGCGGCGGCGACGCGGCAACCAACGCCGCCATCCTGCGCGCGGTGCTCTCGGGCGAGCCGGGGCCGAGGCGCACCGCTGTCCTGCTCAACGCGGGCGCGTCGATCGCCGCGGCAGGTCTCTGCGAGGAGATCGCCGAGGGCGTGCAGCTCGCCGCGAAGCTGATCGACTCGGGCGCTGCGCTCGCCAAGGTGGACGCGCTGGTGGCCGCCTCCCGCGCCGAGCAGCAGAAGGTTGCTGGAGCAGCGGCCGGCGCCGGGCCCGGAGCCGGGCGATGAAGGGCACCCACCTCGAGAAGCTGGTCGGCGCCGCGCTGCAGATGCTGGCCGTGCGCGCGACGGGTACGCCGCTCGCCGAGATCAAGGCGAAGGCCAAGGACACGCCCGCTCCCCGCCTGTTCGCGCAGGCGCTCATCGACGCCCGCGGGCGCGGCGCCGCGCTGATCGCCGAGATCAAGCGGGCCTCTCCCAGCAAGGGCCCGCTCGCGCCCGACCTCGACCCGGCGGAGCTCGCCCGGGCCTACGCTGATGGCGGCGCGGCGTGCCTCTCGGTGCTCACCGATCGCACCCACTTCGGCGGCTCGCTCGACGACCTGGTGAAGGCCCGCGCGGCCTGCGCGCTCCCGGCGCTGCGCAAGGACTTTTTGGTAACCCCCTACCAACTCCACGAAGCGCGCGCGTTCGGAGCCGACGCCATCCTCCTCATCGCCGCTGCCCTCACGCCGCAGCGGCTCGGCGAGCTGCGGGAGCTGGCGCGCGAGCTCTCGCTCTGCGTGCTGTGCGAGGTGCACGACGAGGACGAGCTGGCCGCGGCGGCGGCGTGCAAGCCCGAACTGCTCGGGATCAACGCCCGCAGCCTGAAGACGCTGCTCGTCGACCCGGGCACCTTCGCGCGGCTCGAGCCGCAAGCGCGGGGGATCGCGCCGCTGGTGGCCGAGAGCGGAGTGAAGACCCCGCAGGACATCCGGGGCTTCGCTGCCGCTGGCGCCTCGGCGTTCCTGGTCGGAGAGGCGCTCGCCACCGCGAAGGATCCGGCGGCCGCCACGCGCGGGCTGGTGGAGGCGATCCCGCCCGCGGCGCGCCTGGTGGGCCCTGGCGAAGGCGCTCGATCGTGAGCGTGAGGATCAAGCTGTGCGGTGTGCGTCGGGTCAGCGATGCGCTGCTCTGCGCCGCGGGGGGCGCCGACGAGCTCGGCGTCGTCTTCGCGGCCGGCAGCAGGCGCCGGATCACCCTCGATGAGGCGCGCGCCATCCGCGCCGCGCTGCCGCCCTCGGTCCCCCTGACCGGCGTGTTTCTCGACGCGACGCTCGACGAGCTGTCGACCGCCGCCAGCACCGGCCTCTTCTCCGCGCTGCAGCTGCACGGCGCGGTGCCCTCGGGCGCGGGCCTGCTCGACGTGGCGCTGGTGCGCGCGCTCCAACTGAAGTCCGACGCCTTCCTCGAAGAGCTGGAGCTCACTCCGCCCGGCGGCGGTCCGGCCTACTCGCGGCTGCTGCTCGACGGCCCCGCGGGCGGCTCCGGCCTCTCGTTCGCCTGGGAGCTCGCGAGGCGCGTGCGCGCGCGGCTGTCGAAGGCGCAGACGCTCTTCGTCGCCGGCGGGCTCCACGCGGGAAACGTCGCCCGGGCGATCGGCGCGGCAGCGCCCGACGGCGTCGATGTCGCGAGCGGCATCGAAGGGCCCGACGGCTTCAAGGATCCGGAGCGCGTGCGCGCATTCGTCGCCGCGGCGCGCGGTAGGAGCACCGACGGCGCGACCGGGGCATCGACCAAGCGGCAGTGACCGCAGGAGTCGCCGAAGCAGGCAACGCAGGACGCGCACCAGCGCGCGCAACCGGAGCACGGAATGGACTTGCACCACGAGATCCCCCTCTTCGCCCACGACCCGGGCCCGCTCCCTGACGCCAACGGCCGCTTCGGCGACTTCGGCGGCCGGTTCGTCCCCGAGACGCTCATCCCCGCGCTCGAGGAGCTGGAGGCCGCCTGGCGCGCCGCCCGCGCCGACGCCGGTTATCGAAAAGAGCTCTCATCGCTGCTCGCCGACTACGCGGGCCGCCCGACGCCGCTCTTCCGCGCAGACCGCCTGGCGGAAGGGATGGGCATCGCCGGCCGCGTCTACCTGAAGCGCGAGGACCTGCTCCACACGGGCGCCCACAAGCTCAACAACACGCTCGGCCAGGGACTCCTCGCGAAGCGGATGGGCAAGAAGCGGTTCATCGCCGAGACCGGCGCGGGGCAGCACGGCGTCGCCTCGGCCACGGTGGCCGCGCTCCTGGGCCTCGACTGCATCGTCTACATGGGCGCCGAGGACGTGCAGCGGCAGGCGCCCAATGTCGGCCGGATGCGGCTGCTCGGCGCGGAGGTGCGGCCGGTGGAGGCGGGCTCGCGCACGCTCAAGGACGCGATGAACGAGGCGCTGCGCGACTGGGTCACCAATGTTCGCGGCACCTACTACTGCATCGGCAGCGCGGCCGGTCCGCACCCGTACCCGCTGCTGGTGCGGGAGCTGCAGAAGGTCATCGGCGAGGAGCTCGCGCTGCAAGTAGAGGGGCGCGAGGGCCGCCTGCCCGACGCGGTGCTCGCCTGCGTGGGCGGGGGCAGCAACGCCATCGGCGCGTTCCACCGCTTCATCGGCGAATCTCAGACGTCCCTCTTCGGAGTGGAAGCGGCGGGTCACGGGCTCGACTCCGGCAAGCACGGCGCCTCGATGGGCAAGGGCCGCCCGGGCGTCCTCCACGGCTCGCTCTCGTACCTGCTCCAAGACGCAGACGGCCAGGTGGCCGAGGCCCACTCGATCAGCGCGGGGCTCGACTACCCGGGCGTGGGCCCGGAGCTCTCGCACTTGAAGCAGACGGGCCGCCTGCAGGCGCTCTCGGCTACCGACGAAGAGGCGCTCACGGCGTTCTCGCTCTTGGCAAAGAGTGAGGGGATCCTCTGTGCGCTGGAGACGGCCCACGCGGTGGCGGCGTTATCGAAATTACCGGCGGCGCTCAAAGGCGACCCGAACGCGGTGATCTGCGTGAACCTGAGCGGCCGCGGCGACAAGGACCTGAACACCATCCTCGCGCGCCTCCTGCCCGCGGGAGGCGCGAAGTGACTCCCGCGCTGACACCCGCCCAGCGGCTGCGCGAGGCGTTCACCAAGGCCAAGGCCGAGGGCCGGCCAGCGTTGGTGTGTTACTTGATGGGCGGCGATCCCTCGCTGGACGCCAGCGAAGCGCTGCTGCTGGCGCTCGACGCCGCGGGCGCCGACGTCCTCGAGCTGGGCGTCCCCTTCTCCGACCCGATCGCCGACGGGCCCGTGCTGCAGCAAGCGGCCACGCGCGCGCTGCAGGGCGGAACCACGCTGCCGAGGTTGCTCGAGCTGGCCGCGCGCGTGAAGGACCGGCTGCGCGCGCCCCTCGTCGTGATGGGCTACTGCAATCCGTTCTTCGCGCTGGGCTGGGAGAAGTTCGCAGAGGACGCCGCGGCTGCGGGGATCTGCGGCGCGATCGTGCCCGACGTGCCGCTCGAGGAGGCCGGCCCGCTGCGAGAGGCGCTCGGGAAGCATGGGATGGCCTGGGTACCGCTCTGCGCGCCGACCACGGGCGACGAGCGGCTCGCGAAGATCGCCGCGGGGGCCGAGGGCTTTCTGTATTACGTGAGCGTCACGGGCGTCACCGGCGCCCGCGCTGCGTTGCCCGAGGACCTCGAAGCCCGCCTCGCCACGCTGCACCGGCTCTCTGCAGCGCCGGTAGCGGTGGGCTTCGGCATCTCCAACCCCGCGCAGGCGGCGGCGCTGCGAGGTCAGGCGGACGGCGTGGTGGTGGGCTCGGCGATCGTCACGGCGCACCACGAGGGCGGCGTGCAGGCGGCGGCCGAGCTTGTACGCGGGCTGGCGAAGGCTCTGCGCGGTTAGGATGCGCCCGGTCAACAGGGCGCGGCGCGGACTGCTGATGGGCCGGTCCCCCGTTCACCGCACATCGCGGAACGCATCGACGAGGGAGTCGCGGAACGCCGCCACCTTGCGCGGGATCTGCACCGACACCGTGACCTCGGCGGTGCTTGGGCACCTCGGGCTCAACTTCGTCATCGACGTCGGCGCAGCCGGGCTTCTCGGCCTGGCGCTGGCCTGGATGATCTGGAAGAAGGCGTCGTGGTCGGCGTACTTCATCGCCGTGGCGGTCATCGGCGTCATCGACAACGCGTTCCTCTTCACGCAGGTGGTCCCCGGGTACATCGAGCTCAACGCCGGCTCCATCGGCGGGCCGGTGATCTGGGCCATCGCGTGCATCGTCACCCCGTTCGGGCTGCCGCCGCTGTCGACGTCCGTACCCTCGGCTCAGCCCGTGACGGCGCGATGAGCGCGCAGCCCGTGCTGGTCGCCGGCGGCACCGGCCACGTCGGCCGCAAGGTCGTCGCGGCGCTCGTGTCCCGTGGCACTCCGGTGCGCGCGTTGGTGCGGCCCGGGTCCGACGCAGCGTCCATCGAGAGCGCCGGGGTGACCATCGTCCGCGGCGACATGTTCGCCGTTCCCGCGCCATCGTCTTCCCTACCGTTCCGGGCCGTCCCGTCCCTAATGGCGGGAACCGGTGTGACGCCTCAGTTCAGCAGGCTCGCCAGGTTCGCGTACGCGTCCGTCCAAGCGCGCAGCCCCTCGGTGGGCGCGAGCTTGCGCAGATCGTCGGTGCCCTCGAAGGCCTTCGCCTCGATGGCCTCCGGGTCGCGCGCCAGCAGCACGTAGCGGTTGGGGAACTGCAGCTTGCTGAAGTTCGCGCCCTGCTCGAGGTGCCACGCGTGCAGGCCCAGCGCGGCGGCGTGGCCCGCGAGCACCGGGGAGAGGTCGACGAAGCGGTTCGAGACGTGCACCAGCAGTTGCCCGCCCGGCGCGAGGTGGCGCAGGTAGAGCGCAAAGGCCTCGCGGGTGAGCAGGTGGATGGGGATGGCGTCGCTGGCGAAGGCGTCGAGGAGCAGGAGGTCGAACCCGCGCGGAGCCTCGGCTGCGAGCGAGAGGCGCGCATCGCCGGGCACCACCGTCTGGCCAGGGCAGCGCTGCAGGAAGTGGAACTGCGTCTGCGCCACCGAGATCACCAGCGGGTCCAGCTCGTAGAAAGTGTATTCATCGCCGGGCCGGCAGTAGGCGGCGAGCACGCCGATCCCGAGGCCGACGATGCCGACCCGCAGGCGCAGGTGCGTCGCCTGCAAGGCGTGCAGCGCGCGGCCCGCGCCGGAGCCCACGCCGTAGTAGCCGAGCGGGGTGCCCGGGTCTGCCGGCGGCAGCGCCTCCTGGCCGTGCACGGTGCTGCCGTGGAAGAGGACGCGGACGTCGAGGTCGGGGGCGCTGGCGTCGTCGGCCACCCGGAGCGCGCCGTAGAAGCTGCGGCCCGCCCAGCGCAGGGAGCTGCGCGACTGCAGCTCGCCGATCGAGAGCTGCAGCCCCAGCACGCCGAGCGTGACGACCGAGATCGTCCGGGCCACGCGTGTGCGGGGGACCCAGCCCGGGAGCCGCAGCGGCTCGCGCCAGAGCAGCGCGGCGATCGCCAGCGCGCAGCCCCCGAGCGTCAGCGGCAGCTCCAGCTCGGTGCGGAAGAGCAGGGGGGCGGCCACCGCGACGAAGAGAGCGCCGAGCGCGCTGCCGAGCGAGATGCGCAGGTAGAAGCCCGTGACGTTGGCCGCCGCGGGGCGCTCCCGCACCAGCTCCGCGTGGACCGCGGTGCAGACGGTGAGGAGCGCGCCCAGCTCGAGCGCGATGGCGCGCCACGCGTGCTCGGGGGCCGGCGCCGATGCGGCCCTGGCGAGCCAGAGGAGCCCGAGGGCGCAGAGCGGCAGCCAGATGCGGCGCAGCGGCGGGCGTGCCGATTCGAAGGCGATGATGAACGAGACGAGATACGCCGCCAGCGGGAGGACCCAGAGCAGCGGGATCGGCGCGACGTTCTGCGTGAGGTGCGCAGTCACCGCGAGCAGGAGCGCCGAGGTCAGCCCGGGCAGGACCAGCGAGGCCCAGGCCCGCTCCGCGCCGGCTCCCGACGCCGACGCCGACGCCGACGCCGACGCCGACGCCGACGCTGAAGCGCCGAATCTCCACGCGGCCACTCCAATCAGCCCGCAATACACTGCATATCCTGCCGCCCAGACCCACGCTTGCGTCCGCACATCGAAGAATGGCTCGAAACCGAGCGGATAGGCGAAGAGACCCAATAGCGATGCAGCATTGGATAGCGCATACAGCCGCCAGGGCGCGCCGCGCGTGCGCGCCCACCACGACTGCAGCAGCGGACCCGTCGCCGAGAGCGCCAGGTAGGGCGGCCCCACCGAGACCGCGAGCGCGGCGAGCACGCGCAGGGCGGGCGGCTGGGCCGGGAGCAGCGCCAGCGGCGGCGCCAGGGGCAGCGAGATGAGCCCAAACAGCGCCAGCCCGCAGAGCGCGAGCGCCTGCGCGCGAGGCGACGCGCGCCGCGAGAGGAGGTCGGCCGCGAGGTAGCCGAGCAGCAGCGCCGCCTGGAAGAAGAGCAGCGCCGCGATCCAGACCGACGCCGCGCCGCCGAACACCGGGAGCAGCTTGCGCGCGACCAGCGGCTCCACCAGGAAGAGCAGGAAGGCGGCGAGCGAGAGCGTGACGCCGGAGAGGACCTGGGGCACTCGGGGCTAGCTCCGCGCCGCCTGCTCCCGCGCCACCAGCCACTCGAGCGCCTCGAGATACCCCGCGATCCCCTTGCCCATGATCCGGTGCGCCACCACCTCGTGGAGCACGCTCACCTGCCGCCACGCCTCGCGCTTGGTCAGGTCGGAGATGTGCACCTCGACGACCGCCACGGCGGGCACGCTCGCGATCGCGTCGCGCAGCGCGTAGCTGGTGTGCGTGTACGCGCCCGGGTTGAAGACGCAGCCCTGCGCCCACTTGCGCGCCTCGTGCAGCCGGTCGATCAGTGCGCCCTCGTGGTTGCTCTGGAACGCGCGCACCCCGCAGCCCAGCTCCTGCGCGCGGCCGGCGAAGAGCTGCTCGAGCTGCAAGAGCGTGGTGCTCCCGTAGGTCTGCGGCTCGCGCTCGCCGAGGAGGTTCAGGTTGGGGCCATTGAGCAGCAGGATGTTCACGATGACTCCGGTGAAGGAACGCGCGCGGCGACGGTGCGATCGCCCGCGCTAGGCGAGCGCCGCGTCGATGGCGGCCGCCTGCTCTTCGGCCGAGGCGACGTCGAGCCGCGGCGGCGCGCCCGAGCGCAGGAAGACGAAGCGCACCTTGCCGGCGCGGGCCTTCTTGTCCTTGGCCATCGCCGCGAGCGCGGCCGACCTCTCGGCAGGCGAGAGCGGCCCCGGTGAGGCGACGCGCAGCCTCCGCACCAGCGCCAGCGCGCGGTCCGCATCGGCCTCGGAGAAGAGCCCGCGTGCGCGCGAGAGGGCGACCGACGCCTTCAGCCCGAGCGCGACCGCCTCACCGTGCGTATAGCGGGAATATCCCGTGGCTGATTCGAGCGCATGCCCGGCGGTGTGGCCGAGGTTGAGGAACGCGCGCAGCCAGGGCCCGCTGGAGGTCTCGCCCTCGTGCTCGTCGGAGCAGACCACCTCGGCCTTGAGCCGCAGCGCCGCCTCCACCAGGGGCGCGAGCGCGGCGCTCTCTCCGCGGGCGGCCGCCTCCAGCGTGCGCTCGCACCGCTCGAGGAGCGGCTCGCCGCCGGCCTCCAGCGCCGGGTGGATGAGCGCGCACTTGACGATCTCCGCAAGCCCGCTCCACCGCTCGCGCACGGGCAGCGTCGAGAGCACGGCAGCGTCGCAGACCACCAGCCGTGCGTGGTGGAACGCGCCCACCAGGTTCTTGCCTCCGCGCAGGTTTGCGCCGGTCTTGCCGCCGAAGCCCGCGTCCACCTGAGAGAGCAGCGTGGTGGGCGCCGCCACCCACGGGATGCCGCGCTGGTAGATCGCGGCGGCGAACCCGGCGAGATCGGTGAGCACACCCCCGCCAGCGGCGACCACGTAGCCGTCGCGCGCCACGCCGCGGTTGGCGAGCACGTCGCAGATCGCCTCCACCTCGGCGAGCGACTTGCGGTCCTCGCGCACGGCCCGCGCCAGCACCGCGCCGAAGGCCTTGCCGAGCGCGTCGAGCTGCTCGCGGTGGAGCAGGTAGAGGTTCGCATCACAAAGGAAGCCCGCGGTGCCCGTGAGCCCGTGCTCGGCGCAGAGCGCGGGCAGGCGCGAGAGCGCCCCGGGGCCGACCAGCACGGTGGTGGCATTGCCGGACGCAAACCGCGCGACGAAGCCGCGCAGGCCGTCGGGACGGGGCCCGAGCTTCGTCAGGCCCGCCGCGGGAGCAGCGCTCCCGCCGGCTCCAGACAAGGGCTGCAGCATCTCAGGCCCAGGCACGTTCGGCCTCCAGCGCATCGATCGCGGCGGCCGCGCGCTCGGCGAGGCGGGCTGCGGTCTCCTCGGGGTTCGACCCGTCGAGTCGCGCATCGGCGAGGCGCGCATAGAGGGGCTCGCGCGCCGCCGAGAGCGCTTGCAGCTTCGCCGCCAGATCACCTTCGAGGAGCGGACGGGTCCCCGGCGTGCTCGCGGCGCGCGCGGCGCAGAGCGCGTGCGGCACCGAGAGCCAGAGCAGGTGTCCCGTGCGGCGCACCGCCAACCTGACGCCGCGGGTCCCGAGCGCGCCGCCCCCGAGAGCGATGACGGCCCGCGGGCCCTTCGACAGCTTGCGCACCGCCGCGGCCTCGCGTGCGCGGAAGCCCGCCTCGCCCTCGGCAGCGAAGATCTGCGGGATGGTCATCCCGGCGGTGTTGGTGAGCTCATCATCGAGGTCGAACGCGGGCAGGCCAAGCTGCGCGCCGAGCAGCGGCAGGAGCGTGCTCTTCCCCGCGCCCGGCAGACCGCAGAGGAACACGTGTCCGGGCAGGAGCCGCGCGCGCCGCCAGGCCTGCCGCAGGGCCGCGTGCAGCTCCTGCATCGAGTCGCCGCCGAGCTTCTCCAGCACCGCCGCGCCCAGCTCCAGCGCGATCACCGCTTCGCCGATCACCGCCGCGGCAGGCACCGCGCAGGTGTCGCTGCGCTCGACGTGGGCCTTGTCGGGCTCGCCGGTGCGCAGGTCCACCGAATCGAGCGCGTTGGAGAGCGTGGCGATCGGCTTCATCGCCGCGCGGACGATCAGCGGCTCGCCGTTGCTGGTGC
>JAYWAO010000474.1:0-3582 GCA_043782365.1 Deltaproteobacteria bacterium
GGCTCGGCTAGCGCGGTCTGATGTGCCGGCGAACGGCAGCGACCAGTTGGTCGCGCAGGCCCACTAGGGACGGCTCCATCGAGGGCCGAGGGTTCGCGAGCGGATGGGCCGAGTCGTTGGTCGCCTCGGCGGTGACGACGTTGTTTGGGGATCATTTCCGCTCCGGTGTGGGCGACTCCAGTGCCGCTCCCGCAGGGAGGGCGAGAGCCCAGAGCGGCACTGGGGACGCCCTGGAGCGGAGGGGGCGCGAGAGAGCGCCGGCCAGAACGGAAGGGGCGTGACAGGCCGCTTCATGCCTGGCGCGCCATTGCGGGCGCCTGCCGGCGCGCTGTTCTCTCGGGCGCCCGGAGCGGTTTCCGGAGCAGGAAGGCACCCTGGTCGGGCCTGCAGGCGACCGTGGACCAAGCCCCATCCCTGGAGACATCCTGGACGATGCTGCGAAGTGGTGGTCCGTAGGGTCCGGCGAGGAGGAGCAGGTCGCAGCAGTTGATCACCGACCGCTTGAGCCGGGCGCACGCGCGGGCGCGGCGAAGATGGCGACGAGCTTGCGGTCGACGTGGAAGCTCTTCGACTTGCGTCCGGAGCCCAGCCTACAGGGCAGCCCGGCGTCCGCGCCGCACTGGGGGCACTTGTGCGCGAGAGGCCTGCTCGGCAGGTGAACCACGTTCTCGCTGTCCACGCTGCTGGCGGTCATCGGGACACTCTGGATAACGGTGGAAGGGTTCGGGCAGCTGACAACAGGCGGATGAGCTACGCGTAAGTGGTGGTGTCCGTGCCGCCGCTGCTCGCCTCGCGAACGAGTGCGAGAGGAAGCTGCGCAGCAGGCGTGGCCCTGGCGCGGAGGTGGGCAGCCCAGGCGCGGTCGAAGATGCGCGCGGCGCGTGCGTAGAACATGGGAGCCTTCATCTGCTGAACCGTGACGGGGGGAACTGCGACCGTAGCCGCTGTCGGGAGAGCGGGGACCTCGAGCACCTTGGAGCGAGCGAGGATGCCGCCGAGGAGGAGCCAGGTCCGGGTGACGGCGCGGCCGACCATGGAGGGGCGCAGCGACCCAGTGGCGGTGAGCTGCTGAGAGAGGGAGGCATCTCGCGCGGTCTGGAGAAGAGCGCAAGGCGGACACCAATCGCTGGTGGAGCGCTTGGCATCGCGTGCACAGGTTGGAGGGCTTGATCGCGTGGCGCGCCATTGGGAGGAACCTCCTGTCGCCGGGTTTGGTCGAGTGCGGCTTCGCCCCCGAAGGCAGAGGAGGAGCAGAGCGACGACGGAAGCGGCGCGCGTGACGACGAACGGGCGGCAGCTCAGCCCGGCGTTGGCGCGGGCGCCGCGGATCAGAACGCAACGCCCGAGGGGACCGGGCGCCCAATCGAAGGCGCGGCTCTCTCGCGCCGGAGGTGCCGGCCAAGTTGCCGGCACGGACACCTTCAAGGGCCTCTGCAGAGGCCCGTCGCGACCGGCAGGGAGCAAGAAGTGGAGCGCCTCGTTCTTCAGCGGAACGATCGACCGGGGCACCGGGCGCACCACTGGCCGGTGGCGGTGCCCGCAGCGCGGCCGCCAGCGCCAGCTGAGCAGGGAGAGGGGCTGGCCGACTGGCCCTAACCGCCCTACCCGTCCCGCAGGCGGCGGCCGCCGAGCAAGTCGAGCTGCTGGGGCACCTTGCCCAGCTTGGGGTACGGCAACGCCGGGAGGGCCCGCACGACCCGGCTCGAGGCCCGCTGCAGTCCCCAGACGTAGCGGTGATTGCCCGGGTGACGCAGCCTGCGGGTGATGCGCGGGAGCTGCTCGCGCAGCCAGGCAGCGGGGTCCCCAAGAAGCGGAGCGGCGCCAGCCGCCACGAGCTCCTCCACCGCCGGCTCCCAGCCGCGCTCCTGGGCGCGAATCTTCTGCAGGCGGCGCTCGTTCACGACCTTGCCGCTCGGGAGCACACAGAGCGTGCGGGCGGTGCCGCGCCCGGTGTAGACGGCGTTGGCAGCCTGGTACACGCAGCCAACGTGGCCCCCGTGGACGACCTTCCCGGCGGCGTCCACGCGCGCCATCGGGTCGGAGAAGCTGACTACTCCGACGAACCCGTCGCGACGGAGCACCTCGAAGGTGCGGGCGAGGAACCAAGTCTCGGCGTTCGCCTCGACCTCGTCGAGCAGGACGAAGCGGCCCAGCTCGACCTTCTCCAGGCGCTCTCCGCAAGGCACAGCGTCGAGCACCGCCTCCTGCACTGGGTGCGAGTAGACGGCGACGCCGACGAGCTCACCGTGGCGGTGTAGCCCGAAGCGCCGACGCGCCGAGGGGTACGAGCCGGAGTAGTGGTGCTGCAGGACGAACTCGCGGGCGGTGGTGTCGTCGGGGATCTCGGACACCTCGAGCAAACGCGTGTTCACGACCTCACCGGCGGGCCGGTACGAGCCTCGCTGGTCACGCCACCTGGAACAGACCGGGGTGATCATCGGAAAGTGCTCCTCTCAGCCGCTCTGGTTGAGTGCGCGCGGCTCTCTCCCCGAGAGCAGAGGAGGAGCGCGAGCGACGACGGACGCGGTGCGCGTGACGAGGCCGGGCAGCTGCACGCCCGGCCTTGGCGCGGGCGCCGCGCATTGGCAGCGAGGACCTCGCCCGGGGGGACCGGGCGCACCTCACGCAGGCGCGGCCCGATCGCGCCGGAGGTGACGGCGATCAGCCGGCACGAGCACCGCCAAGGGCCTCCGTAGAGGCCCGCGCGACCGAGAGGTCGCTCTCAGGGTTCCTGCCGCCCCTGCCCTCTTGAAGTCGGAATGGCCACTCCGTGCGCCGGTGAAGTCGGCGGCAGTCCGCACTCCTCCAGGCTCACCACTCAACTCCTTTGCGACGTGTACGCATTGCGCATGCACAACGGCCCAGCCGCTCCGCGTGACACCTCGCGCGCAGACACGGTGAACAACTTGACGGGGTTTCTTTGATGCATATACTTTGCGTATACGTTGCGATTGGAGCCCGCATGGACGTCACGGACCTCGGCAGCCTTCCACTTTCGACCCGGCAGAACGGCACCAGCCCCTGGGCACCGCGCAAGGCCGGTGTCCGGTGAGCGCGGCCGGCATCAAGGTGATCACCCCGACTGGGCGGCCCATCCTGGGGACGTTCGAGCGGGTCCAGGCTCGCGCGGAGTGCGTGTTCCTCAGCCTGAACGCCGATGGCACCTACGAGGTGGAGCACACCGGCGACACCGAGGTGTTCTGGGACACGCAAGAAACGGCGACGACCGAGAAGGGCGAGCGGCTCTTCCTCGACGACCAAGGCGGCGAGTGGCCCGAGACCGCACTCGTCGGCCGCTCGCTGAGCAAGCGCGCGGGCGAGAAGCCGACGACGCGCCCAGCGCACCCTCCCCCGCCCAGCCGCGAGAAGGTGGCCCTGTTCCTCACGGAGGAGCAGGCACAGCTCGTCGTGGACGGGCTGGAGGCGCTCGACACAGGCGCCGCCAGTGCCCAGGGGCTGGCCGCCAAGGTGCGCGGAGTCCTGGCTTGCGGCACGAAGGCCAACGGCACCGAGTTGGCCGCGGCTCGCCGTCTCCACTGCTGCAGCGACGACGTCGAGGTGGATGACGGCGCGCTCGCCAGC
>JAYWAO010000475.1:0-9898 GCA_043782365.1 Deltaproteobacteria bacterium
ATCTGGGAGCCGGGCCTGCGGCCCTGGCGTGTACAGGGGCTCCGCCCCCGTACCACCCCCGGCGCGGGCTACGGTGACCAGGGATTCGCTGCGTCGACAACTGTGGCCAATGCACGCGTCCATGGATCAGCTGTGGCCAAGGCACGAGTCCACGGATCAGCCCCGGCAAATGCCGGGTCTGGAAGTGCCAACGCCCTCCGGGCTGCTCCCCCGCCTCGCTAGCGACGGCGCGCGCAAGGACGGACGGGGCACCGCCCCGGAGGGGCGGTTGCAGTCCCAGACCCGGCATCTGCCGGGGCTGGCTCCAAGTGCCCGCCCGTGCCGGCGATGCCGGGCCACTTGGTGAATCGGCAGCCCGCGCCGGGGGTGGTACGGGGGCGGAGCCCCTGTACAGGTCTAGGGCCGAAGGCCCAGCCCCCAAGATCGGGAGCAGCACCGATCTGGCGGTCGGGGTCAGCGCAGACACTGCCGAGGCCCCCGCGAGACCCCCGTACCACCCCCGGCGTGGCTGCTGCGGGTGATCAGGGATTCGCTGCGTCGACAACTTCGACCACGGCATCTGCCGGGGTTGGAGCCGCGGCGCGGCGGGCCCCATCCCCCGACCCACGGGGCCGGGCGCGTCACCTGGCCCAAGGCGCCTAGAGCTCAAAGTTGAACCCTGCCTTCTCCAGCGCCTTGTACTTCTTTTTATCGAATCGATAGAGCCGCGCCGCCCGGTGCGACACCCCCTGCTCCAGCTCGCCGGTCTCCTCGAGCAGTCCCATGGCGAGGATCTTCTTCCGGAAGTTGCGCTTGTCGAGCGGCTTCTCCAGCACCATCTCGTAGAGCGACTGCAGCTGGCTCAGCTTGAACTTCGGCGGCAAGAGCTCGAAGCCGATCGGCTGGTAGCGCACCTTGCCCTGCAGGCGGGACTTCGCTGTCTTCAAGATCTCCTGGTGGTCGAACGCCAGCTCGGGCTGGTCCTTGATGCGGAACCACGCCGCGGCCCGCGCGTCGGTGGCGGCCCGCACGCGATGGTCGGAGAGCTTCACCAGCGCGTACCAGCCCACCGAGACCACCCGCTCGCGCGGATCGCGGTCGACCGCGCCGAAGGTGTAGAGCTGCTCCAGGTACACCTGCGAGAGGCCGGTCTCCTCGACCAGCTCGCGCCGCGCCGCCGCCTCGAGGTCTTCGTCCATCCGGACGAAGCCGCCCGGCAGCGCCCAGCGGCCCTTGAACGGCGCCAGGTCGCGCTGCACCAGCAGCACTTGCAGCCCGTTCTCGTCGAGCCCGAAGACGACGCAGTCCACCGTCAGCGCCGGCCGCGGGTAGTCGTAGGTGCAGCTCACTTGCTGCCTCCATCCCGCAGCACTTCCGGCAGCGCCCAGAGCGCCTCCAGCTCGGCGGCGAACCCGGACGACAAGATGGGAAAGCGGCACCAGGTCTTCGGGTCGAGGTTCTCGTCGTCGAGGTGGAAGCTGGGCGCGTACCGCTCGCGCTTCCACTGGTTTCTGCACCAGAGGCGGAAGAAGCGGTCGATCCAGGCCGCCAGCTGGCGCGGCCCGAACTGCGGGAAGCGCAGCCGCATCACCTCGAAGACCTCCACCGGGAGCTGCTTGTCGCGGATGGCGGCGCGCTCCACCGCGTCGAGCAGGTCATACGGCATCAGGTCCTTCTCGCCGGTCTGGCCAGCCGACTGCGGGCGCAGCTCCGGGCCGGGCTGCTGCGCGTTCACCGCCGCGAGCGCCGGGATCGGGCCCAGGCCGTCGGGGCCCTCCTTCTCCAGCCAGCGGAGGAACGCGCGCAGGAAGTTCTTGTCGATGCCCGCGATCGGCGCGAGGCCACCGGAGGTGTCGCCGTCCATGGTGGCGTAGCCGACCGCCGCCTCGCTGCGGTTGCTGGTCGAGAGGAGCAGCGCGTTGCGCAGGTTGGCGAGCATCCAGACGCCCGGCGAGCGGGCGCGGGCCTGGATGTTCTGCAGCGGCACGTCGTCCTGCTCCCAGGTGAGCGGCCGGCCGAGCGCCTCGCCCACCATGGAAGTGTAGTCGTTGACGAGGCCATCGATGTCGAAGACGAGGAACCCGGCGCCCAGCGCGCCCGCCACTGCACGGGCGGCGTCGAGCGTGGTTCGAGAAGAGTTGCGGGTGCCCTGGTAGACGCAGAGGAGCAGCCGCCGGCACAGCTCCGCCGGGCTGTCCGCGCCCGCCAGCGTCTCCGGCTGCCCGAACCTTTCGATAAACTGGGCAACGCCCAGCTCACGGACGCCGAAGTCGATCATCAGGCGCACCAGCGCCGCGGTGGCCGACGAGTCGGCGCCGCCCGAGAGCGAGACCACCGCGCCCGCCGAGCGGCTCTTGCGCAGGTAGTCGAAGAGCCCGAGCGCCTCGGCGCGCGCGAACTCCTCTTCCTTCTCTCGCGGGCCGCCCTCCCATGCCTCGGCGTGCGGCAGCGGCTCCTGGTAGGCGACCGTGGGCCAGGCGAACTTCGCGAAGACGCGCCCAGGCGGCTGGTGCGGGTCGGGCCTGAAGGAGGAGCTGCGGGTCTGCTGCATGCGGGTGGCGTCGACGTCGACCACCGCAGCGGTGAGCTGCAGATCGGCGAAGGAGAAGCGCGCCCCCTGCGCCAGGGTGCGGCCGCCGGTGGCGATCAGGGCGTCGCCGTCGAAGATGATCCGGCCAGCCTCGTTGCCGAGCAGGTTGGCATACACATAGGTGCAGCCGAAGGCGCGCGAGCCCTCGATGACGAACCGCTTGCGCACCTCGTGCTTGCCGAAGGCGAAGTGGCTCGCCGAGGGGTTCAGGATCACGTCGACGCCAAAGGCCGCCAACGCCGCGCCGGGCCTGCGCGCGACCCAGGCGTCCTCGCAGATCTCGAAGCCCACCTTCACGCCGGAGAGATCGAAGAAGACGTCGCCGATCGGGTAGGCGCGGCCTGCCAACTCGACCTCCGCGCGGACACCCTCCGGCCAAGGCTTGAACCAGCGCGGCTCATAGTGAATCCCGTCGCCCGCGAGGTGGCGCTTGGCGGTGAACCCGAGGATCTGCCCGTCGGCCGCGAGGCAGGCGGTGTTGTAGAGCGCGTTGTGATGCAGCACCGGCACGCCGAACGAGACGATCATCCCTTGCGTGTGCGGCACCAGCTCACCCAGGAGCGCCAGCGCCTGCTCCTGCACGCCGCGCGCGTGGAAGGCGTCCTCGCAGCCATAGCCGGTGACGCAGAGCTCGGGCAGGCAGAGCAGGGTGACGCCCTGCGCCCGCGCCGCGGAGATGGCGGCGAGGATGCGGGCCTGGTTGCCGCGCCAGTCGAGCGGCGTCTGGTTGAGCACGGCGGCTGCGGTCTTGATGAGGCGCATGGCGGACCTCGCGAAGCGTCGGTAATCGTCGTTAACGGGGCGGCGTCACGGAGGGGTCGCGGCGCTACGGCGTCGCGCGGAGAAAGTCGGCGAAGACGTGGGCGACGGGCTCCACCTGGAGGAAGTCGCCGCGCAGCTTCAGCGCGTTCGGGTGGCTGTCGGTGCAGATGACGGTGTCGAAGAGGCCGCTCGCCTGGATCTTCAGGAGGGCGTCGCCGGGGAAGAGGCCGTGGGTGGCGATCGCCGAGATGCGCCGCGCGCCGGCCGCCTTGTACGCGCGGGCCGCGCCGATCAGCGAGCCGCCGGTGCGGATCATGTCGTCGTAGATCACCACGTGGCGCCCCTCGCAGAACGCGCTCACCGCCGTCACCTCGGTGGAGCCGTCGTGGTCGCGCCGCTTGAAGACGAACGAGGCCGGGACCTCCAGCTCGTTGGCGAGCGACTCGACCCACTTGGCGCGGCCCGCGTCGGTGCACGCCACCACATAGGGCGGCTCGGCGATGCGGCGGATGGCGTCCAGCACGAGGCGCTTGCCGTGGATGAGCACGGCGCGGGTCGCCCCTTCGAAGTAGTGCGGGATGCCTTCGGCGTGGAGGTCGAAGAGCAGCACCCGGGTGCCGTTGCCCGGCTCGGGGATGGCGGAGAGCAGGCGGGCGCGGGTCTTGGCGGTGACGATCTCCCCCGAGCGGGTGGCCCGCTCCATCGTCGAATAGCCGAAGTAGGGGATCACCATCGTCAGCGAGCGCGCCCCCTTGCCGACCAGCCCGGAGCCGAGGTCGAACAGCTCCAGCGTGTCCGACTCGCTCACCGTGCCCCCGACCAGCACGACGTCGCGGTCGTGCGGCGCCGTGATCAGCCGCAGGCTGCGCTCGCCGTCGGGGAACAGCCGCACCTCGACGGTGCCGCGGGCCATGCCGCAGAGCCAGGCGATCTCGGAGGCCATCTGCGAGTAGGCCTGGGTGGAGTAGACGAGCGGCGTGCTCATGGGGTGGTCCAGTCGGGGGGGTTGGCGGTGGAGCCTGCGCTGCTCTCTTTGTCCTGGGCCGTGCGCTCGCGGTGGCCCCGGATCAGCTCTGCGCGCGCCGCGAACAGGCCCGCCTCCAGGCCCACCGGGTAGGTGTGCGGGTTGAGCAGCCGCTTGTGCGTGAAGTCCAGGCGGGAGAGCTGCGCGAGCGTCCGGGCGCGGCTCTCCGCGAGCGCGGGCCGCTGGTAGACCACCGCGCCGGCGCGCACGGCGGGCACCAGGAGGTCCTCGAACTCCGCGCCCTGGGGGATGCGCTTGTGGCGCAGCGGGTCGAGCGGGTCGACGATCCCGGCCAGGCCAGGAGCGGGCGCGCCGCGCTGCTCGTCGTAGATGGCGTCGGCGATCAAGAGGCCGCCCTGCGCCGCGGGCTGGGCGAAGCGCCGCACGTTGAGGATCCCCGGCGTGCTCACCTTGATCGCCTGCTCGCTGAGCTTGATGCGCGGCTGCCAGGGCCCTCCAGGCTCCCGCACCGCCGCCAGCTTGTAGACGCCGCCGAGCGCGGACTCGCCGTCGCCGGTGACCAGCCGCGTGCCTACGCCCCAGACGGAGATCTGCGCGCCCTGTTCTTTGAGGCTGGCGATCAGGTGCTCGTCGAGGTCGTTGGAGGCGAGGATGCTGGTGTCCTGGAAGCCGGCCTCGTCGAGCAGCTTGCGGGCCTCGATCGACAGCCACGCGAGGTCGCCGGAGTCGAGCCGGATGCCGAGCAGCTGGTGGCCGGTCTTGCGCAGCGCGCGCCCCGCCTCGATCGCGTGGCGCACGCCTGCGAGCGTGTCGTAGGTGTCGACGAGGAGCGTGACGTTGCCCGGGAGCGCGCGGGCGTAGGCCGCGAACGCAGCAGGCTCGTCGTCGTAGAGCATCACCCATGAGTGGGCGTGGGTGCCGCGCACCGGGATGCCGTAGCGCCGGCCGGCGAGGACGTTGGAGGTCGCCGCGGCCCCGCCCAGGTAGGCAGCGCGGCTGGCGGCGAGCGCCCCGTCGGGCCCCTGCGCGCGGCGCAGGCCGAACTCCAGCACGGGCTCGCCGCGGGCGGCGGCGCAGATGCGGGCCGCCTTGGTGGCGATCAGCGTCTGGAAGTTGATCAGGTTGAGCAGCGGGGTCTCGAGGAGCATGCAGAGCGCGACCTTGCCCGTCACCCGCAGGAGGGGCTCGTGCGGGAAGACCACCGTGCCCTCGGGGACGGCGTCGACGTCGATCGACAGCCGCTCCGTCCCGAGCGCGGCGAGGAAGCCGGCGTCGAGCAGGCTGCCCTCGCCAGACGGGTTCGGCAGCGTCGCGAGCCAGGCGAGGTCCTCTGGCGAGAAGCGCCAGGCCTCGAGCAGGTCGAGCACCGGGCCGAGCCCCGCGGCGATGGTGTAGCCGCCCTGGAACGGGGCCTTGCGGAAGGTGAGGTGGAAGACCCCCTCGGTGTCCCAGCGGCCCTCCTTCCAGGCGGCCTGCGCCATGGTCAATTGGTAGAGGTCGGTCAGCAGCGCGGGCGACGGCGCGGGTGCGTGGGCCACGTGGACGTCCTTGCGGCGCGGTGGCCGCTTGGTGTGGTCGGAACACTAATACCGGAGCGCTCCCAGGGCAACCGAAGCCGAGGGCGGCACCTCCTCCCCTCCTCCGCAGGGTCGCTGCCGGCGCGACCTGCGCCGCGCAGAAGTCCCCAACCGCAGGGCCAACTGTCAGATCCCCGAAGCGCATGCGTCTATTCGGCAGGGGCAACAAGTGTTGACACGCCAAAGACCGCAGAGTGGGAGCAGCGTGTCAAAACGGCACCCTGCGGAAAACCGGTATTGCGAAAAACACGCGCAACCGCAAACCCTGCAGTTGCAAGAGGCCGAAGTCCAAGACGGTGTCGTTGGGAGTCGGGGGACTCGATGGAACTCGCTAGGGGGCGTCCGTTCGTGCCAATCGAAGCCGAAGTCCGGCCTTTCCCAGTTGGGGAAGAGCTGCAGATGCTCGACGCCGCGCTGGGGGCCGCGCTCGGCCTCGCTCCAGCGCCCGCGTTCGTCATCGATGACCAGCTGCGCATCGTCAAGACCAACGAGCCGGGGCGGCAGCTGCTCAAAGATCAGCCCGAGGAGACGCGCGCCGCGCTCTCTTCGCGGATCAACGGCCGCGCGGAGCCGCAGGCCACGCCGCTCTCGCGGGTGGGAGGCCACGGCCACTTCCTCATCTCGCTGCCGCTCGACGGTCCGGCCCTGCAGGCCGCGGCCGCGGCGCTGCGCGTGCAGCACCAGCTGACCAAGCGGCAAACCGAGGCGCTGGCGCTGGTGGTCCAGGGCCAGTCCAACCGCGAGATCTCCGACGAGCTCGGCTGCTCGCTGCGCACGGTGGAGATCCACCTGAGCGCGGTCTTCCGCAAGACCGGGCAGGCGAGCCGCACCAAGCTGGTGATGTGGTTCTACCGGAGGTAGCCGCACCAAGGCAGCCGGGTTTCCCGGCGGCCTGCTAGAGTGCCCCCAATGGACTCGGTCAAGGTAGCGGCGCTGCTGGTCGACAAGGAGTTCGACCTGCGCCTGGAGCTGCTCGCGGGCGGCACGGGCGTCGAGAAGCGGATCGTCTCCTCCCGCATCCAGAAGCCCGGGCTCGCGCTGGCGGGCTTCCTCGAGCACATCCACAAGGACCGGCTCCAGGTGTTCGGCAACACCGAGCTGTCCTTCCTGGCGACCCTGCCCGCGGCCGACCAGCGGCTGCGGATCCGCAACCTCTTCAACAACCCGATCTCCTGTCTGGTGGTGACGAAGAACCTGCCGGTGGACGAGATGCTGCGGCGCGAGGCCACCGACTCCGGCGTGCCGATGCTGCGCACCTCGCACCTCTCCAGCGTCTTCATCGACAACGTCGAGCGGTTCCTCCAGGAGGCGCTCACCGCCAGCACCAGCGTGCACGGCGTCTTGATCGACGTCGTCGGCGTCGGCGTGCTCATCCTCGGCAAGAGCGGCATCGGCAAGAGCGAGCTGGCGCTGGACCTCGTCACCCGCGGGCACCGGCTGGTCGCCGACGACATCGTCGATCTCAAGCGCAAGGAGGGCGGCTCGGTCTACGGGAGCGGCTCGGAGATCATCAAGCACCACATGGAGGTCCGCGGGATCGGCATCATCAACATCAAGGACCTCTTCGGCGTCTCCGCCGTGCGCGACCGCAAGAAGGTCGAGATGGTGATCGAACTGGTCGACTGGGACGACCACGCCGAGTACGACCGCCTCGGCATCGACGACCACAAGTACTCCGTCCTCGACTGCGAGGTGCCGATGCTGGTGGTGCCCGTGCGCCCGGGCCGCAACCTCGGCACCATCGTCGAGGTGGCCGCGCGGAACTACCTGCTCAAGCTGCAGGGGCACCACTCCGCCAAGGAGTTTCAGGAGAAGCTCTCCAAGCAGATCGAAGGCGCCGCGCTCACCCGCGGCATCGGCGACGAGGTCGAGTAGCCGATGCAACCGCACCGCATCCTCCTGGTGACCGGGCTCTCGGGCGGAGGCAAGTCGACCGCCAACAAGGCGCTCGAGGACGCGGGCTGGTTCTGCATCGACAACCTCCCCATCGTCTTGTTACCGAAATTGCTCGACCTGACGGGGCACGGCGCGGCGAGCGACGAGGTCGAGCGGCTGGCGCTGGTGGTGGACGCGCGCGAGCAGCGGTTCCTCGAATCGGTGCCCGGCGCGGTGGCGGAGGCGCGGTCGCAGGGCCACCAGGTGGAGGTGCTCTTCCTCGACTGCGCCGACGAGGCGCTGATGCGCCGCTTCTCCGAGACGCGCCGGCGGCACCCGCTCTCCCCCGAGGGCACGGTGCAGGAGGGGATCGCCAAGGAGCGCGAGGCGCTGCGGCCGCTGCGCGAGATCGCCGACGAGGTGATCGACTCGACGCGGCTCACCGTCCACGAGCTGCGGGAGCAGATCTCGACCCGCTTCGGCGGGGCGGCGCCCGGCGAGCACTCCCTGAGCGTCACCCTGCTCTCCTTCGGCTTCCGGCACGGGCTGCCGGCCTCGAGCGACCTCGTCTTCGACGTGCGCTTCCTGCCCAACCCCTACTTCGTCGAGGGGCTGAAGGCGTTCCCGGGCACCGACCCCCGCGTCTCGGGCTACGTGCTGGAGAAGGCCCCGGCGCAGGAGTTCTTGCGGCACGTCGAGGGGCTGCTCGCGTTCCTCATCCCGCAGTACCGGGCCGAGGGGAAGAGCTACCTCACCGTCAGCATCGGCTGCACGGGCGGGCGGCACCGGAGCGTCGCCCTGGCAGAGGAGCTGGGCCGGCGCTTCGCGCGGCAGCCCGGGGTGCGGCTGCGCGTCTCCCACCGGGATGTCGGGAAGAGCTAGCTTCAATACCGGTCAGGCCGCCCAATCCGGAGCCCCGGCAAATGCCGGGGCTAGAAAGACGGCCGCCCTCCGGGCTGGGAACCACCAAAGACACCGTGGGCTCGCCCCGCAGCACGTCAGCGCGGTCGCATCGCTCAGGGGGAACTGGAGCTGCAAACGTGCGCCCTCGACTGCTTTGGTGGATGATGGATGGTTGAGGGCGTTCCCGTGTCCACGAACAACGTCATCGAGCTGCTGGTGAAGGTTGGCGTGCTCGACGACCGCCAGCACGACGCCGTGATGTCCCGGTCGCGCAGCGGCGCGGGCGGCGACCTCGTGCGGCAGGTGGCTGACCTGGGCTACGCGACCGAGTCGACGGTGGCGCGCATCCTCTCGGTGGAGCTGGGCCTGCCTCGGGTCGACCTGGCGATGACGCCGCCCGAGCACGACGCGCTCTCCCTGCTCGACCTCAAGACCTGCGTCGATCGGTTCGTCCTCCCGGTGGCGCTGCGCGAGAACGGCGAGCTGCTCTGGCTGGCGATGGGCGACCCCACCGACTCCGAGAGCATGGCGCTGGTGCGCCGCAAGTCGGGCAAGCGGGTGCGGCCCGTGGTCGCGGGCCCGAGCGAGATCACCCGGGAGGCGCGCAAGCTCTACGCGGCGCCGCAGACACCCGGCCACTTCCAGAACCTCGACTCCTCCCAGCTCGACCAGGGTCCGATGGACGCCATCGAGCTCAACGAGCGCGACCATGACAAGGAGGAGGCGTTCGAGATCGTCAACGTCGCCGACGAATCGGCCGCCCCGCTCGAGCGGCTCGCTGAGCAGCTGGGCGTCGCCGTGCCCGACTCGATGTCGCGCCGGACGCGCGAGCCAGCGGCCGCCGGACCCAGCAGCGCAGGCGGCGGCGCGGGGTATGGCGAGCTGGAGATCGCCGGGGGCGCGGAGGCCGCCGATGATGGCGCCACGCTGCTCGAGGCCCGGCCGATGGTGGTCGCGCCGCCCGCCCGGTCGCCGCCTCCGCCGCCCGCGTCGCGGCCCAACCTCGCAGCAGCGGCGCCGCGCGGGGCGCCCCCATCGGCGTCGCGTACCACCCAGCCCGGCGGGCCGCCTTTCCAGCCGTGGTCTCCCTCCGTGCCCGCCCTCCAGGCCCAGGGCTCGCGCCCGCCGCCTCCGCCCACCGCGCAGCCGCCCAGCCGCGTAGCAGCCAACGCGCCGGCCTCGACGCGCGTCTCCTCGGCCGGCGGGCCGGTCGCCGCGCCGACGCGG
>JAYWAO010000476.1:0-3573 GCA_043782365.1 Deltaproteobacteria bacterium
GAGTTGATGACGATCTCGACGCGCCGGTTGTTGGCGCGGTCCTCGGCGGTGCCGTTGCCCACCAGCGGCCGCTTCGAGCCCACGCCCACCGCGCTGATCTTGCCTTCGTCGACGCCGCGCGCGACCAGGTAGTCGCGGACCGCGTCGGCGCGCGCCTGCGAGAGCGGCAGGTTGACCGCGTCGGAGCCCTTGCTGTCGGTGTGGCCCTCGACGACCATCCGCTTGTCGGGACCCTGCGCGACCAGCGCCGCCGCGACCTGGTCGAGCTTGGTCTTGGCCGAGTCGAGCAGCTTGCTCTGGTTGGAGGTGAAGAGGACGCTGCCCGAGAGCGTGATCACCAGGCCGCGGGCCTCTTCCTTGATGGCGGCGGTGCGGGCGAGCTCGCGCATCGCGGTGGCGAGCCGGCTCTCGGCGAGCGCGCGGGCCTGCTTCTCCTCTTCGAGCTGGCCTTCGGACTTCGCCAGCGCCTTGTCCTGCGCGTCGGCTGCCACCTTGGCCTCGCCGGCGGCCTGGCCGCTGACACTGCGCTCGTCGCGCATCTGCTCGCGCGTCTCCGCGAGCACCACCTTGCTCCGCGCCAGCTGCGCGTCCCGCGCGGCGAGGCCCGACTTCGCCGCGTCGGCGATCCGCTGCCGGTCCTGCTCGATGCGGGCGACCGTGTCGGCGAGGGCGAGTTTGCGCATGGTGATGTAGGCGAGGTCGTGCACCTCGGTGGTGTCGCCGTTGAGCGCGAACTCGTGGTCGGCCTGCTCGAGGACCTTCTGCGCCTCATAGAGCGCGGTCGGGCTCAGCTTGGCGTCGGGTCCGGCGGCGGCGGTGGCGTAGGCGCCGCGCGCCTCGATCAAGTCGGGCGGAGCGAGCGTCGCGCAAGCGGCGGACAGCAGGGCGGACGAGAGGACGGCGAGGGTCGGCAGCAGTGGGGTCTTCATGATGATCGCCTTTGCGAAGCAATAGGATGGATGGATTGACCGTCTAAGGGGCGGGGCGGGCGTTGACGGTGGTGACGTCGGCCTCGGCTTTGAGCGCCTCCGCGTGCAGCTGCGCCTCGCGCGTCAGGTTGAGCGAGAGCTCGGCGTCGGCCTGCGCGCGCCAGAGCATCACCGGGGCGCGCTTGTCGCCCGCGCTCGCCAGCCGCCTGGCCTCCAGCGTCTGGTCCTTGGCCATGGTGAGGTGCAGCTGCGCGGCCGGCACCTTGGCAGCGCCCAGCTCTTCGGCGGTCCGGATGGAGGCCTCGCTGCGGGCGACCCGGTCGGCGGGGAGCAGCAGCGCGGCGCAGCCGGTGAGGGCAAGCGCGGGCAGGAGGAGCGCGGTCTTGAGGTTGTTCATGGGTTCTCTCGCTTGGGTCTGAGGTGGTCGTCTTGTCCGGTTGGGCGCGGCGGCGTTGAGGCCCTCTAAAGGAGAACGCGCAGCGCGAAGTCGGCGTCGACGAGCAGGCCGCTGCGGCCCGCCGCGAAGGCGAGGCCCGGTGCCATCTCCAGGCCGAGCGAGATCGGGGCTTTGCGGAAGCGCAGCTCGAGGCCGATCGGCATGCGCGCGCCGAGGTAGCCGTCGCCGTTGCAGGTGCCCTGCCAGTTGTTGATCCCGTCGCACGGCCCGCGCAGCGCGCCCGCGAAGCCACCGACGCCGACGAAGAGGTCGACCGAGGCGTTGCGGCCGTCGTGCAGCTGGGCGAGCCCGAACAGGTAGTCGACGCCGACCCGCAGGCCGGGGCCGTAGGCGCCGCCGAGGTAGAGGTGGAGCGCGTCGCGCCCGAGGTAGCGCTTGATCGAGAGGCCGGTCGGCTCGCCGAGCATCAGGCCGATCCCCCACGAGGGGGTCCGGTAGGTGGTCGAGGGGGTCTCGACGATCACCAGGGTGTCGGCCTGCGCCGGCTGCACCGCGGCGAAGGCGAGGCAGAGGGCGCAGGTGGCGGACAAGAGCTTGGCGTTGATTCCAGACATGGTGAGCCTCGATGATTCGGCATTGTAGGTGGGACGGATTCGATAAACTTCGGTGACCAACCGCGCGCCCGGGTGCTGCCCGACCCTGCTACTCTACGGTGACGCCCTCGACCACCACCCAGAGCCCGTGCCGGCGCGCGTGCCAGCGGCCGTCCTCGCGCTGGTAGACGTGCTCGCCCTGCCAGCGGCGGTGGCGGTACTCGCGGCCCTGCGGGTCGCGCTGCACCTCGACCCAGCAGCCCGTGAGCGCGAGGCTGCCCGCGAGCGTGAGCAGGGCGAGGGCTCCGAGGACCAGGCGGGAGAGCTTCTTCACGGTGGACTCCTTGGTGCGGCTCGTGGCCGCGCTCCCCGCCGCTGCGCCTCCAGGACCGGAGGCGGGAGCACGTTGGGTTCGGCCCAGGGATACGCACGCC
Organism: Deltaproteobacteria bacterium; assembly: GCA_043782365.1. GTDB lineage: Bacteria > Myxococcota > Myxococcia > Myxococcales > 40CM-4-68-19 > CAIWCD01. The sequence goes on from JAYWAO010000476.1 coordinate 2,354, forward strand.
GCGTGCCACCAGGGGCTGCGCAGCGCGGCTTTGTGTTCTGAGGCGAAATCTCGTGCGGGCTGCGTCGGCAGCCGGGGGGCGAGCGCGTTCGACGAACGCGAACGTCCGGTGTCCGCTCGGGTCACTGGGTCTCCTTGCGCGCTGCGCGCGGCCGGTAGTCGCGCTGGTAGATGTGCACCAGCGAGACCAGCAGCGCGGCGACGATCGGCCCGAGGATCATGCCGAGCATTCCGAAGGCGGCCACGCCGCCGAACAGCGCGATGAACGCGAGCAGATCGTTCATCCGCATCTTCGAGCCTAGCAGCCACGGCCGCAGCACGTAGTTGGCGACGCCGCTGACGCCGACCACGCACCAGAGGCCCAGCGCGAGCCCGGCGGTGGTGTGGCCGGTGGAGACGAGCCAGCCGCAGACGGGGGCGGCGATCATCATCATGCCCACCACCGGCACGACCGAGGCGATGCCGGTGAGCGCAGCCCACACGAGGGGGCGCGGCACGCCGGCTGCCCAGTACCCGCAGAACGCGGCGCTCGCCTCATAGAGGGCGGTGACGCCGGTGCCGAGCAGCATCGCGCGCGTCACCTCGCGGAAGCTGCGCACCAGCTCGCGCATCTGGTCGTCGCGGAGCGGGATCAACTGGATGAGCCAGTCGCTCATCCGCTCGCCGTCGCGGAGGAGGAAGTAGGCGGTGATGGCGGTGAGCACGAGGGTGAGGAGGCCGCCCATCGAGGCTCCCACCAGGTGGGTCGCGTTGCCGCCGAGGTTCCTCGCGACGCTTTCGGAGAGGCCGACCAGCTGGACCCGCAGCTCTTCGGGCCCCTGCCCGACCGACGCGAGCAGCTCCTGCACGCGGGGACCGAGCACCTCGGCGCTGCCACCGTGCCGATAGTGGTCCGCGACGCTCTTCGCCAGCTCGACCAGCTGCCCGAGGACCACCAGGGTGAGCGCGCCGATCAGCGCCAGGCCCACCGTGACGACCACCGCTGTGAGGAAGGCCGCCGAGAGCGTCTCCCGCTTCGGGAAGCGCTGCACCACCCGCTGGTGGAGGGGCTGCGCGCCAGTGGCGATGAGGACGCCGAGGAAGAGCGGCACCCAGAGCGGACGCGCGATCAGCCAGAACAGCCAAGCGCTCAGGGCGAAGAGCGCGAGGAAGGTCCAGTGCTCGAGCCCGCGCCGCTCGAGGTGCTGCGGAGCTCGCGCGGGCCCGCCGTCGCTCAGATCG
>JAYWAO010000477.1:0-26003 GCA_043782365.1 Deltaproteobacteria bacterium
ACGGTGACCTTGGCGCCGAGGCCGTCGCGGTTGGAGCGGTGTCCGCGCAGGCGCACCGAGAGGTAGTTGACCTTGCGGCGCTGGGCGAGGTCGCTCAGCAGGAGGCGCGGGTGGTCGCCGTAGTCGTTGGTGATGACGTCGAGGTCGCCGTCGCCGTCGAGATCGACCAGGGCCGCCGAGCGGCTCGCCCGCGCCGCCCAGACCGTCACCTTGCCGCGGCGGGGCTGGCCCCTCGGCGGATGGGAGGTGTCGGTGACCAGGACCGGGGCGCTCTCGCCGCGGCAGATGTCGTGGGGCGCGTCCACGCCGTCGCAGTCGAGCTCGAACCAGGGCGTGACGATGCGCCGGCGCGGCTCCGCGCCGAGGACGAACTCGGCGTCGGCGAACCGCTTGCCGCCCTCGTTGAGCAGCACCGAGTTGCCCGCGTAGCGGTACGGATAGTTCATGCCGGCGGAGATGAAGAGATCGGGCCAGCCATCGGCGTTGAGGTCGCCGACGCTCGGGCCCCAGGGCCAGCCAGTCTCGGCGTTGGCGAGGTCGGACTGCTCCTCGAAATGGCCCTCGCCCCGGGCGGTGAAGAGCGCGTTGCCGAGCACGTGGTTGCCGTCGGTGCCGAGGAAGCGCTGCGGGAACATCACCGCCGGGTCGTGCTTCTTCTTGTCGTCCGCGGGGTCGAGCGGGCTGGCCATGTCGGTGTGCATGTCGGTGACGAAGAGGTCGAGCAGGCCGTCGCCGTTCCAGTCGAAGACCGCGACGCCCATCGCGCCCCACGGCGTGCGCGGGAAGACCCGGCGCCCGGTGTTCTCGAACTTGCCGCCGCCGAGGTTCCTCCAGAGCGTGTCGTGGCCCTGCATCGCGGGGACGTAGAGGTCGGTGAGGCCGTCGCCGTCGTAGTCGAAGGCGATCGCCTCGCCCGACCAGCCTTCGTGCTTGAGGCCCGACGACTCGGTGACGTCCTGGAAGCGGCCGCCGCCGAGGTTCTTGTAGAGGATCGACCGCTCGCTGCGCTCCGGGTGGAGGTGTCCGGCGAAGGCGTCGAGCAGGCCCGCCCAGGGGCTGCCCTGGCGCCGCTGCTTCTCGGTGTAGACGCCGACGTTGGTGACGAAGAGGTCGAGCAGGCCGTCGCCGTCGAAGTCGAAGAAGAGCGCGCCCGAGGAGTGGCCGCCAGTGCCCGCCACGCCGGCGGCGGCGGTGACGTCGGTGAAGTGGCCCTTCCCGTCGTTCAAGAAGAGCAGGTTGCCGTCGCGGATGCAGGTGACGAAGAGGTCGGGGTCGCCGTCGTTGTCGAGGTCGGCAAACGACGCGCCCACGCAGGCGCGGCCCTTCAGGTCGATCCCGGAGGCGGCGGTGATGTCCTCGAAGCGGCCCTCGCCGAGGTTGCGGTAGAGCGCGGGCGGGCCGATCTGGTCGAGGAAGAAGAGGTCGGGCTTGCCGTCGCCGTCGACGTCGGCGAGCGCCACCGCGGTGCCGTGGTCGTAGTGGATGGCGCGGTAGAGCTTGCCGACGTCGACCGAGGGGTGGTGCACGAAGGTGATCCCGCTCGCGCCCAGACGGTCGTGGAGGAGGAAGTCGTGCGGGGCCTGGATGGCGCCCGCCGACGCCTGCTGCGCCTCGAAGCGAGGCCGCAGCCAGGAAGGCCTTGCGACGTCCTCCGGAACGAAGACGTCCTGCGGCGGCGGCTCCGCCAGGAGCGCGTCAAGGGCCCCGCGCAGCTCCTTGCGGGCCGTCTCGTCGAGCGCATCGAAGACGCCGCGCACCTGCCCGGCGCGGTCGATGAGGAGGAAGTTCTGCGAGTGGAAGAGGGGCATCGCGGGGTCGGACTGGTCGCCCACGGGCAGCTTGAACCCCTCGCGCACCAGCTTGCGCACCTGCTCGCGCGGGCCGGTGACGAGGCTCCAGCGCGCGGGGTCGATGTCCTGCTGCGTGGCGTACTTCAAGAGGACCTCGGGCGTGTCGTGGGCGGGGTCCACGCTCACCGAGACGAAGCGCACCGAACGCTCGACCGGGTTGGCGGTGAGCTCCCTCGAGAGCACGCCGAGCTGTTTGGTGATCAGCGGGCAGGTGCCGGCGCAGCTGGTGAAGATGAAGTCGGCCACCCAGACGAGGCCGTGGAGGTCGTCGCGAGAGAGCGACTCGCCGTGCTCGTCTTGCAGCACGAAGTCGGGGAGCCGCGCGAGCACCGGCAGGCCCGAAGGCCGCCCCGCAAAAGGCCCTGGACCGCGCAGCGCTCGCAGGACCGCCGGGGCCGCGAGCACCAGCACGACGAGCCCGGCACCGAGGAGCAGCGCCTTCTTCTTTCCAGTCATCACGTCACCATCTCTCGAGAGCTCGCTGCCGAACGGACTCCGCCGACGTTGCTTGGGGACCTGCTCACTCGCGCTCCCGCGACCGCACCCAGGCCTGGAACGCCGCCGGCGCTTCCACCACCAAGAGGCCGCGGGTCTTCTCACCGTGCGGCAGCCCGCACAGCTCGTCGCCGCGGAGCGCAAAGCGGCCCGCCTTGCTGGCGCGGAAGACGAAGCGGGCGGGCAGCCCGGGCGCCGCGAAGTCGCGCACGCCCAGCTCTGGCAGGGCGAAGAGGCAGATGTAGTCGCGGCTGGCGAGCCCGAGCGTGACCTCGGCGCCGAGCGGCACGTGCACCTCGCGCTCCGCCTCGACCCGCGCGCTGCCGCCGTCCTCGCGGGCCGCGGAGACGCGGGCGCTCCAGCTGGTGTCCTGCGCGAGGATCTCTACCTCGACCGCGCCGGTCCGCACGCCGGGCCCCTGCGGGGTGCAGCCGGCCGCGAGGGCAGCGGCGCCGAGCGCGCTCCAGAGGGAGGCGGGGAGGAGCCCGGTCGCCGGCCTGGGCGGGCGCTGTGCGGGGTGGGGCAGCACGGCGGCACGATCGCACGGAACGCGCGCTCGACGGCGATGGATGCAGGCCCCACCCTGGTGGTAGAGGGCGCGCATGGCCAACCTGTACACCGCCACCCCGTTTGCGCCCGACGTGCAGCGCCAGCTCGACAGCCCCGAGCCGCAGCCCGCGCTAGCCGAGGTCGCGCGCGGCTGCCCCGTGCACCGCGGACCCGATGGCTCGCTCTCGGTGGTGCGCCTGGGCGACGTGGCCGCGCTCTGCCGCAACCCCGACGTGCCCGGCCCGGGCGCCAACGGGCCCACCCTGGGCGGCAAGCGCCCGCTGCCGCCGCTCGACCTCGACGGCCCCGAGCACACCCGCTTCCGGCGCCTGCTCGACCCGCTCTTGACGCCCAGGGCGCTCGCCCGCTGGGAGGCGCCGTTGGTGAAGCTCACCGACGAGCTGATCGACGGGTTCATCGGGCGGGGCGAGGCCGACCTGGTGGAGGTGTTCTGCCAGCCGCTGCCGTCGATCTTCTTCGCCCGGCTGATGGGCCTGCCCGAGCGCGACCTGCCCGAGTTCCTCGACTTCAAGGACAAGATCCTCGGCCACTTTCCCGAGGGGCTGGCGAAGACGCTCACCTACCCAGAACGGCTGGTGATCACCCGGGCCGCCAGCGACAAGTGTTACATTTTTCTGGGCGCGCTGCTCGACGCGCGTGAGGCCGGCGGGCCGAGCGGCGACGGAGACCTGATCGACTCGCTGCTCGCCGCCGAGCTGGAGGGCCGCAAGCTCACCCGCGAGGAGCTGCTCGACCTCTGCTACCTGCTGGTGATCGGCGGGCTCGACACCACCGCCAGCGCGCTCGCCTGCCTGCTGGCCCGGCTGGCGCGGACTCCGGCGCTGCGGGCGCGGCTGCTCGCAGAGCCCGCGCTCTGGGGCACGGCCATCGAGGAGCTGCTGCGCTACGAATCGCCCGTGCAGCGCGGCATGCGGACGGCGCGCGCGGACCTCGCCGTGGGCGGCGAGACCATCCCGGCGGGGACGCAGTTCTTCGTCTCGTGGGCCGCGGCGAACCTCGATGAGAGCGGCGTCGCCGACGCGCTCACGCTGGACCCTGCGCGGAGGCCCAACCCGCACGTCGCCTTCGGGAGCGGGTTCCACAAGTGCCTGGGCGCGCACCTCGCGCGGCTGGAGCTGCGGGTGGCGCTCGAGCGGCTGCACGCGCGGCTGCCTGACTACACTTTGGTCGACGAGGCCGGGCTCTCGTTCAAGGGGCAGCCCCGCGTGGTCTCGGGGCTCCGCCTGCGCTGGACGGTGTAATACACATTACTCGACGACGGGCACCTGCCCGGCGCGCAGGATCGAGTTGCCCTCGAACTGCGCCCGCTGGTCGACCTTGGGCTCCTGCTGGAACTCGGCGGGGTCGAGCCGCCCGCTCTGCGCGAAGAAGGCGATCGGGTTGTGCCAGACGATCTGCTCGATGTCGGCTTCCGAGACGCCGGCCTCGCGCATCTTGGCGACCGTCTTGGGGACCTTCAGCGGGTCGGAGATGCCCCAGTCGGCGGCGCTGTTGATGATCATCCGCTCGGTGCCGTACTGCTGCACGAGCGAGGTCATCCGCGCCTCGTCCATCTTGCTGTTCGGATAGACCGAGTGGCCGGCCCAGCAGCCCGAGGCGAGCACCACGGGCAGCGTCACCTCGTTGTTGTGGTCGATCAGCGCGAGGTGCGCCGGGAACCGGTGCTCCTCGAGCAGCGCGATGGTCCGCTCGGTGCCCTTGAGCTTGTCGCGGTGCGGGGTGTGGATGAGCAGCGGCAGCTCGTGCTTCTTGGCCAGCTCGATCTGCTCGCCGAAGATCTCGTCCTCGGCCGGCGTCTGGTCGTCGTAGCCGACCTCGCCCACCGCGACCACGCCGTCCTTCTCCAGGTAGCGCGGGAGCAGGTCGAGCACGCCCCGCGCCAGCTGCGGGCTGTTCGCCTCCTTGGGGTTGAGGGCGATGGTGCAGAAGTGGCGGATGCCGAACTGGCTGGCGCGGAACTTCTCCCAGCCCACCAGCGCCAGGAAGTAGTCCTCGAACGTGCCCACGTGCGTGCGCGGCTGCCCGAGCCAGAACGCCGGCTCGATGATGGCGGCGATCCCGGCCTTGGCCATCGCCTGGTAGTCGTCGGTGGTCCGGGACGTCATGTGGATGTGCGGGTCGAAGATCTTCATGGCTTGCTCCCGGCGCTGCCGGCGGCCCGAGGGACCGTGGGCAGCGAGCAGACGTGGTCGAGGTCGAGCGGGACGGTGCGGCTGGCGGCCCGGCGCTCGTCGCCGTAGCCCAGGCACATGCGCTTGAGCTCTTCGGTGGCGCGCGCCTCGAGGCCCCAGATGCGCCGCACGCTGGTCTCGGTGAAGAGCGCCTTGAGCACCAGCTGGTTGAAGGCCTGCTCGGTGAAGTGGCTGGCGGCAAACGGCGAGTCGCAGGCGATCGCCTCGAAGACGGTCTGGACGCTGCTGCGGCACGCCTCGGTGGCGAGCGCGGTGAACCGCCGCGGCTCGGGGAGGAGCGGCAGCGCGCGCAGCACGGCCATCTTCTCGCGCTCGGCCCCGCGCAGGTAGAGGTCGTTGACGAGGGCCTCGCCATCAGAAGATCGCGCCACCTCGGCGAGCAGCAGCGCCACCCGGGCCAGCTCGTCGAGGCCGCGCAGGTTGAGCAGGCTGGTGGTCTGCTCGTCCGGGAGCCCGCCTTGGAGCTGCACCGGCTTCGAGCCCAGCTTGCGGCCGGCGGCCGAGAACGAGGCGAGGAAGTCGTTGCGGCTCGGTGCGGAGGCGGACCCGCAGACCCGGCCGTGCGCGTCGATGAGCCACTGCACGCCGGCGGGCGAGGCGGCCTTCTCGCAGGCGCGCACGATCGTCTTGGACAGCTCGAGGTCGGTCATGGGGCGCTCGCTCCTGGGCGCGGAAGCTAGCACCCGCCCCGAGGGCAGGCGACGCGAAAGATGCTGCGGTTCGCTGGGCGTGGCGTCCACGGAGAGAGCGCGCCCTCGGCGCGCGTGCGTTATCTTCGGCGCATGGGCATCTCGAAGAACTCGCGCCGGGTCGGAGTGGCCGCCGCTGCGGTCGCGGTCGTGGGCGGCTCGTGGTGGGCGCTCTCGGCGCGGCCTTCTGGCGGGGAGCCTGCTGCGGTGGCTCCTGCGTCGGCGCCGCCGTTCGCTCCCGCGACGAGCGCCGCAGCGCCCCGGCCTGCTCCACCAGCCGCGCCCGCCCCTGCGCTGGCGCCAGCACCCAGCGGCAAGACCTTCCCCAACGAGCCTGGCCCCTCTCCCGACGCGCCCAAGCCCACCACCGGCTACCGGCCTGCGACCTGGCTGCGCTTCTCCTCGGGCGAGCCCGCGAAGTCGAGCGCCGACGACGCGACCCACCCCACGCTGCTGCGGATCTTCGAGGTGACCGGCGCCGACAGCGCGCAGCAGGCCCAGCTGCGCGACCTGTGGAAGGTCCACGAGGATGGCCGCAGGGCGCTCTTCGCCACTGCGTATCCCCGCGTCAGCGGACCGCGCATGCTCGACCGCGACGAGCTGCGCAAGCTCGACGCCGCGCTGCGGGCGGGCTTCGGGGGCGTGCTGCGGGTGGACCAGCAGGAGAAGCTGCTCGCCGAGCTGCCTCCCTCCAGCCAGGAGCCGCAGACGCAGGAGACCTGGGACAAGGCGAAGCAGCCATAGCGCCGCGCCACGCCCGGGGCGCGGCTCAGGGCGCATAGGGAAGCAGCGTCTTGCCGTCCTTGGCGAGCTGGAGCACCGGGACCCAGCGGCCGCCCTTCACCTGGTAGACGACGCCGGGCGGCTGCCAGGTGGAGCCGCCGACGTAGTACTTCACGGGGCCGAGCGCCGTCTGGAACAGCTCGTTCTTCAGCGCGCCCCCGACTGACGGGCGGGTGAGGAACGACCGCTCCATGGCGGCGAGCAGCGTCTGCGCCCCCGCATAGCCGAGCAGCGCAGAGCGGCCCGGCGGCTCGGCGAACCCGCCCGCCAGGTACTTCTCGAGGAACGCCCGCCCGGCCTGCGAGTCCTCCAGCGGCCGATCGGGAAAGCCGGTCACCGCGCCCTCGGCCGCCTCCTTGGCCACGTCGAGGAACTCCTGCGCGGGCTCGTGCGCGCCGAGCACGAACGGCGTGGTGAGGCCGGCCGCGCGCAGCTGCTTGACCAGCAGCGCCGCCTGCCGGGCCCGCCCGCCGTAGAAGACGAGGTCGCTCCCGCGGGCGCGCAGCTGCTCGAGGACCGGCGAGAAGTCGGTGGCGTCGGGCGCGACCCGCTCGTCGCCGCCGGAGACCAGCATCCCGCTCACCGTGGTCAGGGCGCCGCGGAAGATGTTGACCTCGCTTTGGCCGTCGAAGGTGCCCTCCCGCACGTAGAGGTGCTTGCGCGCTCCGGCCGTGTCCCAGGCCCAGCGTGCGATGGGGAGCGCCACGGTGGGCCCGAGGGGGAGCAGGCTGAACTCCTGGTCTCCGGTGCCGAACAGGTGGGTGGACTCGCGCGCGCGCAGGCCGGAGAGCACCAGCGGCATCCGCGCGAGCACGTAGGTGTCGTGGGAGGCCCAGAAGCCCGCCGGGTTGAAGTAGCCGGTCACGCCGAGCACACGCGCGTCGGCCGCCAGGCGCGCCGCCGCCGCCTTCGCCGTGGGCTGGTCCTCGTGGTCATCGACCTCGAGGACCTCGACCCGCCGGCCCTGCACGCCGCCCTTGGCGTTGGTCTCGTCGACGGCCATCCGGACGGCGTTGCGCATGCCGGCCGCGACGGCGGCGTCGGGGCCCGTGAGCGGCAGCACCACGCCGATGAAGACGGGCTTCTTGCCGAGCCACCCCAGCTGCCAGGTGAAGACCAGCGCGGCCAGCGCCGCGGCCACCACCAACAGTGCCTTGCGATTCATCGCCGTTCCTCTCGACTGCCGCACCACCAAAAAAAGGACGCTACCGTACCGCCGAGACCCTGCTGCCGAAGAGCCGGTCCACCGCCGCGAGCAGCTCGTCGTCGGGCGCGATCTTGACGCCCTTGAGCGCGATGCGCGTCTCGGCCGTTTGCGGGATCACCAGGGTCAGCTGCGCGCCGCACGCGCCCGGGTGCTTGAGCAGGAGCTTCTTGAGATCGGCCAGCCGCTCGGGCGTGGCCGCCTCGACGGGCACCTTGAACTCGACCTTGGTGCTCTTCTGCGCGCGGACGTCCGAGAGCTTGGAGACCTCGTCCACCTTGATCTCGGGCGAGGGCTCGGTCGGCTCGGCGTTCGCGTCGGCCCCGAACTTCTCGGCCAGCCGGACCATGCCGCGGATCAGCACCGGGTCGTCGCCCTTGAGGGTCGATTCATACTTCTGCACGGCGTCGTCGTAGATGACGAGGTCGCGCGCGCCGGTGAGGTCCTCGAGCACCGCGAAGGCGATCTTCTTGCCGGTCTTGGTGATCCGCTCGCGCCAGCCGGTGACGATACCGGCCACCGCCACCTTCTCATATCCCTTGGCCGCGCCCAGGGAGGCGCAGGTGTGGGTCGCCCAGCGCTTGCAATCGGCCTCATATCGGGCCAGCGGGTGGCCGGTGATATAGAAGCCAATCGCCTCCTTCTCCTTGGCGAGCCGCTCGCGCTCCGGCCACTCCTCTTTGCCGAAGACGCGCTCCTCGACCGCGGGCTCCGCCGCGCCGGCCTTCGCCACGGATTTGTTGCGGGGCCCGCCGAAGAGGCCGAACTGGCCCGAGTCGCGGTCCTTCTGCGCCGAGGAGCCCTGGGCGAGCGCGGCGTCGATCGCGTCCCAGACCGCCTTGCGCGCCTTCTTGCCGAAGTCGAACGCGCCCGCGGCGCAGAGCGCCTCCACCGTCTTGCGGTTGAGCTTCTTCGCGTCGATGCGCGAGCAGAAATCGAACAGGCCGGCAAAGGGCCGACCCGTCTGGCCACTGGACGGGCCCGGGTTGTCGCGCGCCTGCAGGATGGCGCCGATCGAGTTCTCGCCCACGCCCTTGATGGCGCCGAGCCCGAAGCGGATGAGGTTCTTCTGCTGCTTCTGCCCGCGCTTCGGGGTCGGGTTGAAGTCGGGATTCGGCGAGACGCCGAAGGCGAGCCCCGAGTCGTTCACGTCGGGCGGCAGCACCACGATGCCGTCGGCGCGCGCTTCGGCGATGTGCGCGACTACTTTGTCAGTCGAGTCCTTCTCGCTCGTCAGCAGCGCGGCCATGAACTCGACCGGGTAGTGGGCCTTGAGCCACGCGGTTTGATAGGTGACGAGGCCATAGGCCGCCGAATGGCTCTTGTTGAAGCCGTACTCGGCGAACTTCTCCATCAGGTCGAAGATGTCGCTCGCGACCTTCGGGTCGACGCCGTTCTTCGCGCAGCCCTCCAAGAAGCCCTGGCGCTCCTTGGCCATCTCCTCGGCCTTCTTCTTGCCCATCGCGCGGCGGAGGATGTCGGCGCGCCCGAGGGAGTAGCCGCCCAGGATCTGGGCGATCTGCATCACCTGCTCCTGGTAGACGATGACGCCGTAGGTGTCCTTGAGCACCACCTCGAGCTTCGGGTGCGGGTACGAGACGCGCTCGCGGCCGTGCTTGCGGTTGATGAAGACGTCGACCATGCCCGAGTCGAGCGGGCCCGGCCGGTAGAGCGCGCCGGCGGCGATGATGTCTTCGAAGACGCTCGGGCGGAGCTTCTTCACCATCTCGGTGAAGCCGCTCGACTCCATCTGGAAGACGCCGGCGGTGTCGCCCCGCGAGATCAGCTCGTAGGTCTTCTTGTCGTCGAACGGCAAGAGCGTGATGTCGACGTGCTCGGCCTCGGGCTTCTGTCTGTTCACCAGCTTCACCGCGTCGCTGATGACGGTGAGCGTCTTCAGGCCGAGGAAGTCGAACTTGACGAGGCCCGCCGCCTCGACCTCGTCTTTTGCAAACTGCGTTACCAATTCGCCGTTCTGTCCGCGGCAGAGCGGGACGTACTCCCAGAGCGGCTTCTCGCCGATCACCACGCCGGCGGCGTGCATGCCCGTCGAGCGCGTCAGGCCCTCGAGCGCGCGGGCGTAGTCGATGATCTGCTTGAAGATCGGCTTGGACTCCTGGATGGCCGTCAGCTTCGGCTCGGCCTTGAGCGCGCCCTCGATGGTGGGCGGGTGGCCGTCGATCAGCGCCGGGATGTTGCGAGTGAGCTCGTTCACCTCGGCGAAGGGGACGTTCATCACCCGCGCCACGTCCTTGATCGCGCTCTTCGCCGAGAGGGCGCCATAGGTGATGATTTGAGCCACGTTATCCCGGCCATACTTGCCGGTGACGTAGTCGATCACCTCGCCGCGCCGGTCCTGGCAGAAGTCGACGTCGAAGTCCGGCATCGAGACGCGCTCCGGGTTGAGGAAGCGCTCGAAGAGCAGGTTGTACGGCAGCGGGTCAATATCTGTAATGCGCAGCGAATAGGCGACCAAGGAGCCTGCGCCCGAGCCGCGGCCCGGACCCACCGGGATGCCGTGCGCCTTCGCCCAGTTGATGAAGTCCATCACGATGAGGAAGTAGCCCGGGAACTTCATCCCGACGATGACGCCGATCTCCAGCTCGAGGCGGGCCCGGTAGACGTCGGCGTCCACCACCCGGCCCGTCCTGGCGATCTCCTTGAACCGCTGGTCGAGCCCCTGCCGGGCGCGGGCGGCGAAGTAGCTGTCGGGCGTCTCTCCCTCGGGGACCTTGAACTCGGGGAGATGGCGGGACTTGAGGTCGAGCTCGACGTTGCAGCGCTCGCCGATCAGCCACGAGTTGTGCACGGCCTCCGCCCACTCGGCGCCGACGCCCGTGACGCCGTCCTGCACGTCCGACATCTCGGTGGGGCTCTTGATGAAGAGCTCCTCGGTCTCGTGCTTCATCCGCTTGGGGTCGTCGAGCGTCTTGCCCTGCGCGATGGCCATCAGGATCTCGTGGGCCTTGGCGTCCTCGCGCCGCGCGTAGTGGCTGTCGGCGGTGGCGACCAGCGGGATGCCCAGGTCGCGCGAGAGCTCGCAGACGCCGTGGTTGACCGGCAGCTGCTCCTTGAGCGCGTTCGACTGCACCTCGAGATAGAGCCGGTCGCCGAAGATCGAGTGCAGCTCCTTGGTCTCGCGGCGGGCCTCGTCCATGTCGCCGCGGCGGATCGCCTTGGGCACCGCGCCGGCCATGCAGGCGGTGAGCGCGATGATCCCCTCGTTGTGCGAGCGGAGCAGCTCCTTGTCCACCCGCGGGTCGTAGTAGAACCCCTCGGTGAACGCCTTGGTCGACAGGTAGCGCAGGTTCCGGTAGCCGAGGTCGTTCATCGCCAGCAGCACGAGGTGGTTACCGATTCTTTGCGACTTGTCGGCCCGGCCCTTCTCGCCCGCGACGTAGGCCTCGAGGCCGATGATCGGCTTGATGCCGTGCTTCTTCGCCTCTTTGTAGAAGTTGACGACGCCGAACATGTTGCCGTGGTCGGTGACGGCCACCGACTTCATGCCGGTGTCGGCGCAGGCCTTCATGAGATCCGGCAGGCGGATCGCGCCGTCGAGGAGGCTGTAGAGCGTGTGCAGGTGGAGATGGGTGAAGTCGGCGGCCATGGGGACGGATCATCTGGGGCCGCCGGGGCGGGGAGTCAAGCGTGTCGCAGCAGTTGAGGCCGGGTGAATCGGACAAGGCGCCGTGGCTGCCCTGGCGCGGGTGCGCAGCGTGGTTGGCACCGGGGTTGCGTAGGCCCCCGGCGCGGACGTTGGCGCCCCTCTGAAGGGGCTCAATGCGGACCGGGCGGAGGGTCTCGAAGTGGACCTGCCCGGGTCGCGAAACGGACCGCACGAGGCTGCGATGAGCGAGAGCGTGATGAGCATCGAGGCGGTGGGCTCGGGGTCGGGGTGGGCGCGGGCGGTGCTCTGCCTGCTGCTGCTGGCGGGCTGCGCGGACCCTGCCGAGGTGGGCGAATCGGAGCTGACCGCTGCCGCCGTGTCTTCCGAGGACAGCGCACGCAGGGCGGTGGTGGACGAGGCCGAGTGGCGCCTCGACATCGAGGGCGGCGAGGACGACAACACGCCGGTAGCCGAGGTGCTCGCGGCGCACGGATTCGATGCTCCCGCGGTGGACCTGTTGGTCGCGCACGGCCTGCGCGGGGCGCTGCTAGAGACCGCGGCGTCGCTCCCGAAGCTGGAGGTCTGGGCGCTCTACGAGGCCACCCTCGCGCGCTGGCACGAGGTCGCCATGATGCCGCCAGCGGCCAGGCTGCAAACGGTCGGCGCGCTCGCCCGCTTCGACCCGTCCGCCGCGCCCGTGGTCTGCGATCCCCAGTCTGCGCAGCGGGCCGCTGCCGCACCCTCGTCGGGGCTCGACGCGCGCGAACGCAGGCAGGTGGCGGCCGCGCGCGGCTTGGTGGCGGCGGCGGTCTCGGCCCACGCGGACCTCTCTCTCAAGGAGGTGGCCGGCGCGCTTTGGCCGGTGGAGGCGCACGTGCTCGCGCAGGCCTCCAGCGCCGCGCTGCCCTTCGCCAACACCCGCTGCGCGTCGACCTCCGACCCGGCGCTGGCTGCGGCGCGCGCGCTGCGGATGGGCTGGCAGTCGCTCACCGACGAAGGCGTCGATGACCTCGCCTGGCCCGCGGTGGCCGCGCTCCTCGGCAGAGCGCTGCCGCCGGCGCCCGCACCGGCGCGGCCCGCTCTCGAGCTGGTAGACCCCGCGGGCCTCACCTGCGCCGTGCTGCCGGCGGGCCTCTTGTGCGACGGCGTCACCAGCGGCGCGGCCCTGCGGCTCTTGCTCGCCGGCCAGCCCTTCGCTGCCCCTCTCCAGAGCGGCCTCGCGCCGGCTGCCGCGCTCAAAGCGGCCCGCGGCGCGCTGCCGGGCGGGCTCGCCGCCTGCGCGAGCGGCAGCCCGGCGACGCTGCTCCGGATGGACCTGCGCGCGCCGCCTCTCGATGGAACAGCGCTCGAGTCGGTCACCGTCGAGCCCGTCGTCTCGATGGGCGACACCACCGGAGATGCGAAGAAGCCACGCCCTCCGCGCGAACTGCGTGTACACGGCCGCTTCAAGACCGCCGGGCTGCGGCCTGCCTTCTTCGCCGACTTCTCGGGCTGCGAGCTGCGCATCGAGCTGATCGCGCAGCCGGTCGCAGGTGCGCCGCAGGAGTTCGACGCCAGGATCCGGCTCTCCTCGCGGCTGCCCGCGCGCACCTACGAGGCGCTGCTCACCGACGAGCTGGGGCGCACGCTCGCAGCGGCCGACGCCAACTGAAGCAGGCACCTGTTGGTCGGGGCTCCCGCGCTGGACAAGCTTTCGAGGGAGTCTCCGGAAGACGCCCGCACGCTCTTGCGCTATCTTCTCCTCATCGCTGGGCACGACGCAGTGAAGGACTTGGAGCGAGAGCTGGTCCGCGTTGCCCCCGCAACGGAGATGGTCATGGGAACCGTCGGTGAACGCTTGATCGAAACGGGGCGGGTCAAGGGACACGCCGAAGGGAAGGCCGAAGGAGTGCTAGCCGTGCTCTCCGCGCGCGGCCTCGCCGTCTCCCCGGAGCAGCGCGCGCGGGTAGTCGCCTGCGCGGACCTCGCCGTCCTCGACGGGTGGCTGCGCACTGCGGTGACCTGCAGCGAGACCGCTGCGCTCTTCAGCCACTGACTTGTTCCCAGCTTGCTTCGCTGGCGCCGCAACAGCCCAAGTCGCGCTCGACCCTGACGTTAGAGCAGATCCGCCAGCGCCGCCTCGCAGGTCGTGAAGCGGAACTTGAACCCGGAGTCGAGCAGCAGCTTCGGCACCAGCCGCTGTCCGCCGAGCAGCGCGTCGGCGAACTCGCCCACCAAGAGCTTGAGCGCGAACCCCGGCACCGGTGCCCACGACGGCCGGCCGAGCGCCCCACCGAGCGCCTTGCAGAACGCGGCCATCGTCGCGGGAGTCGGAGCGCCCGCGTTGACCGGACCACGCGCGCGCGCGTCGTCGATGGCCCAGAGGAAGATCGCCACCTCGTCCTCGAGGTGGATCCACGGGAGCCACTGCTTGCCGCTGCCGATGGGGCCGCCCGCGAAGAGCTTGAACGGCAGCACCATCTTCTCCAGCGCGCCGCCCTCGCTGGGACGCGCGAGCACCACGCCCGTGCGGATGAGCGGCACGCGCACGCCCAGGGCCTCGGCCTTGCGCGCCTCGGCCTCCCAGGTCTGGCAGACCTCCGCGAGGAAGCCCTCGCCGGGCGCGGCCGATTCGTCGAGGAGCGCGTCGCCGCGGTCGCCGTAGACGCCCACTGCCGAGGAGGAGACAAAGACGCCGGGCTTGTGCTGCGCGGCCGCGATCGCGGCGATGCAGGCGCGGGTCGAGTCCACGCGGGTGGCGAGGATCTCGGCCTTGAACGCGGCGGTCCAGCGGTGGGCGGCGACGCTGGCGCCCGCGAGGTTGACGACGGCCTGCGCGCCGCTGACGTGCGCGGCCCACGGGCCCTGCGCCCTGCCGTCCCACTGCGCGACGGTGACGCCCTCGCCGAACGACACGCTGCCCGGGCTGCGCACGAGCGCGACGACCTCGTCTCCGCGCGCGCGCAGCGCCTGCACCAGCCGCTTGCCGATCAGCCCGTTTGCTCCGCCGATGACGACCTTCATGGTGCCTGCTTTCTCATGGAGACGTGCCCGTGCCTGCTCCGATGTTTAGCGGGGCTGGCGCGACCGCGCTGGGATTGTTTCGCGCGAAGGATGCCTTGGGCCGGGCGGGCGATTCCCGCAGCGCCCGCGCTCTTTGCTATCTTGCACGGCGTGAACGAGCTCGTCTCCATCAGCCTCCAGGTTCCCGACGTCGAGCAGGCCCGCTACTTCTGGCGGGACATCATCGGCCTGCCCGAGCGGTCGGCCACGCCGGGCTGGGTGGAGCTGGAGCTGCGGCCCGGGCTGCTGCTCGCGCTGCACCCGGTCTTCCACGCTGCCGCGATGGAGCGGCGCGGGTACGACCGCGGCGGGCCGGTGCTGTCGATCCGGGTCTACGACCTCGACGAGATGGGCAAGCTGGTCGAGCGGCGGGGCGCGCGGGCGCTGGGCGAAGTGCACGCGATGCCGGGCGGGCGCGGGCGGGACTTCGAGGATCCGGACGGCTATGTCTTCGAGCTGGTCGAGTTCAGCGGGTAGCGCCGCGCTCTCCGGACGCCCTGCACGCGCGACAACTGCCGAGGAGGAGCGCCCGTGCCCGAGCTTCCCGACGTGACCGTCTACCTGGAGGCGATCGAGGCCCGCACGCTGGGCGCCGTGCTGGAGAAGGTGCGGCTGGCGAGCCCGTTCGTGCTGCGCACCTTCGACCCTCCGATCTCGGCAGCGCAGGGCAGGCGCGTCACCGGCCTGCGGCGGGTGGGCAAGCGGCTCGCGCTGCGGCTGTCGGGGCCCGGTCCCGACTTCGCCGACGAGGGCGCGCAGAGCCTCTGGCTGGTAATACATTTGATGATCTCGGGCCGCTTCCGCTGGCTCGCGCCCGGCGCGAAGATCCCGGGGAAGCTGGGGCTGGCGTCGTTCGGCTTCGGGCCGCGGCCCGCTCCGGGCGCAGGAGGGAGCACGCTCGGAGCGCCGCCGATCCCAGAGGACGCAGCGCAGGGCGGGTCGCTCATCTTCACCGAAGCGGCCTCGAAGAAGCGGGCCTCGCTGCACGTGCTCCGCGGAGACGCTGCGCTCGCCGCGCAGGACCGCGGCGGCCTCGAGGTGATGGACGCTCCACTGGAGGCCTTCACCGCCGCGCTGCAGAAGGAGCGCCACACGCTCAAGCGCACGCTGACCGATCCGCAGCTCTTCTCGGGCATCGGCAACGCCTTCTCCGACGAGATCCTTCACCGCGCGAGGCTGTCGCCCGTGCAGCTGTCCACCAACCTGTCGCCCGAGGAGATCGCGCGGCTGCAGAAGGCCACGGTGGTCGTCTTGGGCGAGTTCACCAAGCTGCTCCGCGCGCAGGCGGCCGGGAAGTTCCCGGAAAAAGTAACCGCTTTTCGCCCCGAGATGGCGGTGCACGGGAAGTACCGGCAGCCGTGCCCCATCTGCGGGACGGCGGTGCAGCGGATCGCGTATGCCGACAACGAGACCGATTACTGCCCGCGCTGCCAGACCGAGGGCAAGGTGCTGAGCGACCGTGGGCTCGCGCGGCTGCTCAAGGGGGATTGGCCGAAGACCATCGAGGAGCTGGAGGAGCGCCTGCCGACCCGTGCGCCCGTGGCGGTTGCCGCGAACTTCGCGAGCAGGTCGGGACCGCCTGGGTCGCCGGCGTCGCCGGCCCGGGCCACGAAGGTGAAGCGCGCTGCAAGGCCCTCCCGCTGAGTGGCCGCGCCCCGCTTTCGCTACTTCTTCCGCTTCTTGCTGCCGCTGCCCGCAGCCGGCGCGAAGCCGTGCCCGTCGAACCCGGTCGGAGCGGACTTCGAGCAGCGCAGCGCGCCCTTCTTGATCAAGTCGGCCGCGTTGGCGATGACGATCTGCTGCGGCCCACCTCCGAGCACCGAGCCGTCCGCGCACTTCACGTTCTGCCCGGGCCCGTAGGCGACCACCGCGTTGGGCTGCAGAGTGCAGGTGATCAGCCGGTCCATGTGGTTGAACTCCCAGCAGACGGCCAGCTTCGCTCGCGCGGTGGACTCGGGCGAGTAGCTGACGGCGGCCCAGTAGGAGCCGAGCTCCTTGGCGCGGGGTGGCGTCGCGGCGGCCCCCCTGCTGTCCCAGAGGCGGTACACCTCGATGGGCGCGGGGCTGACGTGGCCGACCTTGAACGTCTTCAGCCCGCCCTTGAGGGGGGCCGCGTTCTTGACCCACGCGTAGTCGCTCGCCGAGTTTGGCGCCGTGGCCGCGCCAGCGGAGCTGCTCCCCTTCTTGCCCTTGGCAGCGGCGCGCGCGCCCTGCGAGCAGAGGAGCGCGGCGACCGACAGGAGCAACCCACTCGTGAATCGGCTCATCACCACCCCCAGGACGACCGGTTTGCTCACTCCATGCGCAGCGCGGGACCCTTGGCGGGCCGCGCCTCGAACTCGCCCCACTGGACGCGGGTCGCCTTCTCGATGCGCAAGCCCTGCTTGCCCGCGGTGACCTTGGCGGGCCCCCAGACCGAGAGCGTGGTCGGGTGCTTGCCGCGCTCGTCGGAGAGCGCGAGGTCGAGGCGGTCGTCTACCGCGGAGGCGCCCTGGATCAAGAAGAAGGCGTCTCCGGGCTGCACTGGCAGCTTGTCCCAGACATAGAAGGCGCTGGCCCGGTAGCCCTTGAGCGCGCCCGCGATCTGCTTGGCGATCTGCTCGACCGATTCGGCCATGCTCCCTCCCCGCTTGGTAACGTGCCGGGACGATAGCACGCTCGACTACTCGAACGAATCGCTCGGCTTCACATCTTTGTCGAGCAGCTCGCCGTTGGGCCCCTTGCGCCGGCTCGCCTTCCGCTGCGGCGCCGGCCCCGCGCCCGCCAGCCTGCGCGCCTCTGCCGCC
The DNA here is from genome assembly GCA_043782365.1 of Deltaproteobacteria bacterium. GTDB lineage: Bacteria > Myxococcota > Myxococcia > Myxococcales > 40CM-4-68-19 > CAIWCD01. The sequence goes on from JAYWAO010000477.1 coordinate 17,219, forward strand.
GTCGCCCGGTACGGCTCGAGGTGCGGCTGCAGCAGCGCCCGCTGCATCGCCTTCTCGTCGGCGTCCTTCGGCACGTGGACGGGCTTGCCGGTGTTGGGGTGATATCCCGAGTAATACATGTCGGTGGCGAGCGTCATCGGCGTCGGCGTGAAGTCTTGCACTTGCTGCGGCCGCCAGCCGTTCTCGGCGAGGTAGTCGCTGATCTCGACCATGTCCTTCACCTCGCAGCCCGGGTGGCCGGAGATGAAGTACGGGACGAGGTACTGCTCCTTGCCGGCCTCCTCGGAGTACTTGTCGAAGAGGTCGCGGAACCGCTCGAACATCTCCTTGCCGGGCTTCTTCATCACCCGCACGACGCCGGGCGAGATGTGCTCGGGGGCGATCTTGAGGTGCCCGCCGACGTGGTTGGCGACCAATTCGCGGATGTACTCGTCGCCGTGCACGGGGTCGGCGAAGGCGACGTCGTAGCGCACGCCCGAGGCGACGAAGGCCTTCTTCACGCCGGGCAGCGCGCGGGCCTTCTTCATCAATTGAATCAGCGGCCCGTGGTCGGTGCCGAACTTCTCGCAGACGCTCGGGTACACGCACGAGGCGCGGCGGCAGACCTTGTGCCACTCGGCGTCTGTGCAGGCCATGTGCCACATGTTGGCCGTCGCGCCGCCGATGTCGCTGACCACACCGGTCCAGCCCGGGACGTCGCTGAGCGACTGGATCTCGCGCAGCACGCTCGCCTCGGAGCGGCTGACCACGTCGCGGCCCTGGTGCTCGGTGATGCAGCAGAACGAGCAGCCCGCCGCGCAGCCGCGCATGATGGTCACCGAGAAGCGGATCTGCTCCCAGGCGGGGATCTTCGCGTCGCCGTACATCGGGTGCGGCAGGCGGGTGAACGCCAGCTCGTACTCCTCGTCGATCAGCTCGGTGCTGGGCGGCGTGGCGGGCGGGTTGATGTAGACGAGGTGCCCGCCGTGCGGCTGGAGCAAGGCCCGCGCGTTCTCGGGGTTGTGCTCGAGGTGGTAGAGCCGGGAGAACTCCGCATACACTTTCTTGTCGGCGGTGATCTCCTCGTACGAGGGCAGCCAGATCTCGCCGTACGGCCGCTCGCCAGCGAGGAAGCGCCAGGCGTCGCCGGAGTCGGGCGTGCGCGGGAGCCGGTTGTCGAACTTGAACTTCACCGCGGTCCCGCGGACATCCGTCAGGCCCGAGATGTCCTCGCCCTGCGCGAGCCGGCGCGACACCTCGAGGATGGGCGCCTCCCCCATGCCATAAACCAGGATATCCGCGGGGCAATCGACCAATATCGAATGCCGGACCCGATCGCTCCAGTAGTCGTAGTGGGCGAGCCTGCGCAGCGAGCCCTCGACGCCGCCGAGCACCACGGGCACGTCGGGATACAGCTTCTTCAATTTGCGCGCATACACCGCGGTCGCGTAGTCGGGCCGCTTCCCGGGCGCGGCGTGCGGCGTGTAGGCGTCGTTCGAGCGGCGCTTGCGGGCCCCGGTGTAGTGGTTGACCATCGAGTCCATGTTGCCGCTCGAGACGCCGAAGTAGAGGCGCGGGCGGCCACAGGCCTGGAAATCGGTCAGCCCCGAAGCGTCGCTCCAGTCGGGCTGGGAGATGATCCCCACCCGGAAGCCGCGGGAGACGAGCAGGCGGCCGATCAGCGGCACCCCGAAGGTCGGGTGATCGACATACGAGTCGCCGTTGATGAGGACGATGTCGAGCTCGTCCCAACCGCGGGCCTTCGCCTCGGCGAGGTTGGTCGGCAGGAACGCCTCCGGCCCGGGCAGCTTGCCCTTGGCCCTCGCCTGCGCGCCCGTACCGAGTGGAACCAAAGCCATCGCACCCTCTTGCCCGCGGAGACTTTTTGCGACCCGGGCCTTTCCGAGGGGCGCGCTGTACCACGCCAGCGGGGAAAAGGCCCAATCCGGCGCAAGGGCAAGGCCGGTAGACGGGCTTGACGAGTGGAACTGTGCGATGCTTTTTCAAAGAGTCCTCTGGGCGGCGTGCACTCCACTGCACTGCTCGCCTCGGAGCGCCGCCACCAATGCCCGACACCTCAGAGCCCCGCGCCACGCTCCCCTTCCCCTCTGGAACCGACGCGGCCGCGGAGGCTGCGCAGGACCCGCTGGCCGGCGACTGGGCCGAGGGCCTGCGCGGCCCCGTGCGAGAGGTGCCGCTCAAGCGCCCCACCAGGCTGCGCGGCCAGAGCATTCCCACCCCGAGGCCGCTCGCGGCCCTGCCGCCGGAGCAGCGGACCGAACAGGCCGACCTGCGCATCCTCGGCGTCATTTCGGAGGCCCTGGGCAGCGAGCCACCCGGCCAGCCCGAGGTCGAGGCCCCCGACGCCTGGGCCAGCACCGACGACCAACTCGCCTCGGTGCCACCGCCCGCCCGCGAGCAGGCCGAGGCCGCAGCGCCGGCTGCCGACGCGCCGCTCGCTGCAGCGCCCGCTGCCGTCAACCCGCAAGGCGCCGAGCCTGCGCTGGAGGCCGGGGCGCCGGGGCACGACAGCGCCGGGACGCTGCACCCGGCCGCTTTTGTGGAGTCCGCTGCCGAGCTTTTCCCTGCCGCCGCAGCCGAGCCTGCCGGCGAGGAGGTGATGCTGCTCTCCGATGCGGAGCTAGCCGAGGACGAGCCCCCCGCGGCCAACGCGTCGGTCTCCGCGGTCGAAGCCGCGCCGGTCGAGCCCGCTGCGCAGCCTGCCGGGGCCCCACCGCCCGCGGGCGCGACCGAGGCGGCGGCTGCTCCGGGGGAGGACCCCGCACCGGCTGCCCAGGTTGCCGCCGAGAGCGCTCCTTCAGCGGAGACCGCTCCGGCAGCGCCTGCCGAGCCCGGGCTGCCCGCGGTCGCCGTGCCCGTGGAGCCCCTTGCCCTTCCGGCCGCGCCCGAAGAGAAAGAGCTCGCCCTGCCTCCGGTGGCCGAGCCCTTGGCGCTGCCCCTGGGGTCCCCGCCTGCTGGGCTGCAGACCGGTCCGGAGGCCGGGTCGGCGAGTGAGCTGGTCGTCGCCGCGGCCGACGCGCTGGCGTCCGCCTCCCAGGGCATGCCGACGGACCACCCGGGCGCGCCGAACCCGCCCCCCGCCGAGGACGCGGTCGAGCAGCTCCCCGAGGACGCCATCGCCGAGCAGCTCCCCGAGGACGCGATCGCGGGCACCGCCGACCCCGCCGCGCCCTGGAACCACGTCGAGCTCGAGGTCACGCCCCACGGGGCAGCGCCGGCCGCGCCCACGCCCTGGGACACCGCCGCCGCGCCGCGGTGGCACGCGGAGGCCTCCTCGGGAGAGTGGGCCGGCTCGGCCCCGCAGCCCGCGACGCCGTGGGCCGCGAGCGCAGCGGCCGCCTCCGAAGGGTGGCCGGGGGCTGCTGCTCAGGCAGCGCCCTCCGACTCCTGGGGGGCGCCTGGGGCTCCGGCAGCGCCCACGGGAGGCTGGGGTGACGCTCCGACCGCGGCTCCGGCTGCGCACGGCGCCTGGGGCGCCCCAGCGGCCCCCGCGAACACGAACACCGAGCCGTGGGGCGCGCCTGCGCTCGCCGCGGCCCCTGTCGTCCCGGCGTGGGCAGGAGAGCCCGCAGGGTCCTTCAGCGCAAACAAGCTGGTCTCCTCGCCCGGCGCCGAGGAGTGGGTGATCGAAGCCGTCCCGCCGCCTGCAGCCGGTGCCTGGGAAGCGGCCAGGCCGTCGGCCCGCTGGGAGGTGCCAGTCGCTGCGGCCGCGGGTGCGGGTGGTTGGGAGGCGAAGACGCAGACCGCCTTCCCGGTGGCGGCGCCCGACGCGCAGGCGGGGAGCCCGTTCGCGCCGCTCGCGCCGGGCGCCTCACTCTCGGCGGACGACCCCGTCGTCACCGACCACGTCGACCATTCGCTCGACGACGCCGATCTGCCGGTGCCGATCTACGAGCCCGAGTCCGCGCTGCCGACGAGCCAGCTCGCGGTCTCCGGAGAGCACCGCGTGGCCATCCACACCCGCGCGGGGCGCACGCGCCGGGGCGTGGTGAAGGACATCGACCTGACCGGCAGGGGGTTCGCCCTCGAGCCGCAGTCGGGCACGGGGGCGCCGGAGTCGGTGCAGGCGGCCGAGGTGAAGGCGATCTTCTTCATGCTCCGGGCCGGCGAGAAGCCCGCGCCCGGCACCGGCGCCAAGGTCCGCGTCACCTTCGAGGACGGCCGCACCATCGAGGGCCAGCGCGAGGGGGCCGACGCGCCCGAGGGCTTCTTCCTCGTGCCCAGCGACGCCGCCCGCACCAACACGCGCCGCATCTTCGTGGCGCGCGCTGCCGTGCAAGACCTGCGGGAGGGCTAGTGCAGGTAGTTGTCGCTGCCCCGGCTGCCTGATCGAGGCTTGGGGAGGTCTTCGTCCTTCGGGAGCCCCGGGACCACGCGCAGCTTGCCCTTCATCTGCCGCGCGAACCACCAGACGCGGACGCGCAGCCAGAGCTTGGAGGGGTCGGGCAGCGCCAGCCTCTGCCGCGCCAGGGCGATCGCGGCGAGCTGCACGAGGAGCGCGGTGACCACCCCGCGCACGCTCTTGTCGTAGAGGGCGCTGAGCACGATCAGCCCGGTGGCGATCGGCACCAGCAGCCGGGCTGCGAACGGCGGCACCAGCAGCATCTGCACGGGCCGGTCGGGCAGCACCAGCGCGTAGCCCATCAGGAGCGGCATCACCGTGGCCCAGCCGCCCACCAGCGCTCCCGGGACCACCGACGGCGCCACCAGCGCGAGGAGCGACGCCGCCGCCCCACCGAGCGCCACGCTGAGGAAGTAGTGGGTGATCATCCGCCGCTGGCCCCAGCGCGCGCCGAGGTCGGCCCCGAGCCAGACGATCCAGATGCAGTTGAAGACGAGCGTGAGCGCCTGGTCGTTGTAGAAGGCGTACGTCGCCAGGGCCCAGACCCGCAGCGAGAGCGGCTGGTAGATGAACGCCTTGATCAGCAGCGCCTCCAGCCCACCGAGCCCGAAAGCGCCCGCGCCCGCGATGGCGAGCGAGACGCCGACGGTGCTCCACAAGAGCAGCCGCACGCCCCACGACAGGTGGGGGATCTGGAAGGAGAACGCTGAGCCCGGTCGCGCCATTTTCCTCGCCGCCCGTCAGCTGCGCGGGCGCTCCTGGTAGAAGAGCGTGATCGACAGGCAGTGGAACGCCTTGTCGGAGGACTGGGTGACGGTCTTGTCCACCACCTCCAACTGGGGGTTCTCGCGCAGCCACTTGTTGATGGTCTCGCTCATCGCCTCGCGGTCGCGCGCGAGCGTGGTCGAGAAGACCTTCATCCCGGTGAACGGAGTCAAGCGGCGCCTCCCGTGGGCCGGGCTTGGTGTTGCAGCTCAGATACCAGGGCCGCCACTTCGGATTCGGTCAGCGTGCGGCTGACACCCTTGGCGCGGGCGAGCACCGCCTTGGCGAGGCCGTCGTCGGCCTGGATCTGGTGGCGCGCGAGCCAGTGCTTGACGTTGGAGAGGCCGCTCATCGGGCCCACTTCGATCTCCTGCTGCTTGCCGAACTCGCCCGCCGGCACGCCCGAGTAGATGCGGTCGGCCAGCCAGCTGTCGCCCTTCTTCTGCGCCTTGATGATGGCGGCTGCGTGCACGCCCGTGGCGGTGCGGAAGGCGTCGCTGCCGACGAGCGGATAGTTCACCGGGACCGCGTGCCCGGTGGCCTTGGCCGCGAGCGAGGTGAACTCGACGAGCCGGGTGAGGTCGCGCGGCCCGTAGAGCGGGTGGCCGAGCAGCTTGAGGTTCACCAGGAGCTGGTCGGTGGCGGTGTTGCCGACCCGCTCGCCGATGCCAGCGGCGCAGCCGTGAAGGCGCGTGGCGCCTGCCGCGCCTGCCGCGAGCGCGTTGGCGAGCGCGAGGCCGCGGTCGTTGTGGCCGTGCCAGTCGAGGCCCACCTCGACGCCGCTCTCCTGCACGATGCCCTCCGCAAACCGCACCAGCGCCGCGGCCCCCTCGGGCGTGGCGTGGCCGACGGTGTCGCAGAGGCAGAGGCGCCGCGCGCCGGCCTCGATGGCCGAGAGGAAGAGCCGGCGGAGCTGGTCGGGCCGCGACCGCGTGGTGTCCTCGGTGACGTAGGCCACCGAGAGCCCCTGCGAGATCGCGAAGCGGATCGCCTCCACCGACTGCTTCTCGATGAAGTCGACGTCCCACTCCTCTGCGTACTGGCGGATCGGCGAGCTGCCGATGAAGGCGTACACCTCGAGCGGGACGCCGGTCTTCTGGACGATGCCGGCGACGGGCTCGATGTCGGCCACCAACGTGCGGCAGGCGACGTTGGCCTGAATCGATAATCTTGCGCTACCGATCTCGCGGCAGAGGCGCTCGATGGCCGCCCGCTGTTGGGCGCCGGCGCCGGGCAGGCCCACGTCGAGTTGGGCGACGCCGAGCGTGTCCATCAGGTGCAAGAGCGCGATCTTCTCGTCGAGCGTCGGGTCGACCGCGCTGGGGCTCTGGATGCCGTCGCGCAGCGTCTCGTCGAGCACCACCGCCTGCGCGAGGCGGCCCGGCGGTCCCTCCGCGCGCGGGCTCTCGGGCGCGCCGAGGTTCCAGTCGTAGAGGAGGCCTTCGGTCATGCGGATTTCCTCGCTGCCCTGATTGCTACCACGAGGCGCGCGCCGGACCCCCAGGCGCGCGCACCGAGGCCGTTCCCTAGACCGACTCGACCAGCACCGCGATGCCCTGCCCGCCGCCGATGCAGGCGGAGCCGATGCCCCGCTTCCCGCCCCGCCGGGCGAGCGCGTAGAGCAGGTGCGCGGTGATGCGCGCGCCCGAAGCGCCGAGCGGGTGGCCGACGGCGATGGCGCCGCCGTCCACGTTGAGCGTCTCCGGGTTGAGGCCGAGCTCCTTCTGCACCGCGAGGACTTGAGGGGCGAACGCCTCGTTCACCTCGACGAGGTCGAAGTCCGACAGCTTGCCCTCGTGCTTCTCGAGCGCGCGGCGGATGGCCGGCGCGGGGCCGATGCCCATGATGCTCGGGTCGACGCCCGCGGTGCCCCAGCCCGACAGCTTGCCGATGGGCAGGAGGCCCTTCTTCTCGGCATAGGCGCGCGTGCACATGACGAGCGCGGCGGCGCCGTCGCAGATGCCCGAGGCGGCGCCGGCGTGGATGACGCCGTCCTTCTTGAACGCCTTGGGGAGCCTGGCGAGGCCTTCCACCGTGGTCTCCGGGCGGTTGTGCTCATCCTTGGCGAACTTGATGACCGCGCCCTTCTTGCCCGGGAGTTCCATCGCGGCGATCTCGCTGTCGAGCGCGCCCGACGCCTGCGCGGCGGCGAACTTCCGCTGCGAGCCCACCGAGTACTCGTCGACCATCGCCTGCGTCAGGCCGTACTGCACCGCGAGGTTCTCGGCGGTCATCGCCATCGGCAGGTTGCAGTAGCTGTCGGTGAGCGAGCTCCAGAGCGTGTCCTCCATCGGAGGCGGCCGGCCGAGCACGGTGCCCCAGCGCACCCCGCGAATCGCGTAGGGGGCCTGCGACATGCTCTCGGTGCCGCCGACCAGCGCGACCTGCGTCTCGCCCGCCAGCATCTGCAGCGCGGCCTGGACGATCGCCTCGAACCCCGAGCCGCAGAGGCGGTTGACGGTGACCGCGGGGGTCTCCTTCGGCACGCCCGCGCGCAGACCGACGTGGCGCGAGAGGTAGATCGCGTCTGCGGAGGTCTGCTGCACGTTGCCGAAGATGACGTGGTCGACATCGTTCGGGTCGATCTTGGCCTGGGCGAGCGCGGCCTTGGCGGCGTGGACGCCGAGGTCGGTGGCGCTCTGGTCCTTGAGGGCGCCGCCGAAGGTCCCGAAGGGGGTCCGCTTGGCGGAGAGGAAGACGATCTCGGTGGGGAGTGGCTTCATCGCGTTCTCCTTTGCATGGAGGTATCGCATCTCGCGCGGCCAAACGGTTCAGGGCCGGCGACGCGGGCGACTTAGCATAACCGCGACCCGGGCGCGCGCTACGCGTGCTCGTCCTCGCGCGGATGCTCGTGGTCGTTCCCGTGCTCGTGCCGGTGGTGCGCATCCGACACATGCGGGTGGTCGTGGACCAGCGGCACGTGGACATGCGGGTGCGCGTGCGGCTCGGGGATCTTCCCGCTCGCGTCCCGCGAGAGGTGGAGCCCGTCGTGCCCGTGCTGGTGGTGCTCGTCGTGCTCGTGCTTGTGGTCGTGGGCGAGCGGCGCGTGGGCGTGCGTGTGGCCGTGCCGGGCCCGCGCCAAGAGCCAGACGCCGAAGAGCAGCGCGCCCGCCGCGCCAAGCTGGGCCAGGCCCGGGCGATCCCCGAGCAGCGGCACCGAGAGCAGCGCGCCCGCGAACGGAGCGGTGGCGAAGAGGGCCGCCTCGCGGGCGGCGCCGAGCTCGCGCAGGGCCACCACGTCGAGGGCGAGGCTGGCGCCGTAGCCGAGCGCGCCGACCCCGAGCGCCAGGAGGAGCTGCGGCCAGGGCGGCAGGGTGGCGCCCAGCGCCAGCGCAGCCAGCAGCGAGAAGGACCCCGCGCCGAGCGTCTTGGCCCGCGCGATCAAGAGCGGATCGCGCAGCGAGAGCCGCTGGGTGAGGTTGTTGTCGAGTCCCCAGGCGAAGCAGGCGCCCGCGATCGCCAGCGCGCCCTGGAGGGAGGCCTTTGCGGCGTCCTGGCCTGGGACGCCGCCCAGGATCGCCGCCCCGGCGGCGATCACCGCGGCCGCGATCAGCTCCTGACGCCCGACGTGCTCGCCAAACACCAGCAGCGCCAGCCCGAGCGTCGCCGGCGCCTCCAGGTTGAGCAGCAGCGCGCCCGCGAAGCCCGAGGTCTGCGAGAGCCCCCAGAGCATCAGCA